>JAQGOC010000033.1 GCA_028293805.1 Gammaproteobacteria bacterium
CGGGATCATGTACCTGATCGGCTTTGGCAGCGCCTGGTGGCTGGCGCGCCTGCGCGCGTCGCAGCCGCGCTCGACCTGGAAGCCGAGCGACGTAGATGACCTCATCTTCTACGCCATGCTCGGCGTCATCCTGGGCGGGCGTATTGGATACGTGCTGTTCTACGGACTCGGGTTCTGGGCCAAGGACGTCTGGTACCCGTTCAAGATCTGGGAGGGCGGCATGTCCTTCCACGGCGGGTTGCTGGGGGTCATCGTCGCCATTACTCTGTACGCGCTCCGGCACGGCCGTAACATCGCCGACGTCTACGATTTCACGGTTCCACTGCCGACCCTCGGACTCTTTTTCGGGCGAATCGGCAACTTCATCAACGGCGAGCTCTGGGGCAAGCCGACCACCCTGCCGTGGGGATTCAACGTGAACGGCGAGGTGCGCCATCCGTCTCAGCTCTATGAGGCCTGCCTGGAAGGCCTGGTGCTGTTTGTCATCGTATGGTGGTTCTCCTCGCGCCCGCGGCCGCGACTCGCGACGTCGGGGGTTTTCCTGCTCCTGTACGGCATCGCCCGATTCTTCATCGAGTTCGTGCGCCTTCCCGATGAGCACATCGGATATCTCGCAGGCGGCTGGCTGACCATGGGGCAGGTGCTGTCGTTTCCCATGATCATCGCCGGCCTCGTGTTCCTCCTGTACGCCTACCGGGTGCGAGCTCCCTCCGGCAACTTCGCCATCGCGCAATGAAGCCGTATCTGGAGCTCATGCGCCAGATCCGCGACACCGGCGCGCCTAAGGATGACCGCACGGGGACCGGGACGCTGTCCCTCTTTGGGCAGCAGATGCGTTTCGATCTCAAGGACGGTTTTCCGCTCGTCACCACGAAGAAGATTCATTTGCGCTCGGTCGTGTACGAGCTGCTTTGGTTTCTGCGGGGCGATACCAACGTCGCGTGGCTACACGAGCACGGCGTCAGCATCTGGGACGAATGGGCGGATGAGCGCGGCGAGCTCGGGCCGGTTTACGGCAAACAGTGGCGTGCCTGGCTCGCGCCCGACGGGCGCACCATCGACCAGATCACGCAGGCCGTCGAGCAGCTGCGGCGCAATCCCGATTCGCGCCGCATTATGGTAAGTGCATGGAACGTGGGCGAGCTCGAGAGCATGGCATTGCTGCCATGCCATGCGCTCTTCCAGTTTTACGTGGCCGGCGGGCGCCTGTCCTGCCAGCTATACCAGCGCAGCGCCGACATGTTTCTCGGCGTGCCTTTCAACATCGCCAGCTACGCCCTGCTCACCCATATGTTCGCTCAGCAGTGCGATCTCGAGCCCGGCGAGTTCATCTGGACCGGCGGCGACTGCCACCTGTACAGGAATCATCTCGAGCAGGCGCAGCTGCAGCTCGCGCGCACGCCGTTTGCCCTGCCGCGGCTTGCCATCCGCAGGCGCCCGCGCACCCTTTTCGAATACGACTACGAGGATTTTGAATTCGTGAATTACCAACATCATGCGGCGATCTAGGCGCCGGTGGCGGTTTAGCACATGGCAAGCGTGAAGCAGGCTCAGCAGTCGCCCCCCATCGAGGTGCGCGATTCCGAGGTGCACGGCAAGGGGGTGTTCGCCGCGCGCCAGATCAAAAAAGGCGAGCGCATCATCGAGTACCTCGGCGAGCGGGTCTCGCACGACGAAGCCGACCGGCGTTACGAGGAGAAGGACGAGAACGACAGTCACACGTTCCTGTTCATCGTCGACTCCAAGACCGTCATCGATGCCGGCACCCATGGCAACGAGGCGCGCTTTTTCAACCACTCGTGCGATCCCAACTGCGAGTCGGTGGTCGAGAGCCGCCGCGTGTTCATCGAAGCGCTGCGTGCCATCGAGCCCGGCGAGGAGATGACTTACGACTACCAGATCTATCGTGAGGAGGGCGATCCGGAGAATATCGACCAGATCTTCGCGTGCCGCTGCGGCTTCCCGCAGTGCCGCGGCACGATGCTCTGGCCGCCCGAGCCCAAGGCCCGCAAGAAGCGCAAGAAGAAGGCCAACGGGAAAGCGAACGGTAGGTCGGGCAAGTCGGCTGCCGGCGGCGGGCGCGGGAAGAAGCGGGGTGCGCCGGCAAAGGGCTCGGCCGCCGGGAAGCGCGCGGCGCGCGGGAAAGCCTCCGCAGCCGTGAGGACTGCCGCGGCCAGAAAGACCGCGGCCAAAAAGACTGGCTCGGCCGGGAAGTCTGCAGCAGCCGGGAAGACGGCCGCGGCCAAGAAGACTGCCTCGGTCGGGAAGACTGCGGCGACGAGGAAGAAATCCGCGTCCAAGGCGGTAAAGAAGTCGGTGCGGTCGCGCTAACGGCGCACCGCATGCCATGAACCGCTCGCAACGCTGGAATCTGTCGACCGTTGTCAGCGCTACCGGTATCGTCTACGGCGATATCGGTACGAGTCCGTTGTATGCGCTGGAGCAGTCGCTGGGCGCGGCGGGCACATTCGACAGGGAAGCGGTGTTGGGCGTCTTGTCGCTCATCTTCTGGGCCCTGGCGATCTCCGTCACGCTGAAGTACGTGACGATCATCATGCGGGCGGACAACGAGGGGGAGGGCGGCATCCTCGCCCTCTTCGCTCTCGCGAAACGGCGGCTCATCGCCGGCAGTCCCTGGGCGCGGGCGGTGGTAGCGCTGGCGCTGGCCGGCACGGCATTTTTCTTCTGCGACGCCTTGATCACGCCTGCGATCTCCGTATTGAGCGCCGTCGAGGGCATGGAGCTCCTCAGCCCGGCCTTCACGCAATATGTGATTCCGGTGACGATCGGCGTGCTCTTCGTCTTGTTCGCTTACCAACGCCGCGGCACTGCCCGGGTGGCGAGCCTGTTCGGGCCTGTCATGGTGGTGTGGTTCGCCGTGCTCGCGATCTCGGGCGCGCTCGCCATGAGCCGCAACCCGCACGTACTGGTAGCGATGAACCCCGAGTTCGGCATCACTTTGCTCGCCCATCGGCCGGCCGTCGCGCTCGCGATCATCGGCGCGGTATTCCTGTCAGTGACCGGGGGTGAGGCCCTGTATGCGGACATGGGTCACTTCGGTAAAACTCCCGTGCGTATCGCGTGGTTCGCGATGGTCTGGCCGGCCCTCATCATCAACTACTTCGGCCAGGGCGCGCTGCTGCTCCAAGCGGGTCACCCGATCCGCCATCCTCTGTACCTCCTGGTGCCTGCGCCCGCGCTTCCCTGGATGGTGATCCTCGCGACGATGGCAACGGTCATCGCTTCGCAGGCCACCATTTCCGGCGCGTTTTCCATGGCACGCCAGGCGGTGCAACTCGATCTGTTGCCCCGCATCCGGGTGCTGCAGACCTCCGCGCAGGAGCAGGGCCAGATCTACGTTCCGATCGTGAACTGGGTCGTGTTCGCCGCCGTCGTCGCATTCGTCGTAGGCTTCGGCTCGTCGGACGCACTCTCGGGCGCTTACGGCGCCGCCGTCGTCGGCACCATGCTCATCACGACCATCCTCGGAGCCTTCGTTGCGGCTACTCAGTGGAACTGGCCGAAGTGGGCGGTCGCCATCCCGTTCGGCCTGATGTTTCTGATGGATTGCGTGTTCGTTGCCGGCAATCTGACGAAAGTGCCGACGGGCGGGTGGATCCCGCTGACGCTCAGTGCCGTATTGTTCATGGTGTTCCTGACATGGCGCAACGGGCGCCTGGAGCTGCGTGCGGCGCTGGCGAAGATGGCCGTGCCGCGAAGCGAGCTGGCAAGGATGATCGCCGGTGCGCACCGTGTGCCCGGCACCGGTGTATTTCTCGCGAGCGATCCGGGTCTCGTGCCGTCCGCCTTGATTCGCAACCTCGAGCACAACGGTGTCGTACACGAGCGCGTCATCATCCTGCAGATCGAAATCGCGCATACGCCCCGGCTGGATCCCGTGCGACGCGTGAGCATCGAGGAGATTCTGCCCGGGGTGTACTCGATCACCGCTCGCTTCGGCTTCATGGAGACGCCCGACGTGGGCGAGGCTCTGAAGTCCTGCCGTACACGCGGCTTGAGAGTCTTCACCGAGGACAGCTCGTTTTTTGTCGGCAGGCACGTGGTACGTGCCCGGCCGCTGCCGGGGTTCAAGGGAATGCAGCGGCGCTTTTTTGCCCGGATGCAGCAGCACAGCACGCAGGCGGCGGAATTCTTCCGGATGCCGTTCCGCGGAGTGGTGGTGCTCAATACGGCCGTGGAGATCTGATCTGCCCACAGTTGCACGCCACGCCGTTTGGGCATAGAGAGGAAGGACGCGCAGGTGGGGAGGATCCGATGAGGGCCATGATGGCGGCCGCGATGGCCACGGCTGTAGCAATGACGATGGCCGCATTTGCTGCCCCCGCGGCTGCAGCCGCGATAGCGGCCCCTGTAATTGCCAGCCCAATTGCCGCAGCGGACAAGGCTACGCAGGCGCTGAAGCAGTTGCTCCTGGATACCAAGACCGGGACGGGAGCCAAGCTCGGTCCCCACTTGTTCATTCTGCAGAAGGCTTACGGGGCCCAGCCCCTGTGGCACGACGGCGGCTTGCGCCCGAAGCTCCCGCCGCTGCGCGTGCAGGACGGTTATGTGCGAATCAGCGCCTATGGCGATGATGTCAGCGCACTGAAAACCCAGCTCGTCGGCAAGGGCTTGCTGGACGCAAAACTTCATGACCACGCGGTGACCGGACGTGTTCCCATCGCCGCCCTCAACGACATGGCCGGTACGACGGGATTGAAGTTCATCAAACCCGTACTGGCGGCTACACGCGCCGGCCTTACGAGCACGCAGGGCGATCACTCGATGCGCAGCGACCTGGCTCGTGCGCAATTCGGAGTCGACGGGACAGGCGTTCGCGTCGGGGTGCTATCCGATAGCTTCGATTGCGCGCCGGGACCGTTCGCAACCGGCCAGAACTTTACGCGCGCTGGTCAGGACGCCGTGAACGGCGACTTGCCGCTGGGCGTGCGCGTGCTGGCGGATCTTCATTCGGTGCCAGATGGAGAGTGCACGGACGAAGGGCGCGCAATGATGCAGATCGTGCATGATGTCGCACCGGGTGCAACTCTCTCGTTCCACACGGCTTTCGTGAGCGAGGAAGATTTCGCTGAAGGCATCGTCGCCCTGGCGAACGACGGCGCGAAAGTCATCGTGGACGACGTGGGCTATTTCGACGAGCCCATGTTCGAGGACGGTATCGTAGCCGCGGCCGTCGATCAGGTGGTTGCGCGCGGCGTGGCGTATTTCTCCGCTGCCGGCAACGAGGCGCGTCAGTCCTATCAGTCCACCTTTCGCTCGTCGGGCCGGAAGGGGCTGGCAGGCCTGCGCCACGATTTCGATCCGGGCCCCGGCGTCGTCGACCTGCAGCACCTCGTGGCACCGGCGGGCACGATCTCGCTGCTGGCTTTTGACTGGGATCAGCCGTCCTTCTCGGCGAACGGCGTGCACGGCTCGCAGAGCGATGTCGATGCGATTTTCTACAACAAGGACGGTACGCCGGTGGCACCCTGCACCGACAGCCCCGCGCAGCTCGTCTGCCAGGAGCCGGGTATCGCCAACAACATCGGCGGCGATGCAGTAGAGCTGCCGGTCATTGTGAATCTCTCCAACCAGGATCTGCAGCTGCAGCTCGGGATCGAGCTCGTGTCGGGACCGGCTCCGGGTACGATCAAGTATGTCTGGTACGACATGGGAGCGGCCGCGCTCGGGGTCGAGGCATTCGATACGTCGGGGAGCACCATTGTCGGCCATCCCAATGCGGCGGGAGCCGAGGCCGTGGGGGCGGCCGCGTGGTACCAGACCAAGCCCTGGGGTAGTCCGCTGCGGCCGCAGTGCGTTCCGGCCTGTCTCGACAGCTTTTCCTCCGCCGGCGGCACGCCGATTCTGTTCGATCACGCCGGTCGCCGCCTGGACCAGGCCGTGTTCCGAGCGAAGCCCGGGCTCACCGGACCAGACGGCGGCAACACGAGCTTCTTTTACTTCAAGCTCGGCTTCAGCGTTCCGGGAAGCTCCGAGGACGATGCGTTCCCGAACTTTCTGGGCACGTCGGCTGCCGCTCCGCATGTCGCCGCCGTCGCGGCGCTGCTGCTCGACAAACGTTCGCGGGATACTGCAGCTCACCGGCCGATACCAACGCCGCGCAACCTGACCCCTGCCGCGCTCTACAATGTGCTCCGGCAGACTGCGAGCGACATGCGATTGCGGAACGTGGGCGGAAGCCTCGGGCCGCAACCGGTCATCACGATGGACGGGTTCGATTACGATGCGGGCTTCGGCTTGGTCGATGCCGTGCGAGCGCTGCAGGCGATTTCGGCGGAATAATCGCTCCTGCGGCAGCGTCGGTATGCGGGAGGACCGGGCTGCGAACAACAACTGATGTGCGCCGCGGCCGGGCTTGCGATAATGGGCCCCATGACGCCCGCCCCCTATCCGCTCGTGTCCATGATCGTCGCGATGGCGCAAAACGGCGTCATCGGCCGTGACAACACGCTGCCGTGGCGCCTGCCCGAGGACCTGCGGCGCTTCAAAGCCATTACCATGGGCAAGTCCATTCTGATGGGCCGTAAGACCTTCGAATCCATCGGCAGGCCGTTACCCGGCCGCCTGAATTTCGTGCTCACGCGCAATCGCGACTGGCATGCCGACGGCGTGGTGGTCGTGGGCTCGGTCGACGAAGCGCTGCAGAAGGTGCGCGAGTCGGACGAGCTGATTGCGATCGGCGGGGCTGAGATTTATCGGCTTTTCATGCCTTTCGCGCGGCGGATCTATCTCACGCAGGTGCATGCCGAGGTGCCCGGCGACACGATCTTCCCCGACTTCGACTCGACGCAGTGGATGGACGCTGAATACAGCGTGCATCCGGCTGATGAGAAGAATGCGTACGCGGTGACGTTCGTTACGCTCGAGCGTAAGAATGAACCGCTGACACCGCGGGCGCATTAGGCGCGGCCGGATTCCTCCGGCAGCTCGATCGGTTCAGACGTCAGGCGATCGGTTCGAGACGCTCTTTCACGAGCTTCTCTGCGAGTACGAAGTTTGTGGCACCCGAGCTGTCCGGCCTCGAATCCAGCTCTTCGAGAAGTTGCGCCTGCACCGCTCCACGGCGCTGAGCCTGCGCGTAGGGGATCTCGGGGTGAAACATCACCATCGAGTAGCGCGGAATGAAACGATCAGGGAAGCGTCGCTCCAGTTCCATTGCGATGGCCTTGCGGCGGACGAATCCGGCGTCGAGCACGGCGTCGCGCATTTCGAGGTAGTTCTCCAGAGCCATCTGCGCGATCGCCGCCGCGTTTGGCCGGCGCGACTGCTCGAACTCCGTGAACAGCGGCTCCCAGCGCTCGTGGCGATCCAACAGGGAGTCGAATACAAGGCAGTCCTCGAAGGCCGCGTTCATGCCCTGGCCATGGAAGGGAACAATGGCGTGCGCCGCATCGCCCAGGAGCAGCACACTGCCGCCCACATGCCACGGCGTCAGATGCACGGTACCGAGTTGGCCCTGCGGATGAGCCGCGAATTCCTCGACCAGATTCGGCATCAGTGGCACGGCGTCCGCAAATTCGCGCAGAAAGAAGTCAGCGACGGCTTCTGGAGTGGTGAGTGAAGCGAAGCTGTTCTCGCCCGTGCGGGCGAGGAATAGCGTGGCCGTAAAGCTGCCATCCGTGTTGGGTAAGGCGATCAGCATGAAGCCGCCGCGCGGCCAGATATGGAGTGCGTGCGGCTCCAGCGCGTACCGGCCGCTTTGAGCCGGCGGTATTGTCAGTTCCTTGTAATCGTGGTCGAGCCAGTCCTCGCGTACGGTGAGATGGCCGGCAGTACCAAGGCTCGTGCGGATCGCGGACCCTGCGCCGTCCGTGGCGATCGAGGTTGCCAGCGGCACCTCGTACTCGACACCCCCGATCCGATCACGACAGCGCAGCGCGTTCCTCTCCGGACTCGCCGCGAGACACGCTTGATCGAACCGGGCTGTGACGGTGTCGTAACGGGCTGCTTCTTCGATCAGTACGCGATTGAGTGCCGCGCGTCCGACTGAATAGATGACTTCGTGCTCCTGCTGCCCATACGGCTGGAGGGCGCTGCTGCTTGCGGACAAGTCGTGCACCATCCGGCCGCGCATGGGGATGAGCAGGGGGCGAATTCGGTCCATGACACCGGCACGCTCGAGAGCGCGAATGCCGCGCGCCGCGAGCGCTAGATTGATCGAGCGCCCGCTTTCGGCGTCGGAATTCCGGGGATCCGGTCGCCGGTCGTAAAGCGTGACCCTGAATCCGCGACGCGCGAGCAGCACTGCGAGAAGCGCACCCGCCAGGCCTGCACCGACGATGTTGACGGGTTGATGAGACTCGGGCTTCAAGCGATTTCCCGCAACACCTGCGCAAGCTGCTCGCTGAAGCGAAATACCTCCTCGAAGGTGTTGTAGAGCGGTACGGGGGCTACCCGGATCACATCCGGATCGCGCCAGTCGCAGATGACGCCGCGCTCGCCCAGTTTTTCGAATGCGCGCCGGCCGCGCGTGGGTGACCCCGTAATCCGGATGGAGATCTGGCATCCGCGCGCGCGGACTTCGCGGGGTGTGATGAAGCGAGCGTCCGGCTCCAGGCGCCCGATGAGCGACTCGAGGTAACCGGTGAGCTCCACCGACTTCGCGCGCAGATTCTCGATCCGAGCCTCTTGGAATATGGCGAGCGAGGCTATCAGGGGCGCGGCGGCGAGAATGGGCGGATTGCTGATCTGCCAACCGGAGATGCCGGGTGCCGCTCGGAACTGCGACTCCATGCGAAAGCGGGTCCTCTCCTCGTGACCCCACCACCCCATGAGGTGAGGAGGTTGAGTTGCGCCCGCCGCTACCGATGAGGAGCCTCGGGTCGCCGGAATGTCCTGCAGCAGGTGACGTTCGTGAACGAAACACCCGCCGATGGCGCCGGGACCGGCGTTCAGATATTTGTAGCTGCACCAGACAGCGAAGTCCGCGTCGTAGTCGTGCAGGGCGAGCGGCATGTTGCCGATCGAGTGTGCCAGGTCGAAGCCCATTACGGCTCCTGCTCGGCGCGCCGCCCGTGCAATGCGGGGGAGATCGAATGCCTGTCCCGTGCGAAACTGCACACCCGGCCATAACACCAGCGCAATTTCCGGCCCGTGCTGCTCGAGACAGGATTCGATCGCTTCTTCCGGGATCGTGTCCGTGCCTGCGGGCGGCGTGAGCTCGAGCAGATGGCCCGCCACGTCGAGGCCATGCCAGGCCAGCTGCGACGTTACGGCGTGACGATCGGATGAAAACGCCCCCGTCTCGATGAGGATTTTGGTGCGCTTGCCGGCAGGCCGATAGAAACTTGCCAGCATCAGGTGCAGGTTCACCGTCAGCGAGTTCATCGCGATCACTTCGCCGGCCTTTGCGCCGGTGAGGTGCATGAGCCCCTCGGTAAGATTCTCGTGGTACGGAATCCACGGTCGTCGCGCATGCTCATGTCCGAGGACGGCGAGTCGGGCCCAGTCGTCGAGCTCCTCGGTGACCAGTTGGCGTGCCGCGAGCGGCATCAAGCCGAGTGAGTGGCCACACAGGAAGATTGTTGGTTTGCCACGCTCGTCCCGAGGGAGGGCGAAGCGCTGGCGATAAGCACGCAACGGGTCGGCTTCGTCCCGACGGCACGCGTGTTCAAGTGTGGGTTCGTAAGTCATGGCGATGTAAAGGGTCGACGAAGGCTGGTATAGGAGCGTGTCTCGCTGACGTCACGCCAACAACAATGGATAGAGCAGCGGTCGACTTGGCACCGCATCGCCGCATAATGCTGGTACCTGCAGCGCGAGCAGGTACGGTCCGTCCTTCGCTGTGTCAGGCACGTACGCGAGCTCCGTGATCGTCGAGCGAGCCCTCGTTGCTTGGCCTATCGTGACGGCTGTACGCGAGAGGCCAAAGAATATTCGGTGTACAGTCAGGCGACCTTCATCGTGCGAGCGATCGACCGAAGGCAGGTCCACGACCAGATGCTCGATGCCGCGCTCTGTCAGCATCAGCGCGGCTTCGCGTGAGAGATAGGGTGGCGTCTTGTCCGTGTAGTCCTGGTGCCGCTTCTCCAACGGGTTCGGCAGCGTGCGAATGACCAACGCGCTGGCCTTGAACGGCGCCGATTCCGGCCACCTGTTCTCGATCGCCCTTCGGGTGATGAGGAAATCCCCGGGTTGCGGTGCTGGATCAGTGCCCTCGCCCGCGACTTCGGCGGCAACCGGCTCGACGGATATGAGTAATGCCGGAAGAAGTCCCACGGGTGTCACGCGATGCGCGTCGAGAGGCTCGCGTGTCAGGTGCCCGACGCACTCGGTGTGGGTGCCGTTGCAATGTGGGATCAGAGTGATCGTCTGGCAATTGCAGCTCGCACCCTGTTCCACGGCGCCGGAGAAGCCCGGCGCCGCGAAAGGCCGCGAGATCGCCAGCGGAGCGCCGAAATGGCGTGGCTGCCGTTCCGAGAAGTCGAGGTCGATGGCAAGGCTGATCGGCCGCTCGAGGTCAACCGTCACCTCGCGGCTGCCCACGCTGATCCGCGCGTTCAACCAGTTCGCTCCATGACGGTGCCACACCGCGAACACGTGCATTTTTCGCGACTGGAGTAGAAGCGCTCGAACAACGCCGGAAACTGTGTCTCGATATCAGTGAGCTCGAAGAACTCTTCGTAGAGGAGATTGCCGCAGTTCTCGCAGTACCACTGGAAACCGTCGCGTTCCCCGGGTCGACGCTGGCGTTCCACCACGAGACCGACGGTATTGGCGAAACGTTGCGGGGAGTGCGGCACGTCCGAGGGGAGCAGCAATAGCTCCCCTTCGCGGATCGGCACGTCAACGGCGCGGCCGTCCTGCATGGTCTTGAGCACCATGTCACCTTCGAGCTGGTAGAAAAACTCCTGCCCGGGGTCGACATGATAGTCCTTGCGCGCATTCGGACCGCCTACGACCATGATGACGAAGTCGCCATCCTGAAAAACCCGCTTGTTGCCGACTGGGGGCTTGAGCAGGTGCCGATTCTCGTCGATCCAGCGCTTGAAATTGAGAGATCGCAAGGGTTCCATACGGTGTGTCCCGGACGCCATTCGCGTATGTTACGCGCTGCCAAGGGGCTCGCGGGAGTAGGCTAATGGTTGATTGGAGCGGGCGCAGCTGCGGGCGCAGCAGAGATCGTAGCGGCGGGCACGGCGTGCTGAGCAGTGGGCGGGGTGGTAGGCGCGGCGGTGCCAAAGTAGTGCACAGCGGCGCCTTGATGCTCGTGACTCTGCTCGCCGGCTGCAGCCACCCGTCTGGCGTTCACTGGCCGTGGCGTCATAAGCCGACACCGCCGCCGCAGGAGGTCCACGAGCTCATTGTGATGACCGAAGGGGGTGCCGCCATTGCGTCTGCGACTGGGTCTGCGAACGCCTCTGCGAACGCCTCGTTCCCGCAATATTGGCGACGGAATACGCTGCTGGTGGACCTACGGGGCGCGAGTGGCTCGGGGAGCATCGTTCTAAAACCGCGCGAGGGGACGCAGTGGCCCGTACGGCTCGCCTTCAGGGTCATGCCCGGAGCAATCGGGGAGCTGGAGGTTCGGGCAGAGCAGCGCACCGTGCTGCCGGTTACGACCGAGGGTTCGAAGCCGATCGTGCTCGAGCTTACTCCCGGCATCTACACTGCGAAGACGGCGCAGATCACCGTGTCATGGGGAGCCATCAGAACGCCGGCACCCGCGTCCGCGCCCTAGATCCTGCTCATTGATGAGCGCCCTCACGAAGGCGCCCGCTGCGCACGCCCGAACGGGCAGACAGGCTCCTGGCCTGTTGGATAGCGTACTGCCTTACTCCGAATCGGGCGGCTGGTAGCCGGTGCACGACACCGCGACCGGAGGGCGATCAGTGTCGAGGTCGAGCGCCGTGAGCGCTCCGCCCCAAACGCAGCCAGAGTCGAGGCCCACCACGTCCGCGCGCACTACGAGGCCGAGAGCCGACCAGTGTCCAAAGACGATGCGGGCAGCCGCACTCTGGCGGTTTTCGAACTCGAACCAAGGCCGCAATGTCGGGTGCCCGCGAGGCGGTTTACCTTTCATCTTCAGATCGATCTGTCCATCGCTCGTACAGACACGCAGGCGTGTGAGCACGTTGATGGCAAATCGGAGCCGGTCCATTCCTGACAGTGTGTCGCTCCAGCGGGTCGGCTCGTCACCGTACATGTTCTCGAATAGCGCGCGCGGATCCGTGCGCAGCGCGGATTCCACTTCGCGCGCGAGCTCGACGGCCATTCCAACAGTCCACTGCGGCACGAGTCCCGCGTGCACCATCAGATCGCCGTGCTCATCGAAGTGGGCGAGCGGCCGGGTGATGAGCCACTCGAGCAGGGCATCCCGATCGGCGGCCGCGAGGACTTCATCCAGCGTGTCGGATTTGCGTTTGCGCCGGCTGCCGAAGGCGACGGCGAGCAGGTGCAGATCGTGGTTGCCGAGCACGACTACGGCGTTGTCGCCCAGCGCGCGGACAAACCTCAGGACCTCGAGGGACCGGGGCCCCCGGTTGACGAGGTCGCCGACGAACCAGACGCGGTCGCTGTCGGGCGAGAACTTCAGCTGCGCCAGCAGGGCGCGCAGTTCTTCGTAACAACCTTGTACATCGCCGACGGCATAGCGGGTCACTGCAGAATTCCCGGCATCGCGAGCCGGAACGGCAGAATGGGGGCGTCGAAGCGCTGGCCATCGTCCGCGATCATCTCGTAGCTGCCCTGCATGGCGCCGACCGGGGTCTCGAGCACGGCACCGCTCGAGTAGCGGAAGCCTTGGCCTGGCTTCAGGTGCGGCTGCTCGCCGACAACGCCGTCGCCGCGCACCTCCTGCACCTTGCCGTTCGCATCGGTGATGATCCAGTGCCGGGCCAGCAGCCGCGCGGGGACCGGCCCCTCATTGCGGATGGTGATGGTGTACGAGAAAACGTACCGTCGTTCGTTCGGGTCGGATTGCTCGTCGAGATAGCTGGTCTCGACTTCCCCGCGGATTTTGTTCATTGAAAGGCTGGGTGATTACTGATCGCCGTAGCGAGAGCGGCCGCAGTCGGTCGCGGCAGTGGGCGAGTATGGGTCAGACAGACTCCTGAAGAAGGCATGACTCGATTCTACCCAAGCAGCGCCGCGTCGCCGCAAGTCACGCTGCGGCAGCTCGTTCACCGGGTGCGCGCCCGACACGGACTGCGAGGACATCGCAGGGTGCAGCGTGCAAAACCGTATCCTCGGTGAAGTTCACCAGAATGGACAGTCCGTGACGCTCCCGACTGCCGAGCACGATGAGGTCTGAGCTGCGCTCGCGCGCGACGCGCACGATCTCGGACTTCACATTGCCTGCCTCGACACGTGTGGCGGAGCCAGCCATGCCGAGCTCGGTGGCCAGCGTTGCCAGGCGCTGCCGCGCGCGATCGAGCAACTCGTCCTCTATTTGTACGGAGGGCATCAGCGTTTCGCCCATCGGCTCGACGGGCACGAACTCCACCACGTGCAGCAGCTCGACCTCGGCGCCCAGGAGGCCGGCAATCGCCTGCGCTCGCCGCCCGATAATCAGGCTGTCTTCCGTCAGGTCGACTACGAGAAGAATGCGACGATAAACCGACATGCTGTAATCCTCACGTGCGCAACGCTGATGCGCAAGCCTAACTCAGGACGGCGTTCGAACGGCAATTTATCGGCCCGTCCCTGCGCGACTCGGGGCTTCTCAAGCGCTCGCGGATACAGCAGTCTGCGTGTCCAGAGTCTGTGCGAGCGCGTTGAATTCGTGTGGGGCGAATGTCTCGGGGCGCGCGCCGGGATCCAGGCCGCGGCTTTCGATTTGTTCGAGGCTGACGAGTCCACGCAGCGCATTGCGGAGCGTTTTGCGGCGATGGGAAAACGCCGCAGCGACCACTGCCGAATAGTGGGGGCTTACGTCAAAGGCCGGCTCAGGTCGAACCGTGAGACGGACCACTGCCGACCACACACGCGGCGGCGGCTTGAATGCTCCCGGTCCGACGTCGAACAGCCGCTCGACAGTGACCCAGGGCGCCAGCATGATCGTCAGGCGGCCGTAGTCGTCATCGTTCGGCTGCGCGGCCATGCGGGCCACGACTTCCCGCTGCAGCATGATGTGCAGGTCGTCGATCGCGCCAGTGTTCTTCAACAGGTGGAACAGCAGCGGCGTCGAGATGTTGTAGGGCAGGTTGCCCAGGACACGCAGCCGGCCGCCGCGCTCGCGCGCGAGCCGGGCGAAATCGAATTCCAGCGCGTCGGCTTCGTGCAGCACGAAGCGCGGGTAATCGGCTATTTGCCCTCGCAACAGTGCGACGAGATCGCGATCGATCTCGATGGCGTCCAGTGCGCCGTTTCCGGCCTGCAGCAGCCGACGTGTCAGAGCTCCACGCCCCGGCCCGATTTCCACCAGTCGATCGTCGCTGCGCGGATCGATCGCGGCCACGATGTGCTCGAGCACGGCCGGATCGTGCAGGAAATGCTGCCCGAACCGCTTGCGGCGCGGCGGCCGTTGCGAAGGTGTTGGCCCGTTCATTGGGGGCTGCGGGAGCTGAGCTCGATCGCGAGTCCGACGGCGCTGGCGAGGCTGCTTACGTCCGCGCGCCCGGTGCCGGCGAGGTCGAGCGCAGTGCCGTGATCCACGGACGTCCGCAGGATCGGCAGTCCGAGTGTGATGTTGACCGCGCTGTCGAAGCCCGCGTGTTTGATCACCGGCAGGCCTTGATCGTGGTACATGGCGAGCACGGCATCGAAGTCAGCCAGTATCCGCGGCACGAACGCCGTGTCCGCCGGCAGGGGACCGGATACCCGGATACCGAGCTCTTTGAGGCGCGCGATTGCCGGGCCGATCACGCGGATTTCCTCATCGCCCAGGTGCCCGCTTTCACCTGCATGGGGATTGAGGCCGCAGACCGCGATGCGCGGTTGCGCGATTCCCCACCATTTCACGAGATCGCGGTTGAGCACGGTGACGATCGCGCACAAGGATTCGATGGTGATCGCGGCACTGACGTCTTTCAACGGCAGATGAGTCGTCGCGAGTGCGACGCGTAGCGCGCCTGTCGCCAACATCATGACAGGCAGGGGCGCATGCGTGCGCTCCGCCAGATATTCGGTGTGACCGGTGAAAGGAACACCGGCGTCGTTGATCACGCCCTTGTTGACCGGCGCTGTGACTATCGCATCGAACTCGCCCGCCGTCGCGCCATCGGTCGCGCGATCGAGCAGATCGAGCACATAGCGGGCGTTCGCTGTCTCGAGCCGGCCGGGGATGCTCGGTACGCCAAGCGGGTGATGCTCGACTGTGAGAGTGCCAGCCTCATGGCGGCCGGCGCTTGCGTTGTAAGCGCGCAGTTCTATGTTCAAGCCAAGCTGCCGTGCGCGCTCGGCCAGAAGACCGCGATCCGCAACACAGACCAGCGCGCAGGGCAGCTCGCGCCGGGCAATGGCAAGGCACAGCTCCGGCCCGATACCGGCCGGCTCCCCCGACGTCAGCGCGATGCGTGGAAGCTTCGCACTCAGAGTTTGTATTCCACGTAGGCTTCATCGCGCAGGCGGCGCAACCACAGCTCCGTCTCTTCGTCGGCCTTGCTGGCGCGGATGGCTTCGATCGCCTGGCGCCGCTTGAGCTCGTCGGTATTGTCGTAGCGGCGGTGGCCGAGTAGCTGCGCGATGTGCCAGCCATACTGCGTATGGAAGGGCTCGCTGATCTCGTTATCCTTGAGGTTGGCGATCGCCTGCTCGAACTCGGGGACGAAGGTGCCGGGCCCGGTCCAGCCCAGATCGCCCCCCTGGGAGCCCGAGCCGGGGTCTTCCGAGGAGGTCTCGGCCAGCCCCGCGAAGTCCTCGCCCTTGAGGATGCGCTCCCGGATGAGCGTCAGTTTCTGGCGCACCGTGGCGTCGTCGGCCAGCTCAGTGGTCTTCATGAGGATGTGCCGGATATGCACCTGGTCCTCGATGGCCTTCGTGTTCCCACCGCGCGTCTCGTTCAGCTTCACGATGTGGTAGCCCGTCGGGGTCCGCAGGGGCTCACTGACTTCGCCCGGCTTGAGCTTGGCCACGACGTCGGTGAGGAAGGTGGGCAGCTCGCCTCCCTTGCGCCAGCCGAGAGCACCGCCTTCGAGAGCGGTCTGGCTCTTCGAGTAGGCTAGCGCCAGCTTTGCGAAGTCCTCGCCGCCTTTGGCGCGCTGGAACACGTCCGTGGCGCGCTTGTTCGCCTCATCGAGCTGCGTTGGAGTGGCTTCCTGCGGCACCGCAATGAGAATGTGCGAAACGTTGTACTCGTTGTTCTCGGACGGCGTCTTCGACTGCTTGTCCATGAACTGGTCGATTTCGCGGGGCGTGATGCTGATGCGCTGAAGCACGTCGCGCTGGCGAAGCAGGCCGAGGGTGAGCTCCTTGCGCATGTCTTCTCGGTACGCGGCGTAGTCCACGCCCTGCTGATGCAGGGCTTCGGGCAGCTGCGCCAGGGGGATGCCATTGCGCTGCGCGACGTCCTGTAACGCGCTGTTCAGCGTCTCGTCCGGCACCTTCAAACCCGCCTTGGTGGCCCGCTGCGCCTGGATCTCCTGCAGCACCAGCCGTTCCAGCACTTGCTGGCGCAGCACGTTCTGCGGCGGAAGCTCGAGTTTCTGCGTCCGCAGCCGCTCGCTGATGATCTCGACCTGGTCATCCAGCTCGCTGTTCAGCACGACACCGTCGTTCACCACGGCGGCGACGCGGTCGAGGAGCGCACCCTTGGTGGCCAGCTCGCGCGTCTGGGCGCCGGCCTGCTCCAGCAGGACGAGCGCCCCTGAGGCAAAGACAATGGCGGTGATCAATGGGGTCAGAATCCGGCGCATGGGGTGTACTTTCCTTCGTCAGTCAGGCCTCACTGGCCCTTGAATAGTTTTTGAGCTGTGCTGTCCGCGGACGTGTAGCCGCGAATGGCTTCGGTCAGGAAAGAATCCGACGCTGATCCGACACTTGCAAGACCCGTGAGTTCCAGCTGCAGCCAGACACCGGTGTCCTCGGCACCCGTATGGGTGCTCACGTAGCGGCGTCCGCCGAAGCGAACTCTCCAGCAGCACGCACGGTACTCGAACCCGGCGAAGCGCTCCAGCGCCTTGTTGTCCTGAATGGAATACACGCCCCGCACGAAGGTGTTCCAATGGCCCGCTATCGGCCAGGTTCCGGATATTTCCACCTGCTCGAAGCCACAGATCGCCGAGACCGGATAGGGGTTCACCGCGGCCCCGGTGGTCACGGTCGTGCAGCTGCTCGCCGGGCGAAGCGTGCCGCGCTCATAGCGATAGGCGAGGTTGATGATCTTGTCGGCCGCCGGCTTGTATTGCAGGTTCAGGTCGGTCCGCTGGCTCTTTGAGGTCTGGGGATTCCACTGCAGTCCGAGATCGGCACTCCAGTTCTCGAAGGCGCTGACCGCAACCTGGGCGACGAAGTCCGAGCGGTCGCCGGTCTGCCGGAGCTCATACGGCAGGGTGACCCGGGGAGTCTCGAAGTAGTAGGCCTGTCCGACGGTGACCGCGAAAAACTGCCTGCCGTTGTGGGAGTCGAACAGGCGGCTCGTCACGCCCAGGCTCACCTGGTCGGCATCGCTCACCCGGTCCGCGCCCACGTACCGGTTGGTCCGAAAGAGCTCGACCGGATTGAGGTCCGGCAGCGCCGTGTCGAACACCGGGAGGTTGTCCTGATTCCGATAGGGAATGTAGAGATACAACAGCCGGGGCTCGAGCGTGAGCCTGCGCTTCCCGTGGGAGCCGCTATCGCGCTCGAATTGCAGGCCCGTGTCGAAGCTCGCGATCGGCAGTGTGCGCGATGGCGAGCGATCCTGTCCGGACAGGGTATCGGTCAGCTCGTATTGCGTCTCGCGGAAGGCCAGCGAGGGGCGCATGAAATATCCGGGGCCGCCGAAGTTGAGCGACGTCGTAGGCATGAGATCGAGGCGCCACCCATTGGCGCACTGCCCCAGCGGAGCTGCGGCACGGCACGTCGCGGCGTCGCGGCTGAAATTGACGACCTCGGAATCGAACCCGTAGCGCAGCAGCTCCCCCGGTCCCCAGCCGAAGTCCGCGCTCGCGGTCAGGCTCGGTATGCGCGCGTAGGGCCGGTCTTGCGGCGGGACTCCCGTGATGTCGATGGTCTGGTACTGCTGCGCCTGTCCGTCCACGCGCCAGTGCTCGTCCCGATAGGACAGCGTCGCGCGCCGCTCGACGAACGCGGTGCTCGAGCCTTCGGGACCTTGCGAGAAATCCTCGAAATACTGCGGGTCGCTGACGTTTTCCGCATCGATGCTGAAGCGGAAGTTGGTACCCAGCTCCGCGATGTTGCGCAGCCTGACATCGCTGCGGCTCCCGTGGTACACGGTGTCGTCGGGCAGGAAGTTCCAGGTGAGCTCGCCGCGCTGCTTCGACGTCAGGTAGCGAAAGTCCCCGCCCAGGTCGATGCCGCGCCGGCTGTACAGGACGGGTTGCGCCGTGAAATCCATGTTCGGCGCGATATTCCAGTAGTACGGCGTAGCGAGCATGACTCCGCCGCTCGACGTGTTGCCGATCGTCGGAAAGAGAAAGCCGCTCTTGCGCTCATCGCCGAGAGGAAACGACACCCAGGGAAAATAGAGTATCGGCACGCCCTTGAAATCGATGCGCGCGTGGCGCGCCTCGCCGATTTTGCTCCGCGTGTCGAGCGTGATGCTGTTCGCGCTGAGCGACCATGACTGGTCGCTCGCCGGGCACGTCGTGAACAGAACATCGCGCAGGCTTATGACCCCCTCGGGCGTGAGACTCATCGAATTCGCCGAGCCGCGCGCCGAGCGCTGGCGCAGCTCGAACTGCGCGGATCTGAAGTCCGCGCCCTCGGTGGGGGAGTAGTCGCCGCCCTGGCCGACGACGTGCACGATCGGATCGGTGTAGTCGACTCCCCCGTGGCTCTTGATGCCTTTGGTCTGCGCGTCGTATTCGACCTGGTTCGCCTTGATCTCCCGATCGCCCTGGTGAACCTCGACATGGCCCGTGAGAGTGGCATTGCCGTTGATACCCAGGATGGCCTGATCGCTCGTGATATCGATATCGCCGCCGCTTGCGATGCCCTTGGCTGCGGGCGCGGCCCCGGGCGGCGCGGTGGACGTCGGCGCTGTTTTCGGCGCGAGCAGGGGGGGTACTGCCTGTGATGGGCAGGGCGGTGCGGCAGCGCGCGCAGACGTGATGGCGCCAAACGACAGTATGGCGATCCAGATGGGGTTCGAACGCAGCATGAGGGGCGGCATTATA
>JAQGOC010000034.1 GCA_028293805.1 Gammaproteobacteria bacterium
TATTCGTGGCACTGGTACGCCACGGATTCGAACCATCCGCGCCACTTCGACCGGATCGCAGTGGACCTGCGCGAGCGGCTCTATCGCTACGGTCTCGCCAAGACCCGCTCACTTCTGACTGAGTGGAATTACGGACTCTCCGATCCTCCGCCCTCCCCTCTGGTGCGGGCGAGCTTCATCACCAGCGCCCTTCTTTACATGCAGGACGCGCCGATCGATGCCGCAACGTTATATCGGGCCGACAACGTGTTCGGCGCCGACGGCGCGACACCCGACAAGACAGGACAGGCGCTCATCGCGCTGGGCCAGCTGAAAAGCACACCGCTGCGCCTGGCCGTGACCGGCGGCGATCCCGACGGCTTTGCCGTTGTGGCCGGCCGCTCCCGGGACGGGCGGCTGCTACGGATCCTGATCAGCAACTACCAGATTCCGGCGCAATTTCTCGGGCGCCGCAGCGGCGATGACGTCTTGCACGTGCCGCCCGTCTTCGACGTCCAGCTGCTCGCACGACGCAGCATCGCCTACCGGAATAATTCAGGCTTCGATCTCACGGTCGACCACCTCTCGCCGGGCGGGACCTATGCCATCGAGCGATGTCGCATTTCCGCGCAGGATGATTTCCAGCCCCTCCCCACGACGACTTCCGTCGGTGGAAGGGTTCATCTGAGCGAGGAATTGCCGCCTCCGGGTGTGGAGCTCGTCACGGTGCGGGCTCTGGACTCGCACGCCCGCCCCGCGTCGTCAAACGAGTCATATTGCACTGCACAATAAGGGGCCCTATTTCGGTGGCCGTTGGTCGAGTGGTCACAGATATTTTCCGCAAAGGCACGGTAATCTGACGGACAAACAACGGGGGCGATAAATGCGGGCCGGCGGGCAAACAACCGTCATCCAGCGCGTGCTCGAGCGCCGCGCACAGCAGCCGCCGGCGATCCAGGAAGATACGTCCTCGACGATCGCTGTCATGCTGCGGTGCCTGCCGCCGCCCCGGGCGCTGCTGGCCGTCAGCGATCCGATTCTGTGCAGCCAGCTGCAGGGCCGCATCGCGCCGGACATGTTCGAGTTCGAAGTCGCTGCCGATGACACAGCAGCCCTTCACCTGTTCAGCGCTGAATTCCGTCCCGTCGTTCTGACGGACAGTCTCGAGTTGATTCGTCGCCTGCGCGCGCGGCCGTCGGAGCGCGTCCCGTTCATCGTCTACATCGCAGAGCTAGACGAAGACCGCGAGCGGGAAGCCGGACTCACGGCGGGAGCCGATGACTGCATCGGACGCCGCTCATCGCAGACTGAGTTGCGGGCGCGAGTCGGCGCGGCACGTCGCATCGCGGAGCTGGAAGCCGTCCTGCGCATTGCGCTGATCGAAAACCGCAAGCTCTCCACGACTGACGATCTCACACGCGTCGCGAGCCGGCGTTTCTTCAGCAAACACTTTCCGCGCGAAGTCGAGCGCGGGGCGCGTCATGGACGCGCCTTGTCGCTCATCCTGTGCGACATCGATTTCTTCAAAAATGTCAATGACACCCTGGGGCACGCCGGCGGCGACCAGGTCCTCGCGCAGTTCGGAGCTCGCTTGCAACAACTTCTGCGGCGCGGCGTCGACTGGGTTGCGCGCATCGGCGGCGAGGAGTTCGCAATCGTGCTGCCCGAAACCGGGTACGAGCCGGCGCTCGACGCCGCACGCAAGCTGCGCTCCGGCATCGCGAATAAACCCTTCAGCGTGCAGGGCAAAGAAGTCAAAATGACGGCGAGCTTCGGCCTATGCGGTCTCGACCGCGTACCCGCCGGCGAGCGCAAGATTCCCGAGCACATGCTGAAGGTGGCGGATGCCGCTCTCTACCGCAGCAAACACGCCGGACGCAACCGCGTTACGGCCACGATGCTCACCGACGAAGCTCGCTGACGCATTCACCGCTGATCGCCTGCGCTCCCGCTCCGCCGCCGGAAGCTCCAACTCCACGCGCTCAAACGTCCCGTTCGATCGAACGGGAGCGTTGCTTGCTGCAGGTTCCGACGTGGGCAGAGACTCGCCACCCTGGCGAAAAGTCGAGCAGACTGACGCAAGCCATTGCTGGCACTGCGCTTTGCGCCCGTGGGTGGAGTCTGTCCACATACTTATGCACAAATTCTGTGGATAAGTCCGTGCGACTACGGCTCCGCGGTCGCCGAGTCACGGTGGCAACCCCCTCCGGCTTGTGTGAGACTTGCGCCCCTTCGCCCACTTCGCAGGCCCGCGGATGAAGAAGACCGGCAGCGAATCTCCCTCCGAAGAATCTGCAAATGGAAAAGCCGCGCCGGCGGAGCCCTCTGAACGGGCCCGGCTACAGGCGGAAGTGGCGAAGCAACGCGTGCGCATTGCCAAGGAAGAGCTGAAGCGCGCACGTAAACGTCTCAAGGAGGCGAAGCGGGAATCCCGGCGGGCGCGCAAACAGGCGGCCTCCACACGCAAGGTCTGGAAGAAGGCGCAGCGTGCTGCAGCCGAGGATGCCGGCGCGCAGCCGCCTCGCGGCAAGCAACGACGCGGCGGCAAAACAGCAAAGCCGGCGCCCGCGAAGGGCAAGCCGACACGGGCAAAAAAGACGCCGTCCGTCCGCTCACGACTCGTGCAATCACGCGAAGTGAGCGCGCCAGCCGGCAAATCCCGAACGACCGGACCCTCCGCCAGATCGCGAACACCGCAGACGTCGGGCAAGGCGCGAACGCCGGCGAAGACGCGACGCAAGAGCGGCACGCAAGCGCACCGGACCGCAGGGCGGCCCACACCGCGGCCGCGAAAATCTCCCGCCTCACCGCCACCGACGCCTGTTGAAATGGCGAACCCGGGGAATTCGGCGGAACGCCCAACACTCGACAGCGCACCTTCGGGCGGCGCACCGGCCGAACAAAAGCCTTGACGCGGACGCGCAAACAGATACGAGCACGGGCGCCCGGGCGCGCCGTTTTGACCATGCGACATCACAACGGAAGCACGGCGTAACACCCGCACTCCAAGGGGATTGAACATGCAAGATCACGGGACCCAGCCCCTCGATACTCGCCCCAAAGCAGCCGCTATGGGCGCGGAGCCGCGAATTTCGCCTTCGAGCTCCCGGATGCTCGCGAACTATCTGGCGGATATCGAACAGCTGCTCGATGAGCAGCAATGGGAAGCCGCGTTGCGCGAAGCATTCGACCTGCCGCAACTTGCCGTCGCCCTGGATGACCCCCAACTGAGCACTTCCAACGAACGCGTCAAAGCCTGGTGTCACCAGTGGATCCGTCCGCAAGATCCGGATCTCAACGCCAGAGGCTCGGACTACGAGCGAGTGAGCGAAGTCGTTTACCAACGCGCGCTGCAAACCGAGAGCACCGCATCCGATACGGTTCCGTCGCGCGCCTTGCGCCGTTTGCGTTTGCGACGACTGGTACGCACGCCTGCGAGGGGTTTCAACTCCGCTCGCGCTTGCGCGCTGGCGCCTGAAGGGACCGATGCCGTGGAGATCTGCACCATCCTCGTCGAAGCCGCCCGGCGCTGGTACGCGCAGAGCGCCTGCCACGATCCCACCGTGCAGGCGAACCTCGCGCGGCTCGCGGTTCTGCGCTGAGCCGGCTGTATCGCAGAGAGATTTTATTCGCCGGTGGCGAGAATGAGGTCGGAAGCCTTCTCACCCACCATGATGGATGCCGCATTCGTATTGCCGCCTGGGACCGTCGGCATGATCGACGCATCGGCGACGCGCAGGCGGGCGACGCCCCGCACACGCAGCCGGGCATCGACGACGGCATGCTCACCCGTTCCCATGGAGCACGTTCCGACGGGATGTTGCGTAACGCCCGCGCTCGCACGAATGTAAGCTTCGAGTTCCGCCGCAGTCTGTATGTTGGAACCGGGACGAACCTCCCGTCCGGTAATTCTCGCTTGCGGTTCGGTGCCATAAATGGCGCGTGCCACGGCGACGCCCCGCTGAGCGGTCTCCATGTCGGCACGCTCGCAGAACAGGTTCAAAGTGATGCGCGGCGGATCGCGAGGATCCGCGGATCGCAAGGTCAAATGACCGCGGCTGTGTGGATGCAGAACCACGACATCGCCGGTGATCCGGTGCTCCTGACGCTTGCCGACGCCGGGGAACCAGATTTTGGCGTCCATGCGCACCGGATTGCACATGAGCTGCACATCGGGTTGGGCCAACGTCTGCGTCGTGCGGACGACGATGTTGCAGCTGTTGATCTGGGTTGCGAAGGGGCCAGTGCCAAACAGCCCCCAGCGCACGAGCGACCATGCGACGCGGTCGAGCCGCAATTCGTTGAGAAACGACACCGGGTCGCGCGCCTCGAACTCCACCGGCACCCGCGCGTGTTCCGACAGGTTGCGGCCGACGCCGGGTAGATCGACCGCCGGCATGATGCCATGGCCGCGCAGCTCGTCTGCGGGGCCGATGCCGGAGAGCATCAACAGCTGCGGCGAGTTGTAAGTTCCCGCGCAGACAATGACTTCTCTGTCGGCGCGAACACGCTGCACCTGCCCCTCGCGGACGTACTCGACGCCAATGGCACGTCCGTTCTCGAGCAATATGCGATTGGTCTGCGCTTGCATCTCGATGCTCAGGTTGGAGCGCCCGGCGGCCGGATGAAGATAGGCGCGCGCGGTGCTGGCCCGACGGCCGCGGGGATCTATCGTCACTTCGCCGCGCGCGAACCCCTCTTCCAGCTCGCCATGCAGATCCTCCGTAACCTGATAGCCGGCCGCAGCCGCAGACCGCATGAGCGGATCGTGCAGCAACCGGCTCGTTTCGATGGGTACGACGTGCACCGGACCGCTGTCACCGTGGTACTTGTTCGCACCCCGCCAGCTCGTTTCCATGCGCCTGAAGTAAGGCAGGACGTCCTCGTAGCCCCACCCCTCGCAGCCCATCGCCCGCCAGGTATCAAAATCGCTCGAGTGGCCACGCATGTAAAACATGCCGTTGATCGACGAACTGCCGCCGAGCAGCCGCCCGCGCGGCAGCCATAACGATCGCCCGTTCATGTGCGGCTCGGGCTCGCTCATGTAGTTCCAGACGAACTGCGGCTTGAACATCGCCTTGAGGAAGGCGAGCGGCATGCGCACAAACAGGTGGTCGTCGGAACCGCCCGCCTCGAGCAGCAGCACGGAGCGCTGCGGATCGGCGGTCAGCCGGTTGGCAATGACGCAGCCAGCCGAGCCTGCGCCGATGACGATGTAGTCGACCGACTTGCGGCCTTGTTGGGTCATTTGAGCTTTGCGGAACCGTTGGCGAAAGGAGCAGACCGCACAGAGCTACCGAAAAGTCCGCGGTGAGCGGCCCGCCACACTAGAGCATGCCCCATGCGGTCAGGCGGGTACGCAACGCCGCGTCCGCCTTACGGTCGGCCCCTATGTTGCGAAAAAGAGTCGGTCAATGCCCTTGCCTGCTGGGCCGGCCCACCCGCCTGAATAAGCATTCAACTCGTATAAACTGGTGTTTAGACTCGAATTGACCGCATCTATCGAGCATAAGACCATCATTTCTATGACAGGAATGACAACTCTGAGCTAACCCTTGCATCACATCAGGCCTTGATGGAATATAGCCGCGTGAGGGGGCCCAAACTATTGAGTGGCTGTTCAATGGCCCATTCTGGCGGAGTCCATAAAGCGACTTCAGCGGATCGTGCGAAGCGCGTGCCCCTGCGGGTCGGCATCGTACTCGCCGAACATTTCACTCTGTCCGCATTTGCCGTCTTCATCGATCACCTGCGCCTCGCCGCCGACGAGGGCGACCGAAGCCGGCCGCTCAACGTGCAATGGTCGATCATGGCGGGCCGGCAGGAATCGGTGCCCGCCAGCTGCGGCGTGCTGATCGAGCCGACGAGCCGCTTCCTGCCGCCCGAATCGCTCGACTACGTAGTCGTGGTCGGCGGATTGCTGCACGCGGGACCGCAGATCGATGCAGCCACCGCCATTTATCTGCGCGAAGTCGCAGCAACCAACGTCCCCCTCATCGGCATCTGCACGGGGAGCTTCATCCTGTGCCGCGCAGGATTGATGCGCGGCCGGCGCTCCTGCGTGAGCTGGTATCACTACCAGGATTTTCTCGAGGCCTTCCCGGATCACGATGTCGTGGCCGACCGCCTTTTCCTCGCCGATGGCCCGCGCATCACCTGCGCCGGCGGCGCAGGCGCAGCGGCGCTCGCGACGCATTTGATCGAACGCCATCTCGGGTCGGCCGTTGCGCAAAAGGCGAGTCAGGTGTTGCTCTTCGACCGGCCGCGCGCCGGCAGCGACGCGCAACCCCATCCCCCGATGTCGGAAACGGTGAGCGAACCCCGTGTCCGGCGCGCGCTGCTTTTGATGGAGCAGAATTTAAACCGGCCCATAGCGATCGCCGCCGTGGCGGACGAGCTCGGCATGTCTGTACGACAGCTGGAGCGCCTCTGCCGGGAGCACGTCGGACTGGGGCCCGCGTCCCTGTACCGCCAGCTGCGGATGCGTTATGCCAACTGGCTGATCGAGAACACCGACCGCTCCGTCACTGATATCGCGATCGAGGCAGGGTTCGCCGACTGTGCCCACTTCTCGCGCCAGTTCAAGGACGCATACGGGCTCTCGCCATCGACACGTCGGCTGCAGCCGGATCGGACCTTGAACGGCGACTCCGCTCGTGCGCGCGTATTCGAATAGAGCGTGCCACAAAAAGTGGCCTGCTTTTCGCGGGCACAAACCACGCTTTGTGCCCGCGTGCGGTGGCCCGCCGGTCGGCGGGCTCGCGAAAGGCGCCGCAGAGCCTTTCGCCAGTTCAATCAAGGAGGCGGATCGATAACAGGCGGATGACGCGTCCATTCAATCGAAGCACGGGACGCGTCGTATCTAATGGTCAGCTGGTCGAGCATCCACAGGCTGCTGATGCGGTCTCGATGGTGACAGTGTCCTCGACGAGGTCACGGGGGAGCAAGAATGAATTCGAAGGTCTCATATGCGGTCGCGGCCATCCTGGGAGGCGCGTCCTGCGCAGCGTCCGCTGCCGAGTCGACGCCGGGCAGTATCGACACCGGCACGTCGGGGATCGAAGAGATCACCGTCACCGCCCAGCGGCGCAGCGAGAGCATGCAAAATGTGCCCATCTCAATGCAGGCCTTTACCGCTCAGACGTTGCAGCAGCTCAACGTCTCGACACTCGATGACTACATCAAGTATCTGCCGAATGTGACCACGGCAAACAACGGACCGGGCCAGAACGAGGTTTTCATGCGCGGCCTGAGCGCCGGCTCGCAGCCGAGCCAGGGCAGTGCATCCACCGGCTTGTGGCCGAATGTCGCCATCTACCTGGACAACCAATCCGGCCAGCTACCCAACCGCAACCTCGACATTTATGCAGCCGATCTGAATCGCATCGAGGTCCTGGAGGGGCCGCAGGGCACTCTGTACGGTGCAGGTGCCGAGGCGGGCGTGATCCGCTACATCACGAACGCACCAAAGCTCGACGTGACCGAGGCGAGCGTCAAGGCCGGCTACGGAGTGACGGCTCACGGGGATCCAAACTCCGACCTGACGGCGGTATTGAACCTCCCGGTGATCGCTGACACCCTGGCGGTGCGCGCGGTGATCTACAATGACCAACGCGGCGGCTATATCAACAATGTCCCGGCGACTTTCACGCGCAAGAACACCGATATCGGCATTCACTACGCGAACTACCCCGCGGTCAACGGACAATGTCCGGACGGCCAGCCGAACGGGGGCTTTTGCGTGCCGCCGGGCAGCCCGACCATCAATAACTACAACCTGGCTGGAAGAGCCATAAACCCCGTCACGTACAAGGGACTGCGCGCAGAGGCGCTGTACAAGATCAACGATGACTGGGACGTGCTGATCACGCAGTCGTACCAGACCATGGACTCGCGGGGCGTGTTCTATCAGCAGCCCAACGCGTCGGATGGCGCGCCGCTGCAGCCGCTCGAAGTCACGGTATTTAACGACGCCTTCAACAAGGACAAATTCGAGAGCACCGCCTGGACGGTGAACGGCAAGTTCGGCGATTTGAAGGCCGTCTATACCGGCGGCTACCTCGTGCGCAACGTCGAACAGGTCGGCGATTACACCAATTACGCGCGCGGCGTCTATGCCGATTACTACCAGTGCTATGGTCCGGGAACGGGCTATAACACCACCCTCACCTCCACCTGCTTTTCGCCGAGCGCCACCTGGCGCTCAGTCGAGCGCAACACCCACCAGCAACACGAATTTCGCCTGAGCACGCCGGATGAGTGGCGGGTGCGCGCGATCGCCGGCGCCTTTTGGGAAAACAACACCCTGTACGACCAGACCGGCTGGAACTACAAGACCGTCCCTTCCTGCACTTCGAATGGCGCCCCGGGTACGCCGGGCAATAACGGCTGCTTTGCCGACGTCGGCACGGCCCCCGGCACGAGCGTCGCGAATCCCGGTGTGCAGGGCCCCAATACATCCTTCTATCAGGACACGGTGCGCACCACGAAGCAGACGGCTTTCTTCGCCTCGGTCGACTACGATCTGATTCCGAAGGTGCTCACGATCACGGCGGGCACGCGTCATTTCCGGTTCGATAATTCCTCGGCGGGCAGCGTCTCGGCCAGTTTCGGCTGTTTCCAGGGAGGCGTGCCGGCTACTGGATGCCACGTCACGCCACCTGCCAGCCCCTACTACAGCTATAACCTGAACAACCCGAGGCTCGCGGATACCGAGACCGGCAACAAGAGCCGCGCAAACCTGACCTGGCACATCACACCGGATACCATGGTGTACTACACGTTCTCGCAGGGCTTCCGGCCGGGCGGGTTCAACCAGAACGGCAATTCGCCCCACGCCTTCACGCCAGGTCTGGTGCCGCAGTATTTCATCCCCTCCTCGTACCAATCCGATAAGTTGACGAACAACGAGATCGGCTGGAAGACGGAATTTCTCGACCATCGCCTGCAGTGGAACGGAGCCATATACCGGGAGAACTGGAACAACGTCCAGGTGGCCTTCTTCGATCCTGGGGTGGTCGGCAACATTTTCTTCAACGCCAACGGCCAGAACTTCCTCATCAAGGGGCTCGAGACCTCGTTGGTAGCCCGGGTGGTGAGTGGGCTGACGCTCCAGGGTGCGGCATCCTGGAACCACAGCAGGCAGACGAATTCGCCAATTCTGCTCAACAACAATCCC
>JAQGOC010000068.1 GCA_028293805.1 Gammaproteobacteria bacterium
CATTCGTCCCGCTGCAGGCGCTCGATCTGCTGCTCGACGCTGCTCCAGGCGTCCTGGCCACTTGCCCAAAGGTGACCTTTCTCCTCGTGGGAGGCACGGACCGCGAAATCGCGAACCTGCAACGGCAGGCGCAGCGTCTCGGAATCGCTGGGAATGTCGTGCTGGAGCGCAGCGTGCCTCAGAAGGAGATGCCAGCGTACCTTGCCGCCGCCGATGTGCTGGTGTCCCCCAGGAGGCAGGGAATCAATCCCCCGGGCAAGTTACTGCCCTATCTCGCCTCCGGCCGGCCAGTCGTCGCAACGAACACGCTCGTGCACAATCAACTGCTGACCGAAAAATGCGCCATCCTCACGCAACCGGACGCGGCGGGCCTGGCTGAGGGCCTCATCGTTGCGCTGACGGATTCGTCACGAGTGAGCGAGCTGACGGCGGAGGCGGCGAGACTCCTGGGACACTACTGCAGTAAGCTCGCCCGGGACGCGGCTTATGCCGAGATCATAGCCGCCGCGACAACGGCGAAGGCGTCCGGAGCACCTCGCGTCGAGCGTCCACTGCGGCCAGATGGAAGAGCGTGAGCGTACCAGGAAAGAGCAGCCGGCGTGGCACCTCGATCGGCATGACGATCAGGGACAAACATCTCATCGAGCGACAGATGCTTGAAAAAGTGGAAAGCGCAACACCTTCGGTACCGCTGACGGCCGCTGCGCGGGTGAGCCTCGTCCCCCCAGGGCCGAAATATAATGCGAGGTGGATCGCTCCCGGGATCGTGCTGCTGGCAGTTCTCCTGCTCGCGGTTCTGGTTCCGGCGATACGCTGGCGCGTCGACGTCGTGTACCTCGACCTGATGGGCCGGATCCCGGACCTCGAATTCAGCGAGTTACCCTCCCTCCTCATGCCGGGCGCGGGGCAGCCGCAAATCACCCGTCTCACCGTAACGCACAATCCATATGCCGTAATTCACGTGCCCGGCAATACACCGGCCAATATCGCGGCAGGGTCCGCACTGTTTCGCGAGCAATGCGCCGACTGTCATTCGCCAGATGGCAGCGGAGGCCCGGGCGCGCCCGCGCTGTTCGGACGTGAGTTTCAACATGGCGACACCGAGTGGGCAGTCTACCGCACGATCCGGGACGGCGTGCCGAACACGGGAATGCCGCCTCATCCACTGAAACATGCGCAGCTCTGGCAGCTCGTCGCGTATATCCGCTCGCTCGGCGTGCCTGCCGACAGTCTCGCAACCTCGGACGCAGTAGCCACGCGATTGCGGAACGTCCGCGTCTCCTATGATGAGCTCGCCGCTACAGATGAGCCCGGTGCCGACTGGCTGACGTACTCGGGCGCGTACGGATCGAACCGGCATAGCGCCCTGGCGCAAATCAACTCCCGCAATGTCGGCAGTCTCGCGATCCGCTGGATGCACCAACTCGTGGGCGGCCACGACAAGATCGAGAGTACGCCGATCGTTCGCGATGGGATCATGTACTTCACCGTCCCTACCGGGCGCGTCCTGGCGGTTGACGCCGCGACGGGGCGTCAGATCTGGGTGCACGATCATCACTACGAGCTCATGGGCGGAGGAGAGGGCCCACTGGGGCAGAACCGCGGTGTCGCCCTGTTGGGAGATCGGATTTTTGTCGGGACCTGGGACTCGAAGCTCACGGCGTTGTCGGCAGCGACGGGCGCGGTGTTGTGGGAGGTGAGCGTCGGCGAATACCCGGGGACCTACATCAGCGGGGCGCCGCTCGTGTATCGGGACCTCGTGGTGACCGGAGTCGGGAGCCCGCCCGGCTTCGGTCGTGGGTTCATTGCAGCGTACGACGCCAACACCGGCAAGGAGCGTTGGAGGTTCGTGACGGTGCCCGGCCCGGGTGAACCGGGGCACGACACTTGGAGCGGTGATTCGTGGCGTAAAGGAGGCGCGGGAACCTGGCTCACGGGCTCGTACGACCCGCAGTCTGATCTGCTCTACTGGGGAGTGGGCAACCCGCGGCCGGACTTCGACAGGAAAACCCGTCAGGGCGACAACCTTTACTCCGACTCCGTGGTCGCTTTGCGCGGCACGACTGGCCAGCTCGTCTGGCATTTTCAGTTCACGCCCGCCGACGATCACGATTGGGATGCCAACCAGACGCCGCTGATCGCGGATCGCAACACGGAGCGGGGCATCGAGAAGCGCCTGCTCTGGGCGAATCGCAACGGGTTCTATTATGTATTCGACCGGGAGAGCGGTGCATTCCTGCGCGGCGTACCGTTCGCGCGGCAGAACTGGGCGGTTGGGCTCAATTCCGCCGGACGGCCGATTCTGGCGGCCAGCCCCGGCGCAGGGGTCCAGGGTACGCCCGTTTACCCTGGCGCGAAGGGCGCGACGAACTGGTGGTCGCCCAGTTACGATCCCAACCTCGACCTCGTGTTCGTGCCGGTGCTCGAGCAGGGGATGATTTTCTTTCCTTCCGCGAATACGCTTCCGAGCACCGGGGGCCGTTCGTTCTATACCGCGGTCCGAGCCCTGGATGCCGCCACAGGCAAGCTGGTCTGGGAGCACCGCCAGGACACGCGGTCGGAAGACAGCAACTCGTCGGGGCTCTTGTCCACGCGCGGCGCCGTCGTCTTTGCCGCCGACCATGGAACCTTCTTCGCGCTCGAATCCCGCTCGGGAAGGCTCCTTTGGAGCGTCGAAACCGGGGGCACCATCAACGCAGCTCCCATCACCTACGCTGTCGATGGCGAGCAGTTCGTGACGGTCATTGCCGGACGAAACCTGATTACTTTCGCGCTGCCGAAGGTTGCCGCTGTGTTGGGTCAAGCGGCAGCGTCGGCGGAAGAGGGAGCGCTACGCCGGCGCCGCTGAGGCGCACAAGCGGCATGAAATCTGCTGCTTCCCCGTCAAGTTGAGGTACCGGGGGAAATCGCATGGACAGGAAATCTCAATCCGATCCCGGCATGCGCAAGCTGGCCGAGCTCATCGACGCTGCGAAAATCGCGATGCTGACCACGGAAGAACCCGACGGCTCGCTGCGCAGCCGTCCGTTGGCGACGCTGCAGATGGACTCCGAGGGCCACCTGTGGTTTTTCACGGCGCTCTCCTCAGGAAAGGTCGGGGAGATCGACCAACATCGCAAGGTCAATCTCAGTTACGCCAATCTCGACAAACAGGACTATGTCTCGGTATCGGGCCGGGCGCGGCTGCTGCGCGACCGCGAGAAGATGCAGAAGTTGTGGACGCCGTGGGTCAAACCCTGGTTCCCGCTCGGTCTGGACGATCCCGACCTCGCGCTGCTCGAGGTCACTATCGATGAAGCGGAGTTCTGGGACGCGCCCGCCAGCACGATGAAGCGGCTGTTGGGGCTGACCAGAGCCCTTGCGACCGGCGACACCGCGCAGTTGGGAGAGCACGCGAAAGTCCGGCCGCCGCAATAGACGAATCCCTGGCCCCGGCCAGCCCACAGCAGAGGTACTCTTATGGCCCGCAGTGCAGTTAAGAAAAAGAAGACATCTTCCAGGCAGTCCCCGCAGGACGCCGTCGGCCTCCTCAAAGCCGATCATCGGCAGGTGGAAGGCTGGTTCGAGGAATTCGACAAGGCGCGCAGCGACTCGCGCAAGTTGGATCTCGCCGGCAGGATCTGCAAGGCACTCACCGTGCACACCCAGATTGAAGAGGAACTGTTCTACCCGGCGTTTTACGAGGCGACACAGGACAAGGACTTGCATCACGAGGCCATCGTCGAGCACGCGGGGGCAAAGCGGCTCATCCAGGAAATCCAGGGGTCCGGCCCCGATGATGATTACTACGAGGCCAAGGTGACCGTCCTTGCGGAGATGATCAAGCACCATGTCAAGGAGGAGGAGCAGCCAGGTGGCCTGTTCGCCGAGGCGAAGAAGTCCGACATGGATCTGAAGGCGCTGGGTCAGCAGTTGCTCGCGCGCAAGCAGGAGTTGATGGCGCAATAGGCGGTGCCTCGCCTTCGGGGAGGCTCCCCGGGAGGCGAGGCTTCGTTTCCCAAGTCGGGTCTGAAAGTCTAGTGGCGCACTTGAGGGGCTATGCTCCGAGTGGCCGGCTTTGCACCGGCCGCGGGCGCCGAACCGTTGCGTTGCTGCTGCGTGGCTGCCAAGCTCCCCGCATTGAGTTGCACTCATACTCGTCTTGAGCGCACCGTCGGCAATGGCCGTTGTGGCTGCTGCGTCTGCGGCAGTTTCAGTGCTCCGCCGCCCGTGCCACGACCGCAGCGGACGGCGGTGTTCCCCAGGAGTGATGCGGCGGAGGTGAGGACAGCTCCCACTCGAGTCCACGCGCGCCATCCCATGCCCGGTTGCCGGCCTGCACGCCGCCACGCACAGACTTCCAGATGATGTATGGAAACAGCAACTGCGAGAACCCGTACACGAAGCCGCCGATCGTAGAGACCATGTTCCAATCGGTGAACTGCGTGGCGTAAACCGGGATGCGCCGGGGCATGCCCGCCAATCCCAGAAAGTGCTGCGGAAAGAACAGCACGTTCACGAAAATAGCCGACAGCCAGAAATGCCATAAGGCCAGCCGCAGGTCGTACATGTGCCCGGTCCATTTGGGCAGCCAGTAGTAGACCCCCGCCTGCATGGCGAAGATGGCGCCCGTGACCAGGACGTAGTGGAAATGAGCGACGACGAAGTAAGTGTCCTGATACTGGTAGTCGGCCGGCACAATCGCGAGCATGACACCGGAGAAGCCGCCGACCGAGAACAGGATGATGAAGGCAATCGCAAACAGCATGGGCGGCTCGAACGTCAGCGAGCCTCTCATCATGGTGGCAACCCAGTTGAAGACTTTGACTCCGGTCGGCACGGCAATCAGCATCGTCGTGAGCATGAAGAAGATCTGTCCGGCGAGCGGCATGCCTACCGTGAACATGTGGTGTGCCCAGACGATGAACGACAGAAAGGCGATCGAGGCAATGGCATAGACCATGGCCTCGTAGCCGAAGATTGGCTTCCGGGAGAAAGCGGGGACGACCTCCGAGACGATGCCGAAGGCCGGCAGGATCATGATGTAGACCTCGGGATGTCCGAAGAACCAGAAGATGTGCTGGTACATCACCGGGTCGCCCCCACCCGCCGCGGTAAAGAACGTAGTGCCGAAGAAATGGTCCGTGAGCTCCATCGTCACCGCACCGGCCAGCACCGGCATGACGGCAATGAGCAGGTAGGCCGTGATCAGCCATGCCCACACGAACAGCGGCATGCGTAGCAGATTCATATCGGGCGCGCGCAGATTCATGATGGTCACGATGACGTTGATCGCGCCCAGGATCGAGGAGATGCCCATCAGGTGAATGGCAAAGATCGTCATTGGAAAAGCGGCGCCGAACTGCAGCATGAGCGGCGGGTACATTGTCCAGCCGCTGGCGATCGGGCCGCCGGGCGCGAACATGCTGGACAGCATGAGCGTGAACGCGAACGGGAGGATCCAGAAGCTGAAGTTGTTGAGGCGTGGTAGCGCCATGTCGGGCGCTCCGATCTGCAGCGGAATCATCCAATTCGCGAACCCGGTCCACGCCGGCATGATCGCGCCGAAGATCATGATGAGGCCGTGCAGGGTGGTCAGGGAGTTGAAGAACTGGGGATCGAAGAACTGAATGCCGGGCCTGAATAGCTCGAGCCGAATGAGCAGCGCGAAGGCGCCCCCAACGATCCACATCGCCAGGGAGAACACCAGGTACATCGTTCCGATGTCTTTATGGTTGGTTGCATAGGCCCAGCGGCGCCAACCGTGCGGCTTGTCGTCATGCGCGTGCTCGCCCTCGAGGCCTGTCGCCGCTCCGGTCACCGTCGTTGACACTGGCGGCGCAGTCGTTCCGCTGGGTGTGGTCATAAAGTGTTGCCGCGGCTCGAGAGCCTCACTGGGGGCGCGTGGAGCAGCAACCCCCATACCTACACCGCGCCATGTTGGTAACAATGCGGCTCGCGCTCAAGCTGCCTGTCGATGTTCGCCGCTGAGGCGGAAACTTCCTACAGGCGCTGCAACGTAAAGCCAAAGAAGACGGTTGCAGCACAGGAGGGCGGAGTGCTCAGCCTTTGGCCGCTCCCAGTGTCGCTGCTGAACCCGGCTCCGGAGTAGTCGGGGACGGGGCGACGTACGCTTGCGATCGACCCCGCTGCTTGGCCTCGTACATCGCCGTATCGGCCCGGCGCAGCACGGTGGCCGGAGTATCATCGGTGCTGGAAGAGAATGCGATGCCGATACTCGCGCTGACCTGCGCCCAGTTGCCGCCGCCCAGGTCGATCGGCTGCCTGATCTTCGCGATCATGCTGTTCGCGATCTCCAGTGCCTTGGCGGAGGCCTCGATTCCGACCAGAACCGCGCTGAATTCGTCGCCACCCTGCCGCCCGACGAGGTCGCTGCGACGCACGGTGTCCGCCAGCACTCGCGCGACATGACACAACACGCGGTCGCCGCCCTCGTGGCCGTAGGCGTCATTGACCTGTTTGAAGAAGTCCAGATCGATCTGCAGAACCGCCGTTTCGCGCAGCCGTTTGGGAGATGAATGTTCGAACAGATCCGCCAGACTGCTCGCCATGCCGTGTCGATTCAGCAGGCCGGTCAGAGCATCGTGAGCGGCCAGTCGCCGGGCGGATAGTTCCAGGCGTTTTCGATCGGTGACATCGTTGATGACGCCCTGCAGGATCGCGGGACTGATCGGATTGAGGGACAGTTCGATCCACGCGCTGTGCATGGCGCCGGAGCGGCTGATCTCGAGGTCTATTTCGCATGGAGTGCGGGTCGTGAGACAGCGTTGCAGCAATTCGTCCACGGACCGCTCATGCGGCGCGAGAAGCTCATGCAGCCTCTGCGGCCCGACATCCGGCGGCGGCACTCGGTGACCCAGGTGCAGGATACGCACGAACGCCGGGTTCCAGGACTGCACCACACCGTTGGACTCCAGGACGAAGAGGCCGGTTTCGGCCTTGTCGAATATTAGCTTCAGCTTGCGTTCCTGCACTTCATGCTCGATGCGCAACTCGCGCTCCGTGTGAAGCAGGGACGTCAGGCGGGTAATCAGCGCATTCACGTCGGAAACGAGGCGGCCGATCTCATCGGACTGGTTGCCAGGCGGGATTCGGAGGTGCATGCCAGTGCTGAGCTGCAACCGATGCAGCTCGTTGGAGATACCGCTGATGGGGCGCGTGATGAGCAGGAAGACCACAAGGGCAACACCGGCCGCGACAAATGCGACCTGCAGACCCAGCACGAGCGCTATGTTCCAGCTGTAACGCCGGGCTTGGGAACGGATCTCCGCATCGGATGTAAACAGCGAAATCTCTCCGACACGCTCCGCCGCGTCGAACGGGGAGTAGATCTGCCGTGAAATCACCCCAACTCCAAAGCGGGACGCCAAATTCTCCGCCAAGCGCGGAGTTTGGTACAACGTGTGGTTTCCGGCGACAACACGAACACCCGTCACCACGTGGTCGCTCAGCAGGCCCTGGCCAATTTCCTTGGCAAGCGTCGCATCGCCCAGGAAACACGCAATTCGCGTCGTACTCTCGACAGTGGCGAGCAGCTCCTGCAGGCCGACCTGCAAGCGTCGCTCCTCGTTCTTTTGGGCTCGAACCGAGGCAACGCCGGCGAATATCAGCCCGAGCGCAAGCGACAAGGCGAGGATGGTGAGGGTCGTGCGAGCGACGATGCTGCCCGGCACGAGACGGGTCATCCAGCCGCGCGATGTCTCAGGATTTGAGCTCAAGTACCACCTTTAAACGTCCGTGCTCTGCCCCATGGGATGACGGTGAATCTGCCGTCCACCGCCGCCGCGCAACTTGCGGCAGCGCAACATGAGAGCGCCTCGAGCCCGAGTCGCGGCAGGATACACGCGTTCAACATATTGACACCAACAGCTTCGGACGGGCAGGATGCCCGATGACCCACGATGCCGCGGTGGGGGAAAACCTGACTGAAGGCAAGAAGAGTGACTATGAAAAAAGTGAAGTTGGTCGAAATGGGAAGCGTGTCGAAAGAGACCAAGGGAATCGCCCGGGGCATCGAATACGGGCTGACGCCTAAGGGAGGCTGACCCGGCACCAGGGCCAGGATGATGCGCGGTGTCCTGGCTGCGCATCATCTCGCTGTGCCGCACAGGGTCTCGCGTCTGGCCACCACATTCTTCTTGCAGCAGCACGTCTTTCTGTGCCGCGCAGATCGCCATTGGGTCATCCTGGATGTAGTCCGCGATAAGTACCTGTGCGTCGACCGGCACGAGTTCGAGTCGCTCGGGCCCTGGCTGCATGGGTGGGAGGGGACGGCAGAACAGGGCGTGAAAAACGTGCCGGAGGCCCCGGACGACGCCATGGCGCTTGGCCAGGCGCTCCTCGCCGCTGAGATCTTGAGCGAGCACGCTGACGGAGCGAAGGCTGCTCGTCCCACCAATCTGGCCCCCCCTACTGATGCGCTGGATCCGGAGCTTTCGGTGCCGGCACACGGGTCGTGGGCACACGCGCTCGGCTTCTTTCTAAGCTCCGCGAGGGCATCCCGGCAGCTGCGCAAGCAGCCGTTCGAATCTATCATTTCTTTCGTGCGTGGGCGCAAGCACCGCAACGGGCGCTCCGCGCTGCCGTTCGACCTCGAGCGAGCACGTTCCCTGATTGCCGCTTTTAATGCATTGCGACTGTTTTACCCGCGTCCGTATCTGTGCTTGTTCGACTCGCTGGCGCTCCTTGATTTTCTGGCGCGCCATGGCTTGTTCCCGGAGTGGGTCTTTGGCGTGACGGCGGAGCCCTTCGAAGCACACTGCTGGGTACAAGAAGGGAGTACCGTTCTGAACGACACCATCGAGCGCGTCGCGGCATTCACACCGATCATGCGCGTATAGCAGAGTCAGGCAAAGAGCCCCGGCATGTATCATTTCATTGCGCTAGCGTGGAACGCTGCAGATTCCCGTGCCCGGGAAACGGCGTTGCAATTGAACCAGAAGCTGTGCGGACCATCGCTTCCCTGGAAACGCCACCTGTCGACTGACGGAATGAGCGTCTACTCGGTACCGCCCGGTGAACCGGGCCTGCGGCCTCATGTGCTACCCGGTGAGGCCGGTGTGGTGCTCGGCAGACTATTCACGGCTGATCTCTCGAAGCCCCGCCTGGGTGTCGAGGAGGCGTTCGACGAGCGCACCACGCAAGAGATGATCAGAACCGCCGGACATCACCTGATTCAAAACTTCTGGGGCGGGTATGTCGCATTTCTGCGGGATCCCGCCCGCCAATGCGTGTACGCGATCCGCGATTGTTCGGGGAAGATTCCCTGCTACACCACACGAGTCGGTGGGGTCACCGTGCTGTTTTCGGATGTCGCAGATCTTGCCCCTCTGGAGCTGCCGGCATTCACCGTGAACTGGCGATACCTGGCCGCATACATCTACTCGAGTCAGCTGCAGGTCCGGGCTTGCGCATTCAATGAAGTCAGCGAGGTGCTGGCGGGCGAATGCTTCGAATTGCGCGGCAATTCCACGCGTCAGAGTTCCATCTGGGATCCGCGCAACGTATGCCGTC
>JAQGOC010000079.1 GCA_028293805.1 Gammaproteobacteria bacterium
TTCGCTCACCTCACCGATGGTGAAATAGCGCTTGCCGGGGATCGCCGGCAACTCGGCGTTATTCTTTGGCTCCAACATAGGCCTCGACCCGCGCCTTCAGTTTCTGGCCTGGACGGAACGTCACCACGCGCCGCGCGCTGATGGGGATTTCCTCGCCCGTTTTCGGATTGCGTCCGGGACGCTGGTTCTTGTCGCGCAGGTCGAAGTTGCCGAAGCCGGACAGCTTCACCTGTTCTCCGTTCGAGAGGGCCGCACGCACTTCCTCGAAAAAGAGGTCCACGAGCTCCCGTGCTTCCCTCTTATTGAGCCCGAGCTGGTTGAACAGCGCTTCCGCCATCTCCGCCTTGGTCAGGGCCATCTCGTTATTCTCGTATTTTTGCGTTCAAGCTCACGCGCAAATCCGCCACGATGGAGGCGATGAGCCGCTCCACGTCGTCGTCGGTTAGAGTGCGAGAAATATCTTGAAAAATCAACCCCAAAGCGATGCTTTTTCTCCCTGATTCTACCCCGGGGCCGCGATATACGTCGAAAACGCGGAGGCTTTGCAAAAGAGTCGAGGCGGTGAAGACTACACGGTCGGCCAGGGCACTTAAAGCCACCGTTTCATCCACTACCACCGCTATGTCGCGTCTCACCTGCGGGAAGCGTGAAATTTCCCGGTGTTGGGGCTTTTCAACGGTGAGCGCCGCCGTAAATTCGCGTCCGGCAGCGCCGATCTGGCCCTTTGTATGGGGTGCAAGCGGCCGCGAGCTCCATTCACCCACGTTGAGCTCGAAGAGAACGGGTGAATATGTAAAATCGAGCTCTCTGACCAGCAAGGGATGCAGTTCGCCGATGTAGCCGACTTCCTGACCCTGCCGCAACACTCGCGCCGCGCGGCCAGGGTGCAGACAGGACAGCGAGACGGGTTCGAAAGTGAATGAGTCGCGCGCACCGGTCCCGACGAGTAGCGCTTGGAGATCGCCCTTCACGTCGTAGAAATCCGCCGGTGCGCGCATCTCTCGCGGCACACCCCACTGCTCCGGCAACCGCGGTCCACAAACAATACCCGAGAGCGTATCGATCTCTCGCGTGACGCCGTCCGCGACCACGAACCTCGCGCCGTGCTCGAACAATCGAATGCGATCCTGTTGGCGACGCTGGTTCTCTTGCGCCGCCCGCAGGAGTCCGGGCCATAACGACACCCGCATGACCGACATATCGCTCGCGATCGGATTCGACAGCACGAGACCCGGCTGATCGGGAAACAGGCGCGTCTGCAGAGCCGGATCGACGAAGGCAAATGTAATCGCCTCCTGGTACCCGCGCATCGCCAGCGCTTCCAGGATCGTATGCTCCAGCGGAATCTCTTCAGGGGCCGCACGGAAGCGCTGGGGAACCAAAGCATCCTGTTCCGGAATCGCCTCGAACCCGACGATCCGCGCGACTTCCTCGATCAGGTCCGCTTCAATAGTGACGTCAAAACGGTACGACGGAGGAGTCGCTTCCCAGCCCTGCGCCGTAGGCACCACGCGCATTTGCAGCGCTTCCAGCGTGCTCGTGACGCGGGCGTCATCAAGCGTCAGTCCAAGCAGGCGCTTGAGTTGAGTCCGGCGCAATGGCACCGGCGCCCGCTTCGTCTGGTGCTCCGGCGATTGCGTAACGGAGATGGGCCCAGGCGAGCCGCCCGCAATCGCGCTCAGCAGAGCGATCGCCCGCTCCATCGCCCGCTCCTGCTGAGTTGGGTCAACCCCGCGCTCGAATCGTTGAACCGCGTCCGTCAGCAAGCCCCAGCGACGCGCCCGGCCCATAATGGCAGCAGGCGGAAAATAGGCGACCTCGAGGAAAACGTCTGTTGTTTCGAGGCTGACCGCTGTTCGCTGGCCGCCCATGATGCCGGCGAGTCCCACTGGACCTTCGCTGTCCGTGATCAGCAGGACATCCGGCGCAGCCTCGATCGTCTTCCCGTCGAGCAATCTGATGGGCTCACCTGCTCGGGCTGGGCGAACGCGGATCTCGCCTTGTAGCTTCGCGAGATCGTACGCGTGCATCGGCTGCCCCAGCTCGAGCATCACGTAGTTGGTTACATCGACTACAGGGCTGATGGAACGCACACCGGCCCGCCGCAGTCGCTCACTAATCCGCAGCGGCGTGGCCGCCCGATTGTTCACTCCACGAATCACGCAGCCCACAAACTTCGGGCAGGCGGCCGGGGCGTCGAGATAAACCGGAAACTTGTCCCCATGGCCGACGCTGGAAGGGGTGGCAACCGGCCCCTTGACGGGTTTCCCAGCAAGCGCCGCGACTTCGCGCGCAATGCCAATGATCGACATGGCATCCCCACGATTCGCGGTGATGTTGAGCTCGAGAATGGGCTCATCGAGCTCGAGGTATTCCCGCAGCGGACGCCCTACCGGCGCATCTGCCGGCAGCTCGAGAATCCCGGCCGAGGTGTCCGCAAGCCCAAGCTCCTTTGCAGAGCACAGCATGCCGAACGACTCCACGCCGCGCAGCTTTGCCGCTTTGATGTCCAACCCGCCCGGTAACTTCGCGCCCACCAGGGCCAGCGCAGTCTTCAATCCCGCGCGCGCATTGCTCGCGCCACAGACAATTTGCAGAGGCTCGCCCTGTCCCGTCGAAACCCGACACACTTGCAGTTTGTCGGCTTGCGGATGGCGCTCGGCGGAGAGGATCTCGGCCACGACAACCTGGGTGAACTCCGGCGCTGCCGCCTCGAGCGCATCGAGCTCGAACCCCGCCATCGTGAGGCGCGAGCCGAGCTCACGCGCATCCCACGGCACGTCGACCCACTCAGCCAGCCACGAATAGGGAACCTTCATCGCTCAAAATGTCCGGAACTGCCGCAGGAAGCGCAGGTCGTTCTCGAAAAACAGCCGCAGGTCGTTCACTCCATAGCGAAGCATCGCGAGCCGGTCGATGCCGGCGCCGAACGCATAGCCGGTGCAGCGCTCCGGATCGATGCCGCTCGCTTTCAACACGTTGGGATGCACCATGCCGCAGCCGGCGATCTCGAGCCAGCCGGTCTGCTTGCAGGTACGGCAGCCCTTGCCTTCGCAGAACACGCACGACATGTCGACTTCCGCGGACGGTTCCGTGAATGGAAAGTACGACGGCCGCAGGCGCATCGCGAGGTCGCGCTCGAAGAAGGCTTTCAGGAATCCGTGTAGCGCCGCCTTCATGTTGCCGTAGCTGATGTTCTCGTCGACCACGAGACCCTCCAGCTGATGAAACATCGGCGCATGGGTCATGTCGTAATCGACCCGATAAACCCGGCCCGGAGCGATGATCGCGATTGGCGCGCCCTGCTCCAGCAACGCGCGGATCTGCACAGGCGAGGTGTGCGTGCGCAGCAGCCGTCCGTCCGGGAAATAGAATGTATCGTGCATCGCTCGCGCGGGGTGATCCGGCGGGATGTTGAGTGCTTCGAAATTGTGGAAGTCGTCTTCGATTTCCGGGCCAGAGGCGACATCGAAGCCGGCGCGCCGGAATAACATCTCAATGCGAAGGCGCGCCTTGGTCACGGGGTGCAGACCGCCCCGCTCTTCGCCACGTCCGGGAAGCGTGACATCGATGCGCCCGGCCGCGAGCTTCATCTCCACTTCGATGCGCTCGAGATCCGCTCGACGCGCGTCAATGGCGGAATTCACCCGCTCTTTCGCTTCATTGATGCGTTGGCCGGCCGCGGGCCGTTCGGGGCCGGGAAGCGCCCCGAGCGATTTCAGCTGCTCGGTGAGCACGCCCTTCTTCCCGAGCCAACGGACTCGCGCCTCATCCAGTGAAGCGAGGTCGCCGCAGGCGGCGACCTCTTCGAGCGCTTGTTGGGTCAGGGAGGTCAGGTCCTGCATGCGCATGCGCCAGCAGTGACCGAACGCCTCCCCGCCCGGCTAAGCGACAGCAAAACCCGCCCCCTCTCAGGCGGCTTTGGCTTCGGACTCGGCTGCGCCGAGAGCGTCCTTCGCCTGTTGCGCGATGGCGCCAAATGCTTCGGTATCATGTACGGCGATATCCGCGAGCACCTTGCGGTCGATCGTGATGCCGGCCTTGTTAAGGCCGTGGATGATGCGGCTGTAGGTCAGCCCGTAGATGCGGGCTGCCGCATTGATACGTGCGATCCATAGAGCGCGGAACTCGCGCTTCTTCGCGCGTCGGTCGCGGTACGCGTACTGGCCGGCCTTGATGACGGCCTGCTTCGCTACGCGATAAACCTTGCTCCGGGCGTTGTAATAGCCCTTCGCTTTGCCTAGAACTTTCTTATGACGGCGCCCGGCCGTCACGCCACGTTTTACTCGTGCCATGGTACTGCTCGCTTATGCTGGTGCGCGGTTACTTGTGATACGGAAGGAGCTGGACGAGGCGTCCGGTGTCCGTCTTATCGACAAGGCTGGAGCCGCCTGAGCGCGCGTGGCGTTTGACCTTCGGATCCTTGTGTCCGAGGTTATGGCGACGATTGGCCGCATAGCCTTTGAAGCCTTTCGCTGTTTTGCGAAAGCGCTTGGCCGCGGCCCGGTTGGTCTTCAACTTGGGCATCGAACTGACTCCTGTTTATGTAGCCCCGTTCACAGGCCGTTTTCACAGCCGCTTGCGGGCGAACAACCCCAGGTCTTTTAAGGACTTGGAGCCGTTACTTCTTCTTCGGTGCAAATACCATGATCATCTGCTTGCCCTCCATCAGAGGGTTCTGCTCGACCACGGCATGCGGGCCCAGGTCAGTGGACACACGCTCGAGGAGCCTGCGTCCGATGTCCTGGTGCACCATCTCGCGGCCACGGAACCGTAAGGTCACCTTGGCCTTATCACCCTCGGTCAGGAAGCGGATCAGATTACGCAGCTTGATCTGGTAATC
>JAQGOC010000365.1 GCA_028293805.1 Gammaproteobacteria bacterium
GCGCGCCGGGTTGCCAGATCCCCCGTGACATCGCCGATGGCGCCCGCAGGAGCGGTGATTTCCAGCTGCATCACCGGCTCGAGCACGATCGGACTCGCTTTCCGGATGGCGTCCAGAAATGCCTTGCGGCCGGCGGACACGAACGCCACCTCCTTGGAGTCCACGGGATGATGCTTGCCGTCGTACACCGTGACGCGGATGTCCTGCAGTGGGAAGCCGGCCAGCGCACCCTCGGACAACACCTGGCGGACGCCCTTCTCGACGGCCGGAATGAACTGGCCCGGGATCGCTCCACCCACGACCTCGTCAACGAACTCGAAGCCTTCGCCCCGCCCGAGCGCTTGGACGCGCAGGAAAACCTCGCCGAACTGTCCCGCACCCCCTGTCTGCTTCTTGTGGCGGCAATGTCCATCGGCAGGCCGGGTAATGGTCTCGCGATACGGAACGCTCGGCGTATGTGTCTTGACGTGTACTCCGTAGCGCTCGGCCATGCGCTCGAGCAACACCCGCAAGTGGAGCTCGCCCATTCCGTAAATCACTGTCTCGTTGACGGCGGCATGGTGCTCGATCCGCACGCAGGGATCCTCCGCCATGAGCTTGTGGAGCGTGTCGGCGAGGCGCTGCTCGTCACCGCGCCGCTCGGGCTCGATTGCGATCCCCAGCATCGGCGGGGGAAACGACACGGGTTTCAGATGATATTGGTCCTCGTCATGCGAATCGTGGAGCACCGCATCCAGGTGCAGCTCATCTACCTTGGCAACCGCGCAGATGTCGCCCGGAATCGCCCGGGGAATCTCCGTCGTGTCCTTGCCCGAGAGCTTCAGCAGATGCCCGATCTTGATCGGCTTGCGCGCGTCCCCCACGAACAGCTGGCTGCCCTGGCGTACCGTTCCCTGATGCACGCGGAGCACGCCGAGCTTGCCGACGTAGGGATCGATGCTGGTTTTGAAGACGTGCGCGACAACATGCCGGCCAGGGTCGGGTGTGAGTTGCACCCGTTGTGCGCTGTCGCCTTGTCCTTTGAGAAAGGGCGGCGGGTTGCCTTCAGTCGGATTAGGCATGAGGCGCGCAAATATCCGCAGCAGCTCGGGAACCCCCGCACCGGTTTCCGCCGAAACGAAACACACGGGTACGAGATGCCCCTCGCGCAGCGCGCGCTCAAAAGGGTCGTGCAATTGCTCCGGCGAGAGCGCGTCGCCCTGCTCGAGATACACGCCCATGAGCTGCTCGTCGAGCTCGACGACCTGATCGACGATGTGGGTATGTGCGGCGGCGACGGAAGAAAAATCGGCAGCTTGGCCGTCAGGCTGAAAAAAGCAGTCGACGACGGACGCGCCGCCGTCCGCAGGCAGATTGAGAGGCAGGCACTCCGAACCAAACGTCGAGCGCAACTCCTCCAGCACGGCATCGGACCTGGCTTCAGGGCTGTCGATCTTGTTGACGACGAGAAGCCGACATAACTCGCGGTCGCGCGCAAAGTCCATGAGCCGCTGGGTGAGGATATCGACGCCGTCAACGGCACTCACGACGATGGCGACGGCCTCTACGGCTTCGAGCACGGACAAGGTGCGCCCCAGGAAATCCGGATATCCTGGCGTGTCGATGAGGTTGATGCGCGTGGTGTCGTAATCGAAGCCGCAGATCGCGGGATCGAGCGAATGCCGCAGACGTTTTTCCTGCGGGTCGAAATCCGAGACAGTGGTGCCGCGCTGCAGGCTGCCTTTGCTGCGAATCGCCCCTGCCTGCAGCAGCAGCGCTTCCAGCAGTAATGTCTTGCCGCTGCCGGCCGGTCCAGCCAGCGCTACATTCCGGATGCCCTGTGTCGTATACACCATGGACGCTCCCAGGCTGGCACGCAGCAACTGCGCCGGCGGGACAACACAGGTCCCGCATCGGGCGCCGGCGCGAGAACTAGACTACTCCCGCCCGACGCCTCGAGCTACAGGCAGGCGCGACGCGGGCGGCACATCCATTGCTTGCAGGTCCCCTGGACGACAACGGGGAGATACCCATGAGCCAGTCCCAAGCGCAACCCGCGGTTCAGAAAGATCCGGATAGCCCACCACCGCCACAGGAAGAGCCCACGCATGACGTGCCCGTGTATCCCGAGCAGGACCCGCCGCCGGGCCGGGAGACGGACGGAGGCGGCAGCGATGTCGATGAGGACGATCTCGACCCGCAGGCGCCGCATTCACCTCCGGATGCCGAAGTAATATTCGACGAGAACGAAGTCGCGCGCTGAAGCGAAGCGGCCTCGATGGAGGCGGAGATGGGCGACTCTCAACAGGAAGACGCGCGTAAGCGCCGGAAAATCCAGGAGCAGCTCGATCAGGCGCTCGCCGACAGCTTCCCGGCGAGCGATCCGGTTTCCATCGTCACCTCAAACGCGGAAGAGGACTGGGGTACGGAGCCCGAGGTCCCGGAGCCGGCTCCGACCAAGCCTGCGGCTCCCAAGCCCTGAAGAAGCTCGTGCTAGGCAACGGCGCCGTCTACGGCGCCGTGAGCTCCAGCGTCGAACCCGCCTGATTCACCGTCGTCAGGACAATCGGCCGACGCCAGACCCGTTGCACGTAGTCCAGCACCTTCCGGCTGCGTTCGAGATCGAGGCCGCGGCCGTCGACACTGTTGTCATGAGTGAGCTCGAGCGTGCCGTCATTGCGAATATGGGTGGCGGACACCATCGGGGCGCCGAAATTGTATTTCGGACTCAGGACGGCTTCGTGCAGCGCAGTGAGATCGGTTTCGAGCACCTTTACCTGGCCGTCGCTGCGCGCGCTGAAGCGGAACAGGCCAAGCTCATCCGCCAGCTCCCGCGTGAGGTGGTTGCGGATGAAGCCGAAGTCATCGTCCTGCTGCATGATCTCGCGCGCGACATCCATTCCTTCCTTCTCGACGATCTTCTCCCACATCGCAAAACCGAGATGGTAGGGGTTGATGCTCAAGGCGACCTGCTGGTCGGCAGCGACGGGACGCACCACGTCCGAGTGGCACTTGATGGCATCCACGTACGCCTGCTGTGGGATGAAATTCGCCTCCCGCAACAGGCGGGCGTGCCAATAGGACGCCCAGCCCTCATTCATGATTTGCGTGGCGAACACGGGATAGAAGTAGAACGACTCCTCGCGCACGGCCAGAAAGATGTCGCGCTCCCAGCTTTCCATCTCCGGCGCGTAGTTCGCGATGAACCAGAGCAGGTCGCGCTCCGAATGCGGCGGCACCGGCGCGCGCTTCTTCATCTCCATGCCGCGACTGGCGGCGGCCGGATCCAGCGAGGCGAAGCGCTTCCGGAAAGCGTCGTCCACCAGCGGCTTGGCATCCGCCGCATATTCAGGATACCGCTCGCGCCGCAGCGACTGGTCGACGTCGATGTGCTGCTCGAGGGCCAGCGCCGCATCGAGCACCACCTCCACTCTCTGCATGCCGTAGGTCTCGATCGCCTGTTGTATCTGGCGCGCATGGTTCGCGGCATGCTCGACAATGCGCTCGCTCACCTGTTCCTGACAGCGGCGGAACAGGAGGTTGTTCTTGGAAAAATCCGCGTGGCCCAGCACATGCGCGGTGACCAGGATGTTTTCCGCGAGGCCATTGCTCGCCGCGAGGTACGCATGGCCGGGATTTCCCGGGAACACGACCTCGAACAGGCGGGAGTTCCCCATGTGACGCTGAATGAGCTGATAGATGTAGCGCACGCCGAAGGACCAGTGCGGCATTCGCACCGGCAGTCCGTACACGGCGATCTCCATCATGAACGTATCCGGAACCGCTTCGAAGTCCACCGGATGGAACTTGAGGCCGGAACGGCCCGCGAGATCTTCGATGCGCTGGATGTAACTCTGCCAGTCTTCACCCATGGCGGACACCCCTCACGCCGGCCCATCCAGGGCGCGGCTCTCCGCCGTGAAGAAATGCCGCACGGCGCCCCAGACATCGTCGAAATCGTTCAGTGCATAACTTCCCGCCGCGCAGCCGGCAGTGGCCAGCTCGGCATACAGCCGGCCGGTCTCCGTGGAAAGTTGCCGTGACAAGCCGGAAGAAACCTCCACGTAGCCCGTGAAGCAGGCGTCGCCCGCAATCGACGAGAGCGACTCGCGCGCATCGGCGGCATCGCTCACGGAGTTGTCACCGTCGGAGGCGTAGAAGAGATAGATGTTGCATCGGCCCGGGTTGTAGCGCTCGTCGATGATCTCGCGCACCTTGCCGAAACCGGTCGACGCGACGGTGCCGCCGGTGCCGCTCACCTGGAAGAACTCGTTCTCCGTGAACTCCCAGGCTTCAGTCGTGTGTCCCACGAACACGGTCTCCAGGGAGCGGTACTCGCGCCGCAGCCCCTGCACGACCCAGAAGAAAAACGTCTTGGCGAGCTTGCGGTCGCGGTCGGACATGCTGCCCGAGACATCGAGCATGAAGAACACCACGGCATGCACCGCGGGTTGCCGCCGCCGCGCGAGTTGGCGGAAGCGCAAATCTTCGTCGATGAAAGTCGGCGTGGCGCCCGGGTTGCCCCGACGCTTCACCATCTCCTTGAATGAGCGGCGCCGGTCGAGCCGGGAGCGTGCGCCACGGCGATCGTAGCCCTCGCGGATCCACTCCGAATCCTCCGAGGGACCGACCCGTGGCTTGAGGTTGGGAAGTTGCATTTCCTCCCACAGCCAGTCGACGATGTCGTCGATCTTGAATTCCAGCAGCAGCTGGACCTCGCCTTCGTCCTGCCCGCCGGGTCCTTTCTCGCCGGGTCCTCTCTGTTTCGAAGGATCGGAGAACACATCCCCGGGCTTCGCTTTGCCTTGACCGGCTCCCTGCTGCTCCTCCGGCCGGCGCAGCCGGAAGTGGTAGTGCTCGAGCATTCGAACGGGGACCCGCACGGTGCGTGCCGTGTCATTGATGACATCACCGCCGGAGACGATCTGCGGCAGGTGTTTGCGCACCGACTCGCGGACTTTCTCGTCGTGTCGCAGCCAATCACGCGCCCCGCGCGAGAACAGCTCGTACCACTTCGTGGCGTCGCCAGATTTTTCGCTGGCCTTGTCGGTGCTCTGGGCCATGAGTATTACTGGTACTCCTTTTTGAGCTCGCGCGCTACTCCTGTGCGAGCAGCGTGGTGACGTAACTCAATGCTTCCTTGGCGCTGTGCTCGTCGTAGCCGTATTCGGTGACGAGCCGCTGCTGCACGACAGAGATTTTCTGGCGCGCATCCTCATCGGGACGGGCTGTCGAGGTGACCAGCCGCAAGACGTCGCGACGCTCTTCGAACAGATACTGCTCGATGGCTTCGCGCATGCGCGCGTGGCTGGCGAGCTTGAACTTCTCGCCCGTCTTGAAGGCCACCATGGCCTTGCGCACGACCTCCTGACGGAACGACATCTTCCCCGAGTCGGATACCTTGATCTTCTCCTCGACCGAGCGCAGGAACCGCTCGTCGGCCGGGCGCGTCTCACCGGTGATCGGATCGGTAACCTGGCGGTGATCGAGCGACGCCTCGACCTCGTCCAGGTATTTCTCTAGAAGTTGCTGCGCCTCGGCTTCGAACGAGGCAAACATAGCGCGATGGACGTCCTCCTTCACCCAGCGGTTGTAGAACTCCTTGCGCGCCGTGACGAGATGGTCGACCCAGGCCTTCTTATGCTTCGCGTCCATGCGTGCGTCGCTCTCGATCGAGTCCTTTATCGCAAGCAGCAGCTCCATGCTCGTGAGACTGTGCGTATTGCCGCGCGTGATGGCGTTGGAAATCGCGTTGATCACGAAACGCGGGCTTACTCCAGTCATGCCTTCCTCGCCCGACTCCGAGTGCAGCCGCGTGGCCTCGGTCTCGGGAACGCCCTCGACTGCCTCGCCGGCGTACAGTCGCAACTTCTTCGGCATATCCAGCCCCTCGCGCTCGGGCTTCGTGAGCCGCGTAAGGATGGCAAACACAGCCGCAAGGTTCAGCACGTGGGGATCCAGATGCACGTTACGGAACGCCGGTGCGCCCGACACGAGCTTCTGATAGATGCGGGCCTCGTCTTTATAGGACAGCGCGTACGGGACCCTGATGATCACCATGCGATCGAGCAGCGCCTCGTTTTCCTTCTCCTGCAGAAACTTGTGGAATTCCGCCAGGTTGGTATGCGCGAGGATGGTCTCATCGAGATGAATGAGTGGAAAGCGCGAAACCTTGACGTTCTTCTCCTGCGTCATGGTGAGCAGCAGATACAGGAACTCGCGTTTGACCTTCAGGATTTCGATCATTTCCAGCACGCCGCGACTTGCCGCGTACACGGCGCCCGACCACGACCATGCGCGCGGGTCGCCTTCGTCGCCAATCTGCGCGACTTTCGCGAGGTCCACTGAACCTACGAGGTCCGCGATGTCGGCAGTGGTGGGATCGTGCGGCGCGTACGTGCCAATGCCAACTCTGGAGGCTTCCGAGAGGAATATCCGCTCTACGGGGACACGTACGAAGTCACCCTCGAATTCGCGCTCGACGTTGTCGCGCGCCCACGGGGATAGTTCGCCAGGAATATCCACGCCATAGCGATCGCGGAATTCCGCACGCAAGCTCGCGGGGATTAGATTGAGAGGGTTCTCGCGCAGCGGCGAGCCTTTGATGGCATAGAGTGCGCCCTCGTCCGTGCGGCTGTATTCCTCCAGGCCGCGCTTCATGAGGATTGCGAGCGTTGATTTTCCGCCAGAGGGCGGCCCCAGCAGCAGAAGCAGTCGACGGCCAACATCGGAGCCGGCCGCGGCCGCCTTGAAGTAATCGACCACGCGTGACAGCGGCTCGTCGATTCCGAACAGCTCGCGCTTGAACAACTCGCGGGCCCGCGAGCTCTCGGGAGCATCGGGCTGCGCCACACGGCCGTGCCAGCGGAGCATGTCCCAGATGTACTCGTGGCTCGTTCGCGCCATCGCCACCGGATTGGGCGGCAGGATGGTGGCCAGAAACTCGCCAAACGTACCTTCCCAGCGCTGCGCGCGATGCAAGCGGCTGAAGGAGCTCAAGGAATCAATGAATGCGGAATGGCTCGGCGAATCCGAATCAGTAGAGAGCGGTCGCATCGTCCTTCCCTCCCGTTGAGTGCAGATATCTCGGCCGGGGTGCCAGCGATGCCAGCGTGTCTCTCAACTTAGACCCAACGCTTTGCACGGTGCGTGATGGCCCTCTATTCCCAGTCCGATGTTACGTTAAGACGTTCACAAGACCGAATTGTTCACTCCAGACACGCGAAAGCCATGCCTTTTTCTCTGCCGGGCCGAAGGGGCCGCCAGGCCGCTTTCAGCAAATCAAACGAGACCAGAGCAAAATGCATGCCTGTCGCCAGGTGGCGTCGCGGCGGCCGCCATCCGCTGATTTCCCCGCCCGCGCTCAGTGGCCGAACAGGTCCATCAGCTTGTCTCCCAGCTTCTTTTTGAGCTCATCCTTCTTCCCCTGCAGCTTCTCGTTCACTTCCTGGCGGACTTTCCCTTGGGCGAGCGCCTCGAGATCCGGGCGAACCTGCGGGCTCTTGAGGCTGCCGGTCAGAAAAACGGGAATTTCGGCGGCCTTGAGGTCTGCAAGCCCGGCTCCCGCCCCGGCGGGCGGTATTTTGTCGATTTCGACGACGACGTGATAATCGATCGCCTGTGTGTCGAGCTCGAGCGTACCCTTGCCGCGGACTTTGAGATAGTCTGTTTCGAGACGCAGATCGTCATTGTGCAGAATCCCCTTGTCGATCGTCCCGGTCGCCCTGAGCGTATCGAATACGGTTCGCTCCGAAGCGGTGCGTACGGGGAGCGGTTCGCGCTTCAACAGTGCCTGCGCGCGGCGCAGCTCGTACCAAAGATCGACTCCCTCGATCGCGCCGTTCCTCACGGTGAAGTCCAGCTTACCGGTGAGCGAGTGGAACAGAGCCGTGTCCGTGTTGCCGACACCCGTCACTGCCAGATTCGCATCCGCGCGCCCCACTATTCGCCTTGTGCCCGACAGGGCATTCAGCAGCGCGCTGTTATCCACGTCCTTGATGTGATCGTTCAGGGACATTTGTGCCTCCGCGGACCGCACGTCGAGCAGGATGTCACCTTCAGAGTGGCCGCCGAATAATCCGGCCCGAACGGGTCCAAGATGAACACGGCCGTCCGCGGCCGCCACCGGCACCGTCACGCCGGTAAGAACCATACGCTCAACCGTAACGCTTTGGATGCGCACCGTACCGTGGGCATCCAGCTTCCGCAGCGCCTCGATCGGCAGCTGCGTGGGCCTCTTATTAGGGAGTGGCCCCACCGCGGGCACCTGGGAAGGCCGCGCTGTTGCAATCGCCCCACTGTCGGCGGATGCCATCAGGCGATCCAGGTCCATAGCGTCCGCCATCAAATCGAACGATAGGGCCATTTTGTCCAAGTCATCGACAGCCGCCACACCCCGTACATGGATACCCGCCACCGCGACATCGAGCTTGGATAAGCGTACCCGTCGCGAGCCATCGGGCACCTCGACATCCGCGGCCACGGCAATGTGCGACACGGTCGAATTGAACTCGTGGCCGCCATTGCCAGCCCTGTAGTCGAACTCGACCGCCACCGGCACGGGCGCGGTCCCGCCGACGCTGCCGATATGCGCCTGTAGTCCAGAGAGTGTCGTGACGCCCTTCTGGGTGGCATCACGATAGACGAGCGTGGCGTTACGGACCTCCACACCCGCGATGGTCGCCTGAGGGGCGCCTACGGCACGGCGGTCGGCGGCGGGCCGGCGCTGCGACTTCGCTTCGACGAGATCCTTCCAGTTGTTGTTGCTCGGGCCGCGGCTCACCAGGTTGAGCGTAAGACCGTCTACGGCAACACGGCTTACTTCGAACCGCTTGCGCAGGATGGGCAACAGCTTCACGCCAACACTCGCGCGTTGCACCGTGAGGAACGGCTCCGGCCCGAAGCCCGGCGGGTTGCCCAGCTTGACGTCGTTGACGGCCACCGCGAGCCAGGGAAAGAATTTCAGCTCGATCCGACCCCCGATCTGCAGGCTGCGGCCTGTCTTCTGCACGGCAAGTCGTTCGATGTCGCCGCGATAGTCGTTGGGATTCACGAGCAGCAACACGGCAAGCACGCCCGCCAAGACCAGGGCGACCAGCGCGGCTGCGGTTATTGCGGCGATTTTCAGGGCGCCCATGACGATATAACCCCCTCGAACCTAAGATAACTCATCGACGGCGGCATCGGCCCGTCTCAGGTGGGATTGCGTACAGTCTTGCCTCGCCGGGCGCCGTGAGGGGGAGGGACGTTTGTCCGGCTAGTGGGCATCCCATGCCTGCAGCGCAGAAATAAAAGCGAGCGCTGGGGCGGACTTTCGTCCAGGCGTCGCCGCCACACGACGCTAGCCTGTCATTATTGTGAACTGTCGCACTGCGGTATCACAGCAGCCGCATATGCTGCAGTCTCAGGCTTTTCCGCGCGTTTCAGCGGGCTGCCGCGCCCACGGCCGCAGCTTCGCAGACATCAGCTCGATTCCGGGCCGCCCTTTCAGGATGGAGACAGGTCAAGTGGCAAGTCCAGCATCAAATACCTCTCGGGGTCATGAGACAGGCGCCGCGGCCGTCGGTTCCACCGGCAATTCACCCGCGTCGACCAACAGGCCGGCAGTGGACCTCACGGCCATCACCATACGCGACGACTTCCTGCTGGAAGTGGGCGAAGCCCTCGGAGGACAAGCGTCCGTACGCCCCGTCGATTCGACCACGGCGGCGCTCGAGTACCTGACGAGTACGAAACGTGGCCAGGTGTTGGTTTTTGACACCCGGGACCTCACGGACGTACGTGCGGATGTCGAGCTCGCGCACTCCCAGGCGCCGCACGCCGTAGTGCTGGTGTTTGCCAGCGCCGAAGCGGAAAAACAGGTCAGCACCGCCGTCAAGGGCTCGAACGTCTTCGCCGTGCTGCCGATCCCGGTCGATAAGCGCAAGACCAGTGCTGTGTTCGAGGGCGCGGTGGCGGAGGCGGTTGCCAAGAGAGCGGCACGCCCCCCATCCGGCAACGCGGGTGTGACGGTCGAATCTTTCCAGCCCCGCTCCGACACGGCCTCGACACAGCCTTCCGACGGCGCGAAGGGGAAAATGCTCGTCTGGGCGGGCGCGGGCTTTGCCGCCGTCGCGGTCGCGGCGGGCGCTTTCTGGTTCCTGAACAAGGACAGAAGCGCGCCCCCGGCTCCCATCGCCGCCGCGCCGCAGGCGCCTGCCGCAGCCCCCACCGCGGCCGACAGCTCGGCAGCAACTGAAACATCGCTCGAGCCAAAACCCACTGTCGACACGGCTCTCGTGAACGGCAAGGTGGACGAGCTCCTCGAAAAGGCGCGACTCGCCATGCACGAGCGCCGTTATACGGAGCCAGTCGGCGACAACGCGCTCCTTTATTATCGGTCCGCCGCGGCCGCGGACTCGACGAACGGAGAAGCCAAGGACGGAATGCAGCGTGTGGGGGGCGTAGCCGCTTCGCGCTTCGATGAGGCAATGAATGGCGCCAAGTACGAAGAAGCCTCGCAAGCTCTCGCGAACCTCAAGATCGCCACTCCCAACGACGCGCGTATTGCCGCGCTTGAGCTGAAGCTGACCACGGCGCAGATTTCGAAGGCGTTCGCGGAGGGCAACATCGACCGGGCTACCGCGCTAGTGCGACAGGCCCAGCAGTCGGCCGCCATTTCAGCGGACCAGCTCGCCAAGTGGCGAACCGAGATTTCGCGCCGCCAGGAGGATGCCAAGGTACAGCGCTTGGCGAATCTCGTCTCCGACCGCATTCGTGATGGGAAATTGACCGATCCGGCGGACGACGGTGCCAAAACCTACGTGCAGCAGTTACACGATGTCGCACCGTCCAACGCCACGACGCAGCGGGCTGTCCGCGAGTTGAATGCGGCCTATCTGCGCAAGGCGCGTGACGCCGCCAATGCCAGGAACAATGTCGATGTCGATCGGTGGGTTGCCGAGGCCCGTGCCGGCGGCGTCAGCTCAAACGAGATCGCTGCGTTCCAGCGTGAGCTCGCGTCTGTCCGCCAAAAAGCGGCGCAGGCGGAAGCCGATCGGCTCGTGCAGGCCGCTCGCGATCATATTCACGACGGTCGCCTGACGGACCCGGCGCAGGACAGCGCTGTGTACTACCTCACCCAACTTCAGACCAGCGACCCCACCAATGCGGCGCTTGCGCAGGCGAGCCGTGAGCTGGCCGGTAAGCTCATCGACCGCGCGAAGGGTTCCGCTCTGGCGGGTAAAGCAGCTCTTGTCGAGCCCGATCTCACGCAAGCGAAGCGTTGGGGCGCGGATCCGAGGGACATCGCGGCGGTCCAGCAGATGCAGGCAGCCTCGAAACCCGCTACTCAGGGCCCCAGCCGCGCCGCTGCGGCCGCGGCGGGGATCAGCCCCGCGGCGCTTGCGGCCAACTTGAGGCGCCAACGGTATGTTCCGCCTGAATTCCCCACCAAGGCGCTTACGCAGCGCATCAGCGGGAGTGTCACGGTCGAGTACATCGTGGATACCAAGGGCGATACGCGTGACGTGCGTGTCATCGAAGCCAACCCCCCCGGCGTCTTCGACAAGTCGGCCATCACGGCCGTGAAACACTGGCACTACGATCCGGTGATCGCGAACGGTGGGGCCGTCGAGGTTCCCGTACGCACCTCCATCCGATTCGAGCTGCCCAAGTAGGACAGGAGAACTCTTCCGATGAACGTCGCAGGCGCGGATCGCAATCGCCAGCTCGTCACGGTCGGCATCGGCGCGATGCTGACACTCGTGATGAGCGCCGTACTCATCCTTGGTTTTCGCCTCGCTACGCAAATGCGTGCGAGCGTAACAGGGCTCCAGACGGCGAGTATGTTGCAGACCTACCCGGATGCCATCTCGCAGCAGCTCAACTCGCTGCGCGATCGCCTCGAGGCCCGGGCCTATGCGGGCCAGGCACTCGCCGATCTCAAGGTTACCGTCAAACGCTTCGACCACGAGCTCGAGCAGCTCGGAGCCGGCGGTTACCTGCAATCGGCCGAGCTCGATCAGGCACTGCTGCTGTGGCACCAGTACACTCCTGTTGTCGAGCCGGTGGTGAACTTCACAGGACAGGCTTACGTCGATTCGGATGACGCGGGAAGCGCGTTTTCGAAGGAAGGGCGCGCGCATTACGCGGATGTAAAACGGGCGCAGCTTTTTGCGACGGAGAATGCGCGTCGCTTGCAGCAACAGCTCGCAACGGTCGCAACGACATTGCAGCAGACGTCTTCCGACGGCGCCGCGCGTCTACGTACGCTGCTGCTGTCCGGTGTGCTCGCGGCGCTGGTGCTCGCCGGAGCGGCTGCCTACTTCCAGTTCACCCGTGCGCGCCACGAGCGCGCGGCAAAAGAAGCTCAGGACCAGACTCGCGACATTCTGAAGACGGTGCGCGAGGGCTTCTTCCTTCTCGACGCTGACTACAACATCGGCTCGGTATGGTCCGAGGCGCTGACGCGCATGTTCAGTCGCCAGGACTTCGCCGGCTTGGGCTTCGAGGACCTCCTCAAGGGCCTCGTACCACCCACCACTTTGTCCACCGCGATGAAATACATCAAGCTCCTGTGGGGTGAACGCGCCCACGAGAACCTGATGAAAAGCATCAACCCCCTGGGCCAGCTCGAGATCACGATGGACAACGGGCACGGCGGCAAGGAGACCCGCTACCTGCAGTTCGATTTCCACCGAGTCATGGGCCCGAAGGGCATCAAGCACGTGCTGTGCGCCGTCGGTGACATTACCTCGAGCGTACTGCTCGCGAAGGAGCTGCAGGAGTCGCAGGAAAGCGCGAACGCCCAGCTGGACATGATGCTGGGCATGATGCACGTCGATCCGCTACAGCTGAATTCGTTCCTCGACAGCACCGAGACCGGACTGCAGCTCATCAACGCCATCCTGAAAGAGCCGGCGCGCGCCGATTCGGAGTTCCGCAAGAAGCTGAACGGGCTGTTCCGCGAGCTCCACTCGATCAAGGGCGAGGCCTCGGCCCTGAACCTGATGAGCATCGCGCATCGCGTACATTCCCTCGAGGACATGGTCAGCGAGCTGAAGAAGAAGGCCGAGCTCTCCGGCAACGACTTCCTGCCCATGGTGCTGAAGCTGGATGACCTGATGGCGCACTTGCGGGGTGTACGGGAAATGGCCTCGCGCCTCACGGCGCTCAAGGACACGGCTCCCGCCGCCGCCGCCGTTACCGCCGCCGCAACCGTGGCTCCGGCACGCGCCGCGAAGCAGGCCGCCGCGCACGAACAACGGTCACAGCAGGGCAGGTCCGGCGACGACCTGTCGCCGACACTCCACTCCATGGCCGAGCGGCTGGCGCATGATCACCGCAAACGGTTCAAGCTCACGATCAATGGGTTCGCGGAGGTTCCCGGTTCCTACATCGCGACTGTGAAGGACTGCGTCATCCAGATGCTGCGTAACTCGGCCGTGCACGGCATCGAGGCGAGCGACATCCGCAAGGCGCACACGAAGGACGATGTAGGCGCCGTGCGCGTGGACTTCCGTAGGTCCGGCGATGGCTACGAGCTCGTCTTCGAGGACGACGGCGCCGGCATTTCGCCGGATGCGCTCAAAGCTGCTGCTGTCCGTAAGCAGATCATTACCGAACAGGAAGCTGCGGGGATGGATACGCGCGCGGCGATGGCCCTGATCTTCCGCCCGGGGTTCTCGACGCAGGAGGAAGTCTCGATGGATGCCGGCCGCGGAGTCGGGATGGACGTAGTCGCACGAAGCGTCTATGCGCTGGGGGGCAAGATCGGGGTGAGCACCAATCCGGGCAAATTCACCCGGTTCAAGATCGTCCTGCCGGCCGCCGAAGCGCCCAGCAGCACGGCGGTCGCCTGAGCCGGAGCCTCTTGCATGAACGCAGCGAGTGGAAAAGTGATGAATGCCAACGGGAAGAAGTCTTTCAAGCTGATGATCGTGGACGATTCGAACATCATGCGGCGTCGCATCGAGCGCTCGAACCAGTTCGAGGAGCTTGAGCTGGTCGGTACCGCCGGCAACGGGCTCGAGGCCATCGAGATGTTCAAGAAGATGGACCCGGACGTGGTTACTATGGATCTGACCATGCCGCAAATGGACGGCATCGAATGCATCTCGAAACTCGTGGTCATGAAACCGGCAGTGCGGATCCTCGTGATCTCCGCGCTCGCGGACAAGGCGACGGCCGTCGACGCCATGGAAAAAGGGGCGAACGGCTTTCTCAACAAGCCGTTCACTGATCGGCAGCTGAACGAAGCCATCGCGGATCTCATGCGCTGAGCGATCCATAAGAGAGATCAGAACAATGTTGCAGGAACAGGAACTCAAGACCTTCGTGAGGGAACGACGAACTACTTCGAGGTGGCCGCGCAACAGCCAGCCTCGATCGGATCGCCATACCTCACCGAAGGCACGCCCACCGTGCACGACTACACGGGCGTCATCAACATTTCGGGCAAACGCGAGGGCTTCGTGTACTTCACGGCGCCCAGGGCGATGCTCACCGTCCTGCTCATGAAGATGCAGGAGAACGACTTCAGCCACGAGACCATGCGCGATCTGGTGGGCGAAGTCGCGAATACCATTTCCGGCAACGCGCGCCGCGACTTCGGGCGGGATTTTGTGATTTCCGTACCGAGCGTGCTCGCCGGCGAGCGGCCCGAGATCCCGCAAAAGCCGGGTGCGCGCTCGTTCGTGATTCCCATCAACTGGCGGAGCCACTCCGCTAAGTTGATCGTGTCACTTACGTGACACGGCTGAAAGCCGCCTGCGGCGCGGGATGGGCCAGCGCTTTCAGGGAGCGCGGCTAGGGACCAATGCGGACCGCGGGCTGCGCGCCCCGGGCTGCGCGCCCCGGGCTACGCGCCCCGGGCTACGCGCCCCGGGCAAAAAGCGTGGTTCTTGCCCGATAGATAGCGGGGCCTGTCGTGAGATAGGGCTTTCGCGTCGGTCATTGGGTAGGGCTTTTGAGTCAGTCATTGCGGCAGGCGCTGCATACTGCCTATGCGAACTCATCGAGGGGGCTACTCAAACGGGCGGCGTAGAGGGAGTTATTGCGACACCTCTTGCGCGGATTCGTGGGCGGGGGCGGTTTCGTCGGCGCGTAGGCGGTAGCCTAGGCCGGCTTCGGTGACTAGATAGCGGGGCTTGCGGGGATCGGGCTCGAGTTTGTCGCGCAGGTTCTTGACGCAGACTCGCAGGCTGCGGGTGTCGCCCAGCCTTTCGGGGCCCCACACTTCGCGAACGAGTTGATTCTGGATCACGATCGATCCCAGGTGTCGGGCGAGACATTCGAGTACGCGGTACTCCAGCGGCGTGAGGTGAATCTCACCGGCGGGCCCTTGAGTCTCGCGACGCGCCAGATCCACGGTGATTTGGCTCAACTGCAGCACGAACGTCTGCTCGGCGCCACGCACATTTCGCCGTAGCGCCGCGCGTACCCTCGCCAGAAGCTCCGGCGCGCTGAAAGGCTTCGTGATGTAGTCGTCCGCTCCCGCATCGAGCGCGGCGATCTTCTGCTCTTCCATCGTCCGTGCCGATAACACGATCACCGGCACCGGCGACCAGGCGCGCACCCTGCGAATGACCCTGAGACCATCGCCATCCGGAAGCCCCAGATCGACGAGCAACAGGTCAGGCTTGTGGCTGCGGGCTTCGATTTCGGCGCGCATCGCGGTGTCCGCCTCGATGAACCGGTACCCTTCCGCTTCCAACAACACGCGCAGCACGTTCCGGATCGCGGGCTCGTCCTCGATGACAAGAATCAGATGCATCGCCTGCGTCACGGTGCGGGCTCCTGTGCCGGGAGCGTCAGCTCGAATCGCGCGCCACCACCCGGGCGACTGTCGGCCTCGATGCTGCCTCCATGGGCCAGGACGATGGCCCGACAAATGGCCAGGCCGAGGCCGACTCCAACGACGGCTCCTTCACCGCGGCCGCGCTGAAACTTGTCGAACAGCCGCTCGGGATTGCCGACCGGCAGGCCCGGCCCCTCGTCCTCCACGAGCACGCGTATGAATCCGCCATCCGCCAGGGCGGAGACGTACACCCGAGTCCCCGCAGGCGTGTATTTGGCGATGTTATCGAAGAGGTTGGAAAATACCTGCACGATGAGAGTCGCGTCCACGTGGACGGGGGGAAGGTCGGCCGGTATTCGCAACTCCACCGGATGATCCGCCAGCTTTACCTCCAGGCTGTCCAGAGCGGCGCCCACGAGATCGTCGAGCGTTTGCCAGTCCCGTCGCAGGACGATGTGCCCCGATTCGAAGCGCATGAGGTCCAGGACGTTAGATACCAGGTCCGACATCTCACGCGCCTTCGCTTCGATGGAGTGCGCAAGATTCACCCGCGTCGGTTCGTCGAGCGCCGCTCCATGCCGCGCGAGAGCACTGCCTGCTCCGGCGATAACCGCAAGCGGCGTGCGTAGATCGTGGGAGATTGAAGCCAACAGTGTGTTGCGAAGGCTCTCCCGCTCGGCGTCGAGGCTCGCGGCTTCCGCCGTTTCGGCAAGCTGCGCGCGCTCGAGAGCAAGCCCAATCTGTCCCGCGAAAGTCTCGAGCAGATGCCGCTGCTCGGGCAGCAGGACCCGGCGCGGGTTCGCAGGGAGTACGGCAAGCACTCCCAATGGCTTCTGCCGATCACCCAGCGGCACATACAAGGCGGGTGCGGCAGGCAGAGTGTCGGTACCCAGGCCCGCCTGGCTCCCATGATCGGCGACCCATTGCGCAACGGCGAGGTCCGCCGCGCGTAACGACTTCTCGAGCGGCGGATCCCGCGGATAGGTCAGCTTGCCAGCGCCGTTCGGCAACAGTACCACCGCCTGACACTGAAATACTTCGGCTACATGACTCACCGCTATTCGTGCGAGGCGCGCGCTACCGCGAGTTGCAACCAGCTCACGGCTCATTGCATACAGGAGCGCAGTGCGCCGCTCACGCGCGCCAGCTACCCGTGTCTGCTGCCGCACGCTCGCCATCAAGTTGGCGATGACGAACGCAATAGTCAGCATGACTGCGAAGGTGACCAGATATTGAACGTCCGAAATCGCAAGTGTGAAACGAGGCGGGACGAAAAAGAAGTCAAACGCCGTCACATTCAGCACGGCCGTCACCAGCGCGGGAGCCCGGCCGAATCGCAAGCCCGCCACCGTCACGCCGAGGAGATAGACCATGACGAGATTCGAGAGTTCGAACCTCGGATACATGGCGAACGCCACGGCAGTGCATAGCGCCGTCGTGGCGAGCGCCCAACCGTACCGCTCCCACTGGATCAGCGGCGCGTTGTCCTCCGGAAGCGTGCGTGATGTGGGCCTGTTTTGCTGAACGATGCGATCGGTTGCGGCGACCGTGATGACATCGAAACTGCGCGCTTGCTGAATCAACTGCGACGGTGTCGAAGCACGCAGCCAGGCACGCCAGCCACGTGCTTTTGGCGCTCCGACGATGACGCGCGTAGCGTTACGCATCTGCGCATATTCGATCAGCACAGCGGCGGCGGAGGGCCCATCCAAGGTAACCGTTTCGGCACCGAGCGACTCCGCGAGCCTCAACACGTCGATGCGACGGTTTCGTTCTGCATCGGAGAGCCGCAGCAGTTGCGGAGTCTCGACGTACACGACGGTCCATGCGGCGTCGAGGGCGTCCGACAGCCGTTTGCCCACTCGGACGAGCTGCTCTGCCTGCTCGTCCGGCCCGACCGCCACCAACACACGATCCCCAGCCAGTCGGGTCCGTTCACGATCCGACGGGAGCGCCTGAGCGGCAGCCTCGACCCGATCCGCAACTCTGCGCAGGGCGAGCTCACGCAATGCCATGAGGTTCGGAGTGCGAAAGAAGCGCTCTATGGCTGTGGCAAGGTTGCCCCCGGTTTCATCCGCGACGTAGATTTTGCCGGCGCGCAGCCGCGCGAGCAGATCATCGGGCGGCAGGTCGATGAGCTCTATCTCCGCGGCTTCGTCGAACACCTTGTCCGGCAGCGTCTCACGCTGGCGCACGCCGCTGATCTGATAGACGAGATCGTTCAGGCTTTCCAGATGCTGGACGTTGACGGTCGTCCAGACATTGATGCCGGCATCGAGCAGCTCGTGAATGTCCTGCCAACGTTTTGGGTGCCGTGGAGGAGGTTCGCCACCGATAATGTTCGAGTGCGCGAGCTCGTCGACGAGAAGGATGGCCGGATGCCGGGCGAGAGCGGCATCGAGGTCGAATTCGTGCCGCACAATGCCGCGGTAGTGCACCGGAAGCGTGGGAAGCCGCTCGAGACCTTCGAGGAGCTTTTCCGTCTCGATCCGCCCGTGCGGCTCGACGTAACCGACCACGACATCGGTTCCGTTGGCGCGCATGCTGCCGGCCCCCTGCAGCATGGCGTAGGTCTTACCGACGCCGGCGGAGGCGCCAAAGAAAATGCGCAAACGGCCGCGCTTGGCGCGGGCCTCTTCGGCCTGGACGTGAGCGAGGAGCTGGTCCGGGTCCGGCCGTGTCTCGGCTATCACTTCATGTCACGGGATTTTCTGTTAGGTCACTTGAGAGCATCGAGCGCCAGGTTCAGATCCAACACATTGACACGCGGCTCGCCCAGTATACCGAGCACCTTGCCCCGCGCGTGAGCGGCGATCAAGGATCTTACGGCATCCGGCGGCAGGCTTCGCTCGCGCGCCACTCGCGGTACCTGGTAGTACGCCGCCGCAAGGCTGATGTCGGGATCCAGGCCACTGGCCGAGGCGGTCACGAGATCGACCGGGACGGGCGATTTGTTGGTGGGATCTGCGGCCCGCAGCGCCTCGACACGGGTTTTGATGCCGTCGGTCAGTGCAGGATTGAGCGGTCCCAGGTTCGAGCCGCCGGAGGCGAGTCCATTGTACGGCTGGGGCGCGGTGGCCGAGGGGCGGCCCCAGAAGTGCCTGGGATCGCTGAAGCTCTGGCCGATCAGGCTGGAGCCCACGGCCTTGCCCTCCTTGGCGATGAGGCTGCCGCCGGCCTCGCTCGGAAAAACCGCCTGGGCGACGCCGGTGACCAGCAGCGGATAGGCGATGCCGGTGATCGCGGTCAGGATCAGGAACAGGACGATGGCGGGTCGAAGCAGCGAAGTCATGTGCTTTTCCTTCGAATGAGGCTTGCGTGTCTGGCCTTGCGAGTGCCGTTCAGACCAGGTGCGTCATCACGAGCGTCAGATCGATGAGCTTGATGCCGGCGAAGGGGATGAGAATGCCGCCCAGGCCGTAGATGAGCAGATTGCGGCGCAGCAACAGCGCGGCACCCAAGGGCCGGTATTTCACGCCCTTGAGCGCCAGCGGAATCAGGATCACGATGATGAGCGCGTTGAAAATGACGGCCGAGAGGATGGCTGAGAACGGGCTGGCGAGCCCCATTACGTTGAGCGCGTTGAGCTGCGGGTAGGTGGTGGCGAATGCGGCCGGGATGATCGCGAAATACTTGGCGATGTCGTTGGCGATACTGAACGTGGTCAGCGAGCCGCGCGTCATCAGCATCTGCTTGCCGGTCTCCACCACCTCGATGAGCTTGGTCGGGTTGGAGTCGAGGTCGACCATGTTGCCGGCCTCCTTCGCCGCCTGAGTGCCGGTGTTCATCGCGACCGCGACATCGGCCTGCGCGAGAGCCGGCGCATCGTTGGTGCCGTCTCCGGTCATCGCAACCAGCCGGCCTTCCGCCTGGTGTTGACGGATGAGGGTGAGCTTGGCCTCGGGGGTCGCCTCGGCGAGAAAGTCGTCCACACCCGCTTCGGCGGCTATCGCCGCGGCAGTGAGCGGATTGTCGCCGGTGATCATGATTGTCTTGATCCCCATGCGGCGCAGTTCCCCGAACCGCTCCTTGATGCCCCCTTTGACGATGTCTTTAAGCTCGATGATGCCCAGGACGCGCGGACCGTCACTGACGAGCAGCGGTGTACTGCCACGGCGCGAAACTTCCTCCACCAATGTCAGTATGCCCTTGGGGAAGACCTGCCCTGAGGCCTCGACGAGCTTCTGAATCGCGCTCGGAGCGCCCTTGCGGACCCGGCGCTCGCCAATATCGACACCGCTGATGCGCGTGTGAGCGGAAAACGGCACAAATGTCGCGGCGAGCGAGCGCAGGTCTCGCTCGCGCAGGTTGAAGCGCTGCTTGGCAAGCACCACGACGCTGCGGCCTTCCGGGGTCTCATCGGCAAGCGATGCGAGCTGCGCCGCATCCGCCAACTCCTCCTCCGACACGCCCGTAGCCGGAATGAAGGTGGATGCCTGACGATTACCGAGAGTAATCGTGCCGGTCTTGTCCAACAGCAGCACGTCCACGTCGCCCGCCGCCTCGACCGCCCGCCCGGACGTGGCGATGACATTCGCCTGCATCATGCGGCTCATGCCTGCCACACCGATCGCGGAGAGCAGTCCGCCGATAGTGGTCGGAATGAGGCACACCAGCAGCGCGATGAGAGCCGTGATGGTGATGGGAGTGCCCAGCTTGGCGACTTCGACGCTGTACAGCGAGTACGGCAGGAGGGTGACGGTAGCAAGCAGAAACACCAGCGTGAGCGCGACGAGCAGGATGGTGAGCGCAATCTCATTAGGAGTCTTTTGCCGCTTGGCGCTTTCCACCATGGCGATCATGCGATCGATGAACGTTTCGCCCGGGTTCGCAGTGACGCGCACGATGATCCAATCGGAGAGCACGCGGGTACCGCCGGTCACGGACGAGAAATCGCCGCCGGATTCGCGTATGACCGGCGCCGACTCGCCCGTGATCGCGCTTTCATCGACGGAAGCCGCTCCCTGGATGACCTCACCGTCTCCCGGGATGTAGTCGTCCGCTTCCACGAGAACGACGTCGCCCTTGCGCAGCTGATCCGCATGGACGCGAGATTGGCGCGAGCGATCTGTTGGGTCACCGAGCTTCTTCGCCGAGACGGTCTGCTTCAGGCCCCGCAGCGCCGCCGCCTGCGCTTTGCTGCGTCCCTCAGCGAGCGCCTCGGCGAAGTTCGCGAACAGCACCGTGAACCACAGCCAGATCCCGACATTCAGGATGAACCAGGCGGGCGCTTCGCCACGTCCGGTGGCCGCCTGCAGCCATAACGCGGTCGTCACGATGCTGCCGATGTAGACCACGAACATGACCGGATTGCGCCACTGCACACGCGGGTCGAGTTTGCGGAACGCGTCGATGAGCGCCGGGCCCAGCAATGCGCGATCGAACATTGACAGCTTGCGGGGAGCGATCAGTCGCGCGAACGGGGTGCTGGGTCCGTGCGCACCCAAGGCGGAATTTCGCATAATTTCAGCCATTTCTAACCGCCCCACATAACAAGGTGTTCAACGACCGGTCCCAGGGCAAGCGCGGGCACGAACGTAAGCGCCCCCACGAGCAGCACAGTTCCGATCAACAGGATGATGAAGGTAGGTCCGTACGTGAGCATCGTGCCGGCAGTGACGGGCACGCGCTTCTTTGCCGCCAGCGCGCCTGCAATGGCCAGTACGGCCGCGATCGGCCAGAAACGCCCGAGCCACATCACGAGGCCGAGGATTGTGTTGTAAAAAGGTGTGTTCGCGGAAAGCCCCGCGAATGCGCTCCCGTTGTTGTTGCCCGCCGAAGTGAACGCGTAGAGGATCTCAGAGAACCCGTGCGCGGCGGGGTTGGCAACTCCCGCCTTCCCGTCTGCCACGCTCACCGCGATGGCTGTGCCGAGGAGCACGATGAAGGGCATCACGAGAATGGCGATCGAGCTCATCTTGATTTCGAATGCCTCGATCTTCTTGCCCAGGTATTCCGGGGTGCGCCCGATCATAAGGCCGGCGATGAACACACCGATGACCGCGAAGATCAGCATGGAGTAGAGGCCCGTGCCGGTACCTCCGAACACGACTTCGCCCAGCTGCATGTTGAACAGGGGGACGAGACCGCCGAGCGGGGTGAATGAATCGTGCATGGAGTTCACGGCGCCGCAGGACGTACCGGTGGTCACGGTGGCAAACAGCGCGGAGGCGCCGATTCCAAAGCGCGCCTCCTTGCCTTCCATGTTGCCGCCCGGCTGCAGACCGCTTGCCGTCTGATCAATGCCCAAAGCGGCAACGCGCGGATTGCCGAGTTGTTCGCTATGCACGGCGATCGTGACGAGAGCTCCAAACAGGATGGCCATGGCGGCCAGAACGGCCCAGCCCTGACGCGTGTCGCCCACCATCTGCCCGAAGGTGTAGGTGAGCGCGGCAGGGATCAGGACCAGCGCCAGCATTTCGAGGAAATTCGACAACGGCGTGGGATTCTCGTAGGGGTGCGCGGAATTGGCATTCAGGAATCCGCCACCGTTGGTGCCGAGCTCCTTGATCGCCTCCTGCGAGGCCATTGGACCCATGGGGAGCGTCTGTTTCTGCGTCGTAAGGCTCTCGACGACCGCGTTGCCCGCCGCGTCCTTGAGCGGACCGCCGGCGGCATCCACCTTGGGCTGCTGAAAGCTGACGGCCTCGAGAGTCGTGACATCCTTGTAGGCGCTGAAGTTCTGCACCACCCCTTGCCCGGCGAGCACCACGGCCAGGACGGTCGACAGCGGTAACAGGATATAGAGCGTCGTGCGTGTGATGTCGACCCAGAAGTTACCGATAGACTGCGCATTGTGGCGCGCGAAGCCCCGGATGAGTGCCACTGCAACCACGATGCCCGTCGCGGCGGAGAGGAAATTCTGCACCGTGAGCCCGACCATCTGCGTGAGATAGCTCATGGTGGACTCGCCCGAGTAGCCCTGCCAATTGGTGTTGGTGACGAAGCTCACCGCGGTGTTGAAAGAGGAGTCGGGCGAGACGTTCGCAAACTGTTGCGGGTTCAACGGCAGCCACGATTGCATGCGCTGGAATGCATACACCGCAAGCGCACCCAGCGCGTTGAACAGCAGCAGCGCGATCGCGTAGCGCTTCCAGCCCATTGGGGCGCCGGGATCGACGCCGCACAGGCGGTAGATCAGGCGTTCAAGCCGCGCTCCGGCGCGCAGCGGCCAGATCGGCCGGCCTTCCATCACAGCGGCCATGTACATGCCCAGCGGCTTGACGAGCACGAGCACCACAACCAGAAATGCGGCGATCAGCCCCAGTGATCCGGGCGTCATCAGAACTTCTCCGGTTTGAACATTGCGTACAGCAGGTAGACGCACAGGCCTGCGGCCAGGAGCCCGCTCACGATGTAGCTCGCACTCATTCGACGCTCCCGAGCCGCGAGAGGGCTCGCACCATGCAGTCTGTGACCGCATAAAGCGCGACGACGGCAATGATGAAGATGGCATCCACTTTCGTTTCTCCTCGAAACACCTGTGCAGCGCTGTTCGGGACCTCCGGGGTGGGAACCCTTTTAAGGTGCACGCGCAAAGTACTGCACCGGCAGTGAGCATCGCGTTAAGAAACCGTCCGGGCTCGTTCGAGGGTCCAGCGGCGGAGCCGGAGTTGCCAGGAGTGTGGCCGCGAGCGGCCTCATCAACGAATAAGGAGTCTCAATTCATCCTGTCGTGCCGGGAGCTGGCTTGCCGCTTTCCCTGGCCGCAAGCCTGATTTGCGAGCAAGCCAGCGTGGAGTAACCCGAGCCTTCGGCCGAACCTCCACGCCCTATAGGGCTCGCCATGGAGTGACCTATCAGCGGAATCGAAATGGCGGGTCGTGCAGTCGTGAACGCCTTCAGTTGTACCACCGGGAAGGTCGGTTGCATCTACCGCTTAGGAAAGATGGCGCGCTCCGGCTAAAAATGTACGGCCATCAAAGCCCCCGGTTAGCGTGTGCAAAATATATGGACACAGATGCGCCAAGGGGAGCGCTTGCCGCGGAGCGGCTGAAATATCCCACGCCAAAGCCACCCGCGCTCTGGTCCGTGGACCAGGGAGTGAGAAAAGAGATCGGCGCCATCTCGGAATAACGGAGCTTGGCAGTATCCGCCGAGGCCGGCCCCAGCATGCCAACGGATGCAGCCACCGCAACAAAGCTGAAGCCGACCGCCGACACCGCGCGTTGGGAGACCCCGATGGCAACGCGCACGAGCGGTGTTGGCTTCGCGTTCAGAGTCACGATACCGCGCATGGCTAGCCTGTCTCCTTGGTTGAGGGGGGCGCGCGTCACGACGCGGCCGCGCTCGTTGCGAACACCGCGTGCCCGCGGTCGGTGGGACGGAGCCGTGGAATCTCAGAATCGTCGCGGGGCAGCGGCTAGGCTGCACATCATCGAGCTGAATGATTTGAGAGTGGGGCTCGCGCTCCTGGCGAGCCCTGCTCTCTCAGTCTTACTTGGACGAGTCCGATCGGATGCGTCCGGCCGATAATCCCCTATCGGGATTCAAGAATTCGGCGGTGGGGCGTCCATCACCTGAATGATTTCAGAGGTGCCGTCACCAGCGATTTCGAGAAATGTCCTGACGTGCTTGACCAGCTCGTCGCGCGAGCTCGCTCGCAGCAGCGCGTAGCCGGCCGCGGGCATGAGGCTTGAGCCCGCCACCGGGCCATCGTCGACGGTGTAAGCACCGTTCCTGCGGGTGACTTTCAGGCCCGTGTTGCGCGACATGATGCCGCCGGTCGCCACGAGAACGCCGGCCTTGGTCATGTCTTGCATCAGTTTGCCCATCTTGGCCATGTGCTCGGCGTCGGGCGGACCGTTGGGGGCGACAGCGGGCGTATACAGCGTCAGAAATTGCACTTCAGTTCTCCTTGGGCTAGGAAGCGATGGTCATCCCTATCGAAGACGAACGGGAAGGCGTCGATCCGACATAGCCCTCAAACTTCTTCGGCTAAATTGGCGACTGGACCGAGATGACGGGATCGGGCACACCGCTGATTTGTTTGGGGACGCGCGGTGAGGCTCCGGGGACTGCCACGCGCGTCCGGCGACCGAGGGCAGCCACGGGTCCGGCAAAAGCAGAGAGGCGCAGTGAACAGAAGCCCAGCCGAGACAAAGTCAGGCGAGGTCAGACAGCCGCATGGCAGCGGCCCTGAACGATTATCCGCCCATTTGAGGCTGCCGGAAGTATTGCTCGCATGCTCGCATCCTGACCTGCGGCCGCGGATTGCGAAAGAGTATGTTAAGGGCGCATCCTGCCGCAGGTTACTTCATACACGCGAGCAAATCCGAGCATCGTCTCACCTGAGGGCACTACATCCAGCAGACAATGTGCGAAGGTCCAGCGGCGCACCGGCGCGTCAGAACTGCGATCGTTTTCGAACCCGCCCTGCCCTAACTCGCGCTCGAGAGCATGATGCGAGAGTCACCACTTCGACAATTGCATCGACGTCCCTCGTTGCGCGCACGGGAGCCGCAGGCGTGTCGGTAACTAACAGTCCCGTAGTACAACCACCTACGAAGACGAATCGCTCATGCAGCGCTCCCGGTGCGCGCACCACGGCTTCGAGTAGCGGCAGATTGGGGTCGTTGAGATTCACGCCAGCCGCTCGCTCAAATGCTGGCCGGCAAGCTGGCGCTCTCGCGCGGCGCCCCCGCGCAACGCATCAAACAGCGCCAGCAACTCGTAGTGCGTGCGATCTTTGCGGGCCGCTGCGGGTGCGGATAAAGCGGGTGAAACACAAGACCGCGCTGCTCGCCCGCCGGGTCTGGCCATACCGGCGGCCTGTCGCTGCCCAAGGCGATAAGCTTAAGCAGAACCATTAGGTCCTGAGGCTTAAGGACAATCTGTATATTGAGTGCTCGTTTCATATCATTCGCTATTTGCGAATGGAGAATCACCTCCCGTACCGCTGCGTGCAACAAACCATCGATCAGGTCGAGGTCCCGCGTTCGCGATAGTCACAATGACAACGAGAGCTGCCAAGTAATTGACCGGCGAGGGAAATGAGGCACTCGAACCCCCGGTCCCGGCATTATGTGCCGTGGTTGGCGCCGGACGGTATAGGCCGCCGCCGCACATGGCTCGCGTGCCACTGCGTACGCAACCACTTAGCCAAACGCTGGCGCAGGCTTGGCCGCAGTACGTCTGCGACCGGCGTCAAACATTTGACGAAAAGGTGTGAAGTCGCGCTCAAGCGACTCCCCTCAACGCCCCGGGTGCTGTTATGTTCCATGCATCCGTGCCGACAGCAGACCAGACGGGGGTTCTACATAAATGAATTTTGTTTCCATTGCAGCATCGTTGCCGCACCTGTTCAGCTCGCTCACTCTCGATGACAGCAGCCTCGCCTTGATCGCGCTGCTGGCCGGGATGGCCGGTGGCTGGACTCTCACCGGCTGGCGAGACCAGGTGAAGGCCAGGAAGGCCAAGATCAATCGCAAGTTCTAAGAGCTCTGGAGCGCGCCCGCTCGCGGGCGCCTTTCCGAGCAGGCGCACTCGCGCAGCGGAATACAATTTGCTTGTTCCCGGACCTCGTTCCCACTCGCACTGGCGAGGTAATTTCCGGGTATGCGCTATCTGGTTCTCTGCACCGATTACGACGGCACACTCGCAACTGACGGCTGCGTTCTGCCGGAGACGCTGCTCGCGCTCGAACGCCTGATCGCGTCGGGGCGGCGGCTCGTGCTCGTGACGGGTCGCGAGCTCGACGATCTGCGGAAAGTGTGCCCGCGACTCGATCTGTTCGAATATGTCGTCGCCGAGAACGGCGCTCTTCTCTATAAGCCTTCGACGCGGACCGAAACTCCCTTGGCCGCCCGGCCACTGGAATCCTTCGTAGCCGCCCTGAGCGAGCGAGGCGTGGCGCCGATATCGGTAGGTCGCGTCATCGTGGCCACCTGGACGCCGCACGAGACCCAAGTCCTGGAGACGATCCGGGATCTCGGCCTCGAACTGCAGGTCATCTTCAATAAGGGCGCCGTCATGATCCTGCCGGCCGGCGTCAACAAGGCCAGCGGGCTGGCGCACGCGCTCGAGAAGATGGGACTGTCCCCTCACAATGCCGTGGGCGTCGGCGATGCCGAAAACGATCATGCTCTGCTGGCCTCATGCGAATGCTCGGCGGCCGTGGCGAACGCGCTCCCGACACTCAGGAACGCGGCGGATATCGTCACGATCGCGGATCACGGCGCCGGCGTAGTGGAGTTGATCGACGAAATGCTCCGTGACGATCTCGCTTCCCGCGACGCTCAACTCGCGCGGCACCACGTCCTGCTCGGCAGGGACGACGAAGGGCGGGAGGTGCGCATCTCGCCATACGGGGAGCAGCTGCTGTTCGTCGGCGCGCCTGGCAGCGGCAGGTCGACATTGGCGTCCAGTCTGATGGAGCGGGTTGCCGAAGAGGGCTACACATTCTGCGTGATCGACGTGGAAGGCGACTACGGCACGATCGCGAAGGCAGTCTCGCTCGGCACGTCGAGCCGGCCGCCGGCGGCGGAGGAGATCCTCAAACTGCTGCGCGGGGCTGACAAGAGCGGCGTGATCAACCTCGTCGGTCTTTCTGTCACGGATCGCCTGGCGTTTCTTGCGGCACTGACGCCGCGGCTTGCGGAACTTCGCCAGAGGTCGGGACATCCACATTGGGTAGTGGTCGACGAAACACATCACCTGATGCCCGCGAGCTGCCCTGCCGGCGAACTCCTGCCGCTCGGGAACGGGCACAGCGTTTTGCACATCACCGTTCGCCCGAACTTTGTCCCGCCCGAAGTACTGGAGCGCACGACACTGCTCGTGGCGATCGGCGAGGAATGGCGGTCGATGATCGAGGAGTTCTGCCAGGTGAGCGGAATTACACTGCCGCCGATCGAGGCGATGCGGCTCGAGGCGGGCGAGGCGCTGGCTTGGCGCCCCCGTGTCGCCGGCGCCCGGCCGTTCCGACTCAACATCGCAGTCGCCACGACGAAGCCGGATTCAGTTGATGTAGGTGCATCGGACACCGACACCCTGGCCGCGGCGGCATGCGTGCCTGGGGTGCGACAGATCAAAGTGTGACGGACGCACTGTGATTCAGCCGTCGTTTCTTGCGTGAATGTGGACAGGACGAGCCGTTTGTCGCAATCCTGTAATGAGTCATCGGCATTCTTCGCGCTGCCGGCACCAGGAGCCAGTCTCAACTTACTTAAGGCCGCAATGATGCAATCGAGCCCACTGGCCATCGTCACCATGCGCCGCGACTTATCGGCGCGCTACGCCTCCACCACCCGCCAGTGGCTGGCGGCACGTAACGCCTATCGCCGCCTCCACGAGCAGCCGGTCAAGAACATCATCGCGCTTCGCGACGCTGCCCAGCGCCTCGATCAACTCGACCGCGGGCGCGCGGCGCTCATGCGGGACCTCAAGGCGCTGGCGGATTGATGCGGCGCCCGACCCGGTCGGGCAGACGCGGTCGGTAGACCTGCCGGGGGTCCCGCTAGCTAGCCCGTAACACCGTCCCAGGCATAATACCTCCCAACCGTACCAGCCTCGACAGCCCCCGCCTCGCTGAGCGTCGCCTCGCTGGCCCCACGATGCCGCTCGCAGGGCTTGCTGGCGGCCACCTTCCCGTTCACGGACAATGCCCCCTCCATTCGGCGAAACTCCATCCATGTCGTCCGTTCATACATTCCGCAAGCCGCGCGCGCTCACTCCGGGCGACGCCGTGGCCGTCGTCGCACCGGCCGGGGTCTTTGATCGCGCGGCCTTGGAAGCAGGCATGGCCGTGATAGGCGCACGATATCGGGTGCGTTATGACGAACGCATCCACGCGCGACATCGGTATCTGGCGGGAGACGATGACCGCCGGCTCGCGGAACTGAGCACCGCGCTCACAGATCCCGAGACGAAGGCCGTGTTCTGCGCGCGTGGTGGCTACGGGACCATGCGGCTGCTCGCCCAGCTCGCGGGGCGGGCATCAACGGCCTCCATCGCGCCCAAGCCGCTCATCGGATTTTCCGACATCACCGCGCTCCATCAGTGGTTGCAGACTCAGGGGCTGGCGAGCATCCACGGCCCGGTCCTCACTCAGCTGGGGCGCCTGCCCGCACAGGCTGGTCCGAATCGGCTGTTCTCACTCCTGGAGTCCGCGTCACCAGCGGAACCACTCTCGGGCACCACCTCCTACGTCGGAGGTACGGTCGAAGGATCTCTCCTCGGCGGCAATCTGTCGGTCTTCACGCGGCTGCTGGGCACTCCCTTCATGCCGCCTCTCGATGGCGCCATCCTTCTGCTCGAAGACGTTGCCGAGCAGCCGTATCGCCTCGATCGAATGTGGACGCACCTCGACCTGGCAGGGGTGTTCCGCCGGATCAGCGGCATCGTCCTGGGCTCTTTCACAGGCTGTGAACAGCGCGATGCCAGTTACACAGGTGACGACGTGCTGCGCGATCTCGCCGTCGCAACCGGCCTTCCCTGCGCCGCTGGATTTCCCATCGGACACGGGGACATCAACGAGCCCGTGCCGCTCGGCGTCAGAGTGCGACTTGAAGCGGACGCGAGCCGCCTCACATTCCTCGAAGCAGCGGTGACTCCGCGCGGCTGAGTGGGTGCAGGCGCAACGCTGCTGCTAAAGTGAGTGCGGCTCTCCAGGCCGCTGCTTGACGATTTCGGGGTAACTTATGGCGCTCGGCGACACGGTGTACGTGTTTGACATTGAGCTTGCGAATTCGGATCGCGCGGTCTACGAGTCGTTGAAGGTGCGTGTGGCGCGGCATCCGTCCGAGACGGCGGAGCATCTGCTGACGCGAGTCCTCGCTTACTGTCTCGAATACACCGAGGGCATCGCGCTCTCGAACGGACTGTCAGCGCCGGACGAGCCGGCGATCGCGGTGCGGGATCTGACGGGCGTGTTGCGAGTGTGGATCGACGTAGGCGCCCCGGAGGCAACCCGTCTCCACAAGGCAAGTAAGGCAGCGCCGCGCGTCGTCATCTATACGCACAAGGATGCAGTTCAACTCGCAACACGGCTCGGCTCGGAGCGCATTCACCGCATGGATGCACTCGAGCTGTACGCGATGGATTTCGAGTGGCTCTCGAATCTCGCGCAACGGCTGTCGCGGCGGACGACGTTCACACTCACCGTGTCCGAGCAACACCTTTATCTGTCACTCGGCGAAGAGACGCTGTCCGGCGTCGTCAAACGAATTCCCGTCGGGCAATAGCGCGCCCCAGGCAACCCCCCTATTTCAGCAGCGGGTCATCCTTCGGCAGCTGCTTCGAATACCAGATGGCCAGTTTGTGCCGCATGGTGGTTTCGGCAACCTGGTCTTCAGGCAAGGGCTGAATCACTTTGTCGTGCACGAGCAGCCGGTAAATGTACAGAAGCTTCTGACTCGCGGAGTCGGTCGGCTCGAACTCGACGGCACCGCGTCCTTCCGCGTACTTCACCCCCGCAAGCATCGCCGCCTTGAACAGTTCCGCTTCGTGTTTGAGCTTCTTCATGCGCTGACTTTCCGTTGACTTGAGCTGTGGCGAGGTCGCTTCGATGCCTGCCTGGGCGCATCGCGGGCGGCGGGAGCATTGTACTGACAGGCCCTGCTTGACAAGATACTTGCATTTTGTGTTAAATATTTCACGATATAGAAAACATCAAGGAGTCTCACATGGCCGCTGCTGCAGCCCCCCGACGTCCCTCCTTCATTCCCTCGGTCGTCTACAAGGACAATCGCGCCGCGCTAAAGTGGTTGCAAAAGGCTTTTGGCTTCGAAGTGAGCGAGGTCCTGACCGATGCGACGGACAACGTCGTGCACGCCGAGATGAGCCACGACGAGGGCATCGTCATGATCAGCAACGAGTTCGCCGAGTGGGTCACGAGCCCGCAATCGGTGGGCGGCAAGAATACGCAGCGGGTGCACGTGCGGCTGGCACAAGGCATCGACGAGCACTGCACCCAGGCACGGCGGGCCGGCGCGAAAATCGTGATGGAGCCCGCCGATCAGTTCTACGGCGAGCGCACCTACATCGCAGTCGACCCGGAGGGTCATCACTGGACCTTTTCCCAACCTGTCAAAGCGGTCTCCAGGGAACAAATGGAAGATGCGAGCGGCTTCAAGTTCACACCACTGAAGTGAGCGTCCAGGATCTGGACCGCACACTCGCGGCGCTGGCGGACCCCTACCGCCGGCGCGTCGTAGACCTCCTGCGCGAGCGCCCGCGCCGCGTGGGCGAGCTCGCGGAGGCCACCCGGATTTCGTTTCCGAACATGAGCCGCCATCTGAAGCTGCTGCGCGAGAGCGGGCTCGTCGAAGAGGATCGCGACGAGTTCGATTCCCGCGTACGCATTTACCGCTTGAGGCCGGAGCCCATGACTGATCTGAAAGCGTGGCTCGAAGAGACTGAAACGCTCTGGAGCCGCCAGCTCACCGCGTTCAAGGCACATCTGCAAAAGACCCGCAAGTGACGTCGAAGGTCTACATCGCCTTACGCGTGCCCGCCGATCCAATGCGGGCTTTCGAAGCTTTTACGCAAGAAATTGCATTGTGGTGGCGGCCGAGCGAACTTTTTCAAGTGACGCGCGGCGGTGACGGCACGCTCGCTTTCGAGCCCGGTGTTGGCGGGCGTCTGTTTACTACGCTCGATAACGGGGAAGAATTTGAAATCGGGCGTATCTCGATCTGGGAGCCGGGCAAGCGTCTCGTCTTCGCCTGGCGCCAGGCGAGCTTCACGCCGGAGCAGGCGACGCAGGTCGAGGTCTGCTTCGAAGCCGTCGGTGCGCAAACACGAGTGTCGATCGAGCATCGCGCCTGGGACACGATTCCGCGGCGCCATGCCGCGCGCCACGGCTTTCCGGAACAGGTCACACTGCAGCGTGCCGCCGACTGGTGGCGCCATTCGCTTGGCGCATTCAAACAGCGCATTGCCTCTCGAGCGGACGGTTAGAGGTCAACAGAACGCCGACGCCAAGGCTCCAAATCGCCTGCAACAGAACGCGTCCGCAAGCTCCAACGGTTGAGATAGTCGCAGAAATCGGCGCAATGCCGATGCGACGCCTCCGGTCCCGCGGTTACAGCAGCAGATCGAACAGGGCGAACGCGGACTCCCAGTGCTTCGTCTGGGGATTCTTGAGCGTCGGATCGACTATTTTGAAGCTGCGCGCGAGCGCGACGCTCAAGCCCCCAATGACTTCGGGCAGCTTCGCCGGCGTCTCCTCGCCATACGCCAGGTCAAGGGGCGGGAGCTGCGCGAGACCCTGCAGGATCGGCTCGAGCTCGATGCTGTCATCGAGGCCGCGAAACGCGTGAATGTCCTGCTGCAGCCCCTTCGTGATCGGCAGGTCGAAGGGCTCGATCACATCGCGCGCGTTGGCCTTCGCCTTCGCTTGAGCCATGAGCAGAAGGTCGTACGTCTTGCGGTGGACGAAATCGCTGTAGCGTCTGAGATCTGCCTTGTCCACATCGAGGCTGCCGGCCTTGCGGAAAAAGCGCTCGAACTTCGCCACATTCATGACCGTCACGATCCCTTCTCCTGCATCAGCACCTTGGCAAGCCCATTTTTGGCTCGCCAGGGGGTCGCAGCCTTGATCAGGATCAGAAAATCATCAGGATCGCCCGTCCCCGTCCCCGGCCCGCCATTTGCGCAGCGCAGCGTACGCTTACGGCGCGTAATCCAAAAAGAACGCCATCTGGCCGTTCGTCTCGGACCCGACATAGGTGCTCTTGGTGCCGGACGGGTCGAGCGCCAGCACGTACTGCGTGCCTGCGACGAGAGCCAGACCCTTCATGGCCGACACATACCACGCGCCGTCGGTTCCTCTGGGCACGGTGACCGCCGCTCCGGTTGCAAGCAGGCTGCCCTTCTTGCCGCTGACCACGCTGTAGACTTTTGGTGTGAACACCTGAGTGCCGCCCGCGCCGCGGGCAAAGAACTCGAAATCGTTCGTCGTGCCCGATGAAGGCGCCGTAAAGATCGAGGACAGCTCCGTGGGACTTTGAACGTACATCGAGGTGAATCCGGTCGAGGTATCGCCCATTTGAGCGACCGCGGGACCAGACGCGATCGCCACGGTCGGCAGCGACGAAACCGTAAGGCTCCCGCTGGCATTGGATCCTGCAACTCGCAAGCGCAGAGTGCTGCCCACATCGGCCAACACCGGCCGATAGGTCGGGCCCGCGGCACCCGAGATAGCCGAGCAATTGCCGCCAGCGCTATCGCAACGCATCCACTGCAACACGAGCTTGGGAGGCGGGCTGGCATTCCATCCGCCCGCGAATCCACTCAGTATGCGGTACTGCATCGCCGTACCAGTGAATGACGGTGCAACGTCGTTCACCGGGGCCGCGGCCGGCTGCGCTCCCGCGGACACGGTTTTAAACGGGACCTGCTCCGACACGTCGCCCGGGCATGAGGCCAGATCCGCGCCATCGCTGTTGAGTATCTGGTGATCGTCCAGATAGTCCGTGACGCCCGCATTCACAGTGACGTGCACCACCGGCACCACGCCGCTGTTGATATGGCAGGCCTCACCGAAAAGATCCGATGTGTCGAAGTTGAATCCCGAGCGCATCGTCAATACCAGATGCCAGTTCGGGGGCAGCGTTTGCGGCAGTGTGGGGGAGGTGCCGCCGCCCCAAAGGGCGAAATTGGCGGGACTGGAACCGCCACCGAAGTCCACCGAAATCCCGTTCACCGTCAGCGACGCGGAGCCCGAGTTGGTAATTTCTATCGCGCCCCCGTCATAGCCGGGGCTGCCATTGTCAGGCCCATGGGTCGCACAGCACTGTGCCGGCTCACCGATAAACACGGTGTTGGCGGAGCCCGACCACGGAATCAGCCCGGCTGCACTGTCGGCATAGCCCAGCGCTACGACGAGCCCGGCAGGCGGACCGCCGGTGCCACCGCCCTGGCTGACGGTGAGATTGTCGAGATTCAAGTACCCCGCGGAGCCGGATGCCGAGTCGAACGTCACAGTGAGCGTGTGCGCGCCGCTGCTCAAAGACTGATTCAGTGCCAGCGTTGTCCAGGTACTCCAATTGGGAGTGCGCGGGAAGCTCTGGTTGGCTACGAAGACGACGCCGTCCAGCAGGATCTTACGTGCGATCGCGCCGGCCCCGGCGCTGTAGCGCAGCACGAGATTGGTGGGCCCGCCTGGCGCCGTGAAGGAGAAGGTGACGAATTGACCTTGGTTGATCCAACAGCAGATGTAGGGTGGATTCTGAGCTCCGGGCCACACGGTCTCCGTGGGCAGATTCGTCTGCGACTTGCCCGCCGCGATGACCTGGGGGCCCGTGTTTACCGTCTGAGTGACGGTGAGATTGTCGAGATTCAGATAATTGGACGAGCCGGAAGGCCCGTCAAATACAACCGTAAGAGTATGGGTTCCGCTGCCGAGCGTCTGGTTCAAGGTAAGTGTGGCCCACGTGCTCCAGTTCGCGGTGCGTGGAAATGTTTGATTCGCGACCCATGCAGTCCCGTCGAGCTCGATCTTCCGCGTGGTCGTGCCGGCCCCCGCGCTGTAGCGCAGCACCAGATCCGTGGACCCGCCGCCCACCGTGAACGTAAAGGTGACGAATTGACCTTGACTGATCCAACAGCAGATGTACGGCGGGTTCTGCGCACCCGGCCACACCGTTTCGGTCCGTAGATTCGTCTGCGAAGTGCCGGCAGCAATGGTTTGAGTGGTGGCCGCCAGAGCTGCGGATCCACAACAGATCCAGACGCTCAGGATGAACAACAGGGACGCAGCCGTGCCCGCAATTTTTATTCTCATAGCTCCTCCCGCCACGAAGACTCTGGAGCGCGGCTGCAGGCAACTGTTGCCTGTAGCTGTGACAGAGACCAAGTTTTACGGGAATCTACGTCGCTTCCATCGATGGCGCAAGCCAGACGGACGATCACGACGGGTGCTCACCGACCGGCGCATGCCAAGCTTGAGTTCAAGAACATACAGGACGGTGCGCCAGCTCGGAAGCTGGGGCTTCGCAGCTTCAGAACAAGGAGCCGGCCTCTCCCAACATCACTTTTCTTACCAGCGGAATTGGCGGCCCACCGTAGGACAGAAACTTATCGTGGAAGGCCTGCCATGAGTTCTTCGGATCTCCCGCGCCCGCGCCGCCGACGCCCGTGTTTGTCCCCGCAGGTGCCGCTCCAGTCTCCCCTGCAGTTGCGCCTGTCTGTCTGGCCACCCAGTCGGCGCGCAGCTTGCGGATCATGAGCTTGCCGAGCGTGTAGTTGAGGTAGGCCGGATCGTAGGTGCCGCGCGCAGCCTGCTGACGCGCGTTGCCCGGATCGGAGAAGGCGCTGTCGCGAAACAGGTTCTCGGCTTGCGCGAGCGTCATCCCCTGGGTATGCAGACCGATTGCCGACAGAAATCGCACATCGCGCAGCAGGGCATTGGCAAGCTGGCCAATGTGCTGCTCGGCGTCACCGTTACCGAGGCCCTCCTCCCACATCATCTCCTCGCAGTAATGCGCCCACCCTTCCGCGTACGCATAACCCACCCAGAGCGCGGCAATCTTCGAAGGATTGCGGTTCGCATGGAGGAACTGCTGGAAGTGGCCCGGCCATACCTCGTGCACACTCGTGTACAGCAGATCCGCTTCGCCGGGTATGTAGGCGGCCCGCTCTTTCGCCGACCACGACGGATCGGGTGGCGAGATGTTGTAGGTCGATGCCACCCCCTTGTCGTAGGGACCGGGGATGTTGATGTACGCGAAATTGCCGCGCATGTAGGGAGGCGCTTCAGCGACGAGCGCTTGCTCGTTGCTCGGAATCGTGACGATGTGCTTGGCGACGATGAAAGCGCGCAGGTCCGCGAGTTGCGCCCGCGCACCCTCGACGGGGCCTCCTTTCGGCTTGTGGGCATTCATCTTGTCGACGCAGGCCCGAAGCGTGCCTTTCGGCAGGAATTGCGCGCACGCCTCCTTGAGAGCCTGCGTGTTGCGGTCGAGATCCGCACGTCCTATCGCGGCAAGATCGGCAATAGGCACGTCGACCTGCTCGGTCGCTTTCAGCATCTCGGTAAATAGCGGCTCGCCGAGGGCAAAGGCGTCCGTCGCATTCTCGCGTTGCGACACCAGCCAGGCCTTCAGGTCATCCATGGCCTTGGCCGCCGTAGCGTCCGCATCTGCCAGCTCCTTCTGTGCGGCCGGATCCTGCACGGAAGCGAAGACCCTGGCGACGTCGTTGCGATAGAACTGCGCGTAACCGCCAAAGCCCGCGATACCTCGCTCCACCAGGCTTTTCGGAAGCGGCACGTGCAGGTTCGCGCGCACGTCGGCCGCGATCTGCGGAATCGCATGAGCGTAGCCGACATATCCCTTGAGTCGCTTCTCGAGGGGTGCGTAGTCGCGGCTCAGGTAGACCTCCGGATCGATCTGGTCGATATACCATGCGGGGTTCGTGAACGGGGCGCGTGCGCGGTCGAGCCAGAAGAGCTCACGGTCAATGACACTCAATACGTACTCACGTTCAAAGCTCTGGTCCGGTGTCAGGGCCGCGGCATCAAACGCGACGGCCTCGGCGCGTGCCTTCTTCAACTGCTCGACGTTCTTGGCGATACCGGCCGCACTCAGATCCGTCATTTGGCCATCGAATTCGTGGCGTCCCGATTGCACGGCAAAGAAGGGGTGCGCCTTGAAATAATCCTCGATGAAGCGCCCCGCATACTCTGTCCAGGCGGACTGCGCGGCAGCGCGCGGTTGGGGGGGCACCGGAGCAGCGGGAGCGGGCTGACGCTGGTCGCTGCAGGCTGCCGCCGTGGCTATGAGCAGCACCCACAGCGAACGGACACTCGCAATCTTGAACATCATCGTCCTCTCTATCCTGATTGAATTTTTTTCGCGGCGGTCTCAAGCCGGCCCGTCGCGCGCACCCGCAAACAGCGTGCGGACGTATGCGGAAAGGCCTGCGGGAAGTGGCAGCCGCCGCGACAGCCGCCATAGGCGGATTGTCGACAGCAATGCGGCCACGAGGCGCGGCAGCACGATGTAGAGCCCGGCGGTGACGGCTATGAGATAGATCCACGCGCTCGCATCGCCACCGCCGATCGAGGGGGCGCTCCAGCGCAATGCCGCGATAGTTTCCGCCGACGCAATCCCAATCCCAGTCACCACCGATGCCGGGCCGTATAACAACACGAGCAGTGCGTGCGCGCTTTGAGGCCCGACGAAACTATTGCTCTCCCATCCCGCCGGGAAGCGCAAAACCAAGCCTCGAATGCAGTATCCCGCAACGAGTCCGACCGCCGTCAACGCGGCCGCCAGGTGTAACAGCCGTCTCGCTCTCACCCGGAACAACGGTTGCGCGATCTCCCACCAGTCGCCCGCAAAGCGGCGCAGGCCCGGGGCGAGCGGCGCGTTGAAGCGGGTCGAATGCCCCAGCAAGCGATCGATTCGATTCCGCACCCAACGCGCATAAAAGCTGCCAAACCACGAGGTGTCGGGCTTATGGCCCTTGCGTTCGGCGCGCGTGCGGGCGAGCAAGACTATGTAGATGAGCAGATTCCACGCGATGAGGGCCACTAGAGGGGGTGCGAAGAGATTGATTCCATGGCCGCCATCGAGCAGGGACAGCGTCATGCCCGCCACGAACGCGAGTACCAGCATGCCGCGGTCCAGTGACGTAACGCCGCCGGCTACGGCAAGTACATGATCTATGCCGGGAGACCGGGTTCGCAGCGATTGAAGCAGAACATCCGCACGCCGCGCCAGAAACCACTCGGTCGCTGACGACAGCGGCGCCTCCGCTTGCGTCTCCACCGGTGGAGGGCTGGTCCCGAGCACCGCACGCGTGGCTTCCATGCGCTCAGCCAGCGGCAGCACCTCGCCGGTCCGATCGGTTTCCTCGATCGCCTGAATCAGCAGAACCTTGCGCAGGGCTCCTTCTTGCATGGAATGCTTTGCGAGCGCCCGCTCGCTCTAGTCCAGGCGCCGCACACTGACCGCGAGCAGCGCGCCGTCCGCGGCGCGCTCGATGCCGAACTCGATGGGGCGGCAGCAGACCTCGCAGTCTTCGATGTACGAGGGCTCCTCCGCGGTCAGATCGACCCGTGTTTCCAGGCGCTCCCCGCAATACGGGCATTGCACCGGCACGAATTCCTCGGGCAACAGGCGGCCCGCGGGACCCGTCCCAGGCTCGTAGACCGGCTCCAGACCATAGAGTTGATCGATGCTGCTCGCATCGAGGCTCGCGATCCGGCGCCTCAGCGGTTCGAGCTCAACGGCTTTTCTGCGTTTCACCCCGCCATTCTACGCGACGGCCGCCGCGCGCGGCGGCAGACCGAACAGCCGTCGCGACGAAGCGAGCAAACCCTGCGGTTTCGTGCCGCATCTATCCGCGTGTCCAGGTGGAAACGAATGCGATGCCACAAACCCGTCAAAAGAAGGAGTCATCATGGAACCGTGCATTTCAAAACGCAGCGCACTCATCGGCCTCGCCCTGCTATCCGCCGGGCTGACGTCGAGTTCGGCTCTCGCAGCGCCGCCGGACGGCAACGTCAAATCCGTGGTGGTGCGCTATTCGGATCTCGATCCGTCGCAACCGGCCGGTGCGCGTGTGCTGTACTGGCGTATCAGAGTCGCCGCCCAACAGGCGTGCGAAGATCTCAATCGCCATGATCTTGCCCTGTATGCGCGCTACCACGAATGTCTCACCCAGGCGGTAGCCGGTGCTGTACACACAGTGAAGTCGACCAGGGACAGCGAGCTCCATCGCAATGAGAGATACGAATGACGAGGAGCCAACCTGTATGGCAGCTCAGACGTGGGCATACGAGCGACGCGTCCCGCGGGGCTGGACAAAGGGACCCCACCACCCTTAAATGAGACCGGTGCCTTGCGGGGAAAGTTGGAAGATCGGCACGAACTCGCCGCCGTTTCCGTAGGAAGGCACCTTCCTGTATATGAGAGGTACTCGCCGCGCGTTGCTCGCGCCCCACGTCCTCGTAGGCTCCCGGACCCCCAAGGGGGTGTATGGCGCGTCGGGTTTGTCGGCATAGAAGGCGACGATCCGATTGAGGCTGGCAAATCTTGCGAGAAACAGACACAAGCGACTTGAACAAAGCAGCGGCGGTGCCTTCGCGCCCGGCCGTTTTGCATGCGCTCATGACCGGTCCCGGTCACCAGGGATCGGCTGGACTTCGGACTCGCGGCTGCCTGCCTGAAGCATTCGATTCCCGGCGATTTCAACCTCGTCGGCAGCACGGACGTGCACAATCTGTTGCGCGAGACGGAATTTACGGTAAGGCGATGAGCTAATGAAACAGTCTGGGGACATCGAGCGCTTTTTACGGCTGTCGCCGGTCATGCCGGTGGTTACGCTGAATGATGTTGCATTGGCGGCCGATCTCGCGCGCGCGCTGGTGCGGGGCGGCATTCGAGTCATCGAGGTCACGCTGCGCACACCCGCCGCACTACGCGTCATCGAGACGATCGCACGGGCGGTTCCGGAGATTTCCGTCGGTGCCGGCACGGTGCTTTCGATCGCCGACCTGCGTGCGGCCGCGGGGGCCGGCGCCGCATTCGCAATATCTCCGGGAGCGACCGGGACTCTGCTCGCCGCCGGTGCCACGGGACAGATTCCGTATCTGCCGGCGGTGGCGACCGCTTCCGAGCTGATGACCGGGCTGGCGGCGGGTTATCGCTGCTTCAAATTTTTCCCAGCCGGAGCTGCCGGCGGCACCGCAATGCTCAATGCATTCGGCGGCCCATTTCCGGAGGCTCGCTTCTGCCCGACAGGCGGCATCACCCAGGCCTCCGTGAAGTCGTATCTCGACCTCCCGAATGTGTTGTGTGCCGGAGGCTCCTGGCTTACACCGGCGGACGCGCTAGCCATGAAGGACTGGCCCCTGATCGAAGCGCTCGCCTCCAAGGCGGCGGCCTCTCGCACGGGCGCAAGCCAGTAGCTCCACTCAGTCCAGTGCTCGCTCCGAACGAAACGATCGTCGCCAGGCCCGGTCCTAGCACAGGCATGGCGGTCATCGGCTGAGTCTGGGGATTGCAAACACGGCTCTGAAAAACCGCAATATTTTACCGGCGCACCCACGCCGGCCAAAGCTCCGCAAGGCAGAATACGGGCCGGCAGCGATGCCAAGCGTGGTTTTCCACGATGGGATGCCCGCCCTGTACCGCGGACGCCCGGCGTACTGAAATGGTTATGAAAGCATTCGTATGTGAACATGGACCTCCGACAGCTGGCCCGCCAGCCAGCGGGCTGGGCGCCCCCGGCAAAAACCACGCTTTTTGCACGCGGGCCTCAACGAGCCACTCGCCGCGCTCGCTGAAAGCGCTGGCCCATCCGGGGCCGCAGGCTGCGCGCCCCGGGCGTCTTTCAGCCGATTAACGTCAGGAATTATCCACTATGCCGATTCTGCGCGCCCCACGGCTCACCGTCGGTGCCGCCCTTGTTGTGACCGCCTTGGCCGGCTGCGTCGGCTCGCGACTTTCGCCCGACACACCGGCCGGCGTCCGGCTCGAGGGGGTCTGGAAACTGAACCGCGGCGTGAGTGATGATCCTGGACAGATCATCGAGGCAATGCGGGCCGAGGCCCTCAAACGCATGCGCCGTTCAATAGGCGCGAGCGCAGCACCGCCGGCTTCCATGGGCGGCGGAGGCCAGGGACGCCGGGGCCGACGTGGCCAATCCGGCGGCCAGGCAGGCCAGGGAGGCACTGCATCCGATGACCAGCAGGTGCAGCAGGATGAGGCCACGCAGCAGGCTGCCGCCGCGATGGCGAACCCTCACTTCGACCCGCTCCGCAACTCGCCGACCATGCATGCGCTCACAGCCATCCTCCACCGCAGCGATTTCCTTACGGTGCACCAAGCACCTGACCAGGTCGACTTCGACTATGGAACGACCGTCCGCAAGTACTCGCCCGGCGGTCATAGCGTCGTGTCTTCCGAAACCGGCGTCGCCGATCAAAACTCAGGCTGGAAGAGCAGGGGCTACGTCATCGACGTCAAACCCCAGGTGGGCCCCGAAGTAACCGAGGAGTACGGGCTCTCGCCCGATGGCAGGCAGCTCGTTCTGAAGCTGAAGATCGGCTCCTTCGACCTGCCGAAAGTGAACCTGACCCGGGTGTATGACCGTGCCGGCGAAGTCGTGCCCAACGCCCGGCCGTCGAACGAGTGAGCGCGGTGAGGATCGGAATCAGACGTCGGGCCGCCAGGGCGGCCCTGCTCGGGCTGCTGGCAACGCTGCCGGGCTTCGATCCGATCGCACTCGCCGGCCAGCAGGCAACCGCCAGCAGTCCGTCGCCGGCATCCGCCGCTGAGCAGGAGACGCCCACCGCGGAGGTCGTCATCACGGGCGAACACGAAGGTCCGCGTCTGTGGAAAGTGAGTAAGGCAGATCATGTCCTGTGGATACTCGGCACGGTGACACCGTTGCCGAAGAAGATGATCTGGCAGTCGGCGGGGATCGAAGCCCTGCTGCGGCAGACGCAGGAGGTCGTGCCGGCCTGGCCCGCCTTCGGCATCGGTGCGAATCCGTTCACGGCACTGCGTGTGTACATCCAGTGGCGCCGGATGCAGAAGATTCCCGATCGCATGAATCTCCAGGAGGTGCTGCCGCCCCCGTTATACGCGCGTTTCTCCGCCCTGAAGGCGCGCTATGCGCCAAAAGACAACAAGCTGAACGAGCTGCGGCCGATGCTGGCAGCCGGGCGACTGTTCGAGGAAACCCTGGACGCTTCGGGCCTGACGATGCACAACGAAGTGCAGCAGGCCGTGCTCAAACTCGCACGCAAACAGGACGTCAGGATTCATCAGGACAAGTTGAAAGTCGAAGATCCGGTCAACGTCCTGAAGGACGTCGGCGCAACACCTCCCTCGGGCGAGATCGAGTGTCTGGAAGCCGTCGTCACACGCCTCGAAACCGATCTTGGTTCGATGCAGGCGCGAGCCCGCGCCTGGGCGCTGGGTGATGTCGATACGCTGCGCAAACTCAACCACCCGGACGATCGCACCACCTGCATTGCAGCCGTATCGACCTCGGAACGGGTCCGAGCTCTGATAGCCCGGGCCCAGGACAACTGGATGATCGCGGTGGAAGACGGCCTGACGCGCAATCACTCCACCCTGGCGGTGCAGTCCATGGACCGGCTTCTGGGCGACAACGGCACGCTCGCGGCGCTGCGAAAAAAGGGTTATGTCGTCGAAGGACCCTGAGCCCATCGCAGCGGGTGCGGGTTGGTTGGACAGGCTCCTAACTGAGCAAAGCACGGCACCAGGCGATCGCAATCGACGCCAACGCAGCGGCACCCGCCAACCATTGAGGTACGTGGTCCAATGCACGCCGGACCCGAGGCAGGGCTGCAGTCGCACCGAGCAGTATCCCGACCCCGAATCCTGCGACGTGAGCGACGAGATCGATGTTTTCAGTCGCTGGGGCGGAGTCTGTGCCGGACCCCGAACCCGTCCAACCCAACAGAATCACGCCGGCGACGAGCGGGCCCCAACGCCGCGCCCAGCGTTGCGGAAGTTGATATCGTTCACGCCAGGAATAGGCTGACATCAAGCCCAACGCCGTGAAGACCGCCGTCGAGGCGCCGACCGAGCGATGCTCGGGTGGCCCAAACAATGCTTCGAGCAGATTGGCGAGTGCCGCGCCGTTGACGATGAGGAACCACGCGGTGCCACTGCCTATTTGTCGGGCGGCCAAATAGCCGAACCAGGCACCCGCTCCGAGATTCGCGGCAAGATGGGCGCCGTCCAGATGCAGCGTGAGCGCGGTCCACGCACGCCACCATTGCCCGGCCTGTACGCGCGCGGCGTGCATCTCTCCGGTTTCGAATGCGTCGAGGCGCACGAGGCCGTTGGATATCGCGTAAGCAACACCCATCAGGCAGCCAACGTATATGAGGCAGCCCACCCAGGCATTTGCGTGCAGACGCGGCGGTGGTGGCGGAGGAGGAGCCGGTCGGTTTTCGGATTCGTACTGTCGCAAATGCTGCCGAGCCTGTTCGACATCCGACACGTTTACCCGCAGGACAAAGTAAGCCTCCTCGAAAGTGACCACGCCGGGAATACCCACCGCGGCGAGCATGAACGCGCGATCGTCACAATGCGGTCGGCGGGCCGCCCGAAACACCTCTATGAGAATCGCTGGACTTTCCACTTGGCCGTCCCCGCCAGATTGGCGCCCTCAGATCCGGATCTTCTGCCACGCTCGCGAGTGCCACCTTGCAAACATCCCGGTCCCGAGCACCATCAGATACAACAGGACGGCGACCCAGCCTCCGACGGCGCCCCAGCCGAACTGCGGCAGGAAGTTCACCCATCCCTGCCCTGGCGCGAACGTGAACGAATGCGCCAGCGGCACGAATACCAGCCATGAGACCGGCAGGACGAGCGCCACCGGCACGGTGGCATCGCCGGCGCCGCGCAGACACAGGCTGCTGCCGAGATTCAAGCCGTCAAAAAACTGATAGGCCGCCGCAAGCCATAGCAGCTGTGTAGCGAGCGCGACCGCCGCGGCGGCTTCGGCATCGCGTGCGGCCGTGAAGAGGGGCAGAATCCATGGCCCTGCGAGCGCCACTACCAGGCCGATGGCTCCCATGTAAACGGCTGTCAGAAAGATCACCTGCGTACCAACACGCAGCGCCCACGCGCGATCGCCGGCGCCGATGGCCTGTCCGACGAGCGTAGTGCCCGCCTGCGCAATGCCAAAGCCCGGCATGTAAGCAATGGAGGTCAGAATCATGACCATCTGCGTGGCGGCTCCGCCGGTCGTGCCGAGGCGCACCTGCATCATCTGAAAGACCGAAAAACCCAACAGATCCGCGGCGGGCAGCAGCCCCATCGGAAGGCCCAGCCGCAACTGATCCAGAAGCCGTCCGGCGTGCGGTTTCCAGGTCAGATGGGACTTATACAGCCGGCGGTAACCCGGACTCAGAAAGATCCCCATGGCGAGCAGCAGGCCGGCGGCCTGCGCCACGGTCGTGGCCCAGCCCGACCCCGCGACACCCAGGTGCAGCCGGAAAATGAACAGGGCGTTGAAGATGACGTTCGTGATTGCCATCGTGACGGTGACCCACACTGTCATGCGCGGCCGGCTGATGCCGTTGAAAAAACCGAGCAAGGCCCACACTGCCGCACCAAAGGCGGCGCCCGAGACTCGCGGAAACCAGAACGCGGACGCCAGATGTTCGATCTGCGGATCGAAGCCGAAAGGCGCCAGGATAAGATGGCCCGAGGCGGCAACCGCCACGAACAGAGGCACGGCACACAGTGTGGCCCACAGCGCTGTCCAGGCGGCTTGCGATGAGCGCCTGTAGCGGCGTGCCCCTTCGGATTGCGCCACGATCGTCTGCACTGCGGCTCCGACGCCGCCGAGCACCAACACGACGACGAGAACGAGCCATTGCACTGCGCCGACACCCGCGAGCGCCTGCGTCGAAATATGGCCGATGAACCACATGTCCGTGAGATTGAGAACGATCTGGACCGCGCTGTTGGCCATGAGAGGCAACGCGAGCGCCAGCACGGCGCGCTGATCGACGTGCGTGTGCCCCGCGGCGTCGATGCGCTGCGCCGGGAGTCTTCCAGCGATGCTCGTGGGCTGAGTGAGAGAATCCATGGCGATGCGGCTTCCTGTGAGCCGTCTAGTTTCGCACATTGGACTTTACGCAGGCGATCCCACCCGGCACCTTAGCGCCCCATGGCAACTCGAAAGAAACGCACAAGCAAGCCGGCCGACCGGCCAAGCAAGCACCGCGGCACCCGGCGTAGCGCGGCGACGCGCGCCGGCAAGCTGGCCCCCGGCAAGAAAGCCCGGGGCCTCGAAGCCGCCGAAGTGGCGATTGCCATGGATAGCCCGGACATCGCGGACCTTGCCGCGCTCGTCCGGGAGGCCGGCGGTGCCCCAATCGGGGCCTACCGCGAGCCGCTGGGCGGTCGCGCGCTCATGCTGGCGTCCCTTCCGCTCGGCGCCGTGCAGCCAACACCTTTCCAGCGCGACCTGTCGCCCACTCACGCGAAACGGCTCGCGCAGAAGATCGATGAGACGGCGGCATTCCTGGATCCGCTCATCGTCGTGCGCGGCGATGACGGCGGCCTGTGGACCCCCAATGGGCGTCACCGGCTCGCGGCGGGGAAAGTCCTCGGCCTGCGGCAGATCACGGTTTTGATCTCGCCGGACGAATCACTCGCTTACCGCATTCTCGCGCTCAATACCGAGAAGGCGCACAACCTCCGCGACCGGAGCCTGGAGGTCATCCGGATGGCGCACAACCTCGCGAAACGGCAGAGCCAGGCGCGTGAATCGCAGTTCACCGCGGAGTTCGAGTCGGCGGAACTGCTGACCCTCGGGCTCGTCTACGAGCATTCGTCCCGCTTCGCCGGGGGCGCCTACAGCGCCTTCCTGAAGAAGGTGGATCGCTTCAGCGACCGTACCCTGCCCGTGAGTCTGCGCGAGCGCAAGGACCATGCGTCCCGACTCCTGGAGATCGATGCACACGTGAAGCGCATCATCGCCGCCCTGCAGGCAAAGGGCTTCAAGTCGCCGTATCTGCGCAACTATGTGGTCGCCCGGATCAATCCCGTCCGCTTTCACAAGGCGAAAAAGGGCGACACGAAACCGCCGATGCCGCTGGCGCAGGCGCTCACGCGCATGGCTGCTGCGGCGAAGACATTCAAAGTCGAATCGGTCTCGAACTCCGATCTCGCCTGGGTCGCGGTGGGGGCCGGCGCTTCCGAGTAGCGGACGGTCCGGTCATCTGCCGCGGCGGTGCTCGGTAGGGAGTGCTACCCTCGCCGCGCGCCTATCACGAAGGGCGCTGCAGGGGGCATGAGAGTGAGTACCGATCCACGCGCAACCATTTCCGCCACCCCGATGAGCGCACTGCAAATCCTCGCCGTGGCGATCACCATCGGCCTGAACGCACTGGATGGCTTCGACGTCCTGTCGATCGCCTTTGCTTCGCCCGGCATTGCCGCCGATTGGCACATCGACCGCGCGGCTCTCGGGATCGTCCTCTCGATGGAGCTCATCGGCATGGCGATCGGCTCGATCCTGCTGGGCGGTGTGGCGGACAAGATCGGCCGCCGCCCGACCATACTCGGCTGCCTCGTGCTCATGACAGGCGGCATGTTCATGGCCACCGCGGCCAAGGGCGTCGTGGACCTGTCGTTCTGGCGGATTCTGACCGGTCTTGGCATAGGCGGGGTGCTCGCTAGCATCAACGCCGTTGCCGCTGAGTTCTCGAACGCGCGGCGCAAAAACCTGTGCGTGTCGCTGATGTCGATCGGCTATCCCATCGGGGGCGTGCTCGGCGGACTCGTCGTGCAGCACCTGCTGAAGGGCCTGGACTGGCGCTCCATATTTTATTTCGGGTCGGCGGTGACCGCGGTATTCATTCCGCTGGTGTTTGCTTTCGTGCCCGAGTCGGTCCACTGGCTGACCCAAAAACAACCGCAGGGCGCCCTGCAGAAGATCAATCGCGCGCTCGGGCGCATGGGTCACACGGCGATCACGGCATTGCCCGCGATCTCGCCCGACATCCGCAGGCGCTCCATCGCGGATATTTTCGCGCCGGGGCTCATCGCCACCACCGTGGTCGTGACGCTCGCCTACTTCTTCCACATCATGACGTTCTATTTCGTCCTCAAATGGGTGCCGAAGGTCGTAGTGGATATGGGATTCGCCGCCTCATCGGCGGCCGGCGTGCTGGTGTGGGCGAACCTGGGCGGAGCATGCGGAGGCGCCGTGCTGGGCCTGCTCGGACTGCGTTTCGGGGTGAAGCCTCTCACCATCGCGGTGATGCTGTTGTCCGCAGTGATGGTGACGGTTCTCGGCCGGACCCCGCCGGATCTGCAGCGCCTGTCATTGATCTGCGCCTGCGCCGGCTTCTGCACGAACGCCGCGATAGTCGGCATGTACGCACTGTTCGCCCAGGCGTTTCCGACACATGTGCGTGCCTTCGGCACTGGATTCGCGATCGGTGTCGGTCGCGGGGGCTCGGTGCTGGCGCCCATAGTCGCGGGCTTTCTGTTCAAGGCAGGCTACAGCCTGCCGATGGTCGCCACCACCATGTCGCTCGGCGCTCTCATTGCCGCAGGCATTCTGTCGATGTTGAAATTGAAGCCGGATCACACGGATGTTGATTGGGCAGCGAGCCGCACGGAGCTGCCGGGCACATCCGCCGCGTCATAGGGCGCAAACGCAAACACCCCATCAGTCCGTGCAAGGCATCTGCCCGTCGGCGCCAGTCTCCAGCCGGATGTTGGCAAGGCTCAACGCCAGCCGTCCGGCGGTCTGCACGGCGAAAGGTGTAGTGACGCGACTTAAGTCCGCGCCTGCCCTGGCGAAGCAGGCGAGCGGAATTTTCAGGTGGCGCCACTGCCCCGGCTGGGCCGCGGCGAGCTCATGGGTCACCGCCACGGCGCCGCGGCAGCCGCTGCCGCAATCCACTTCCAGATCGACATTCGAGGTCGCAGGGCCGTCGACTTTATAGTCGAGAGCCAGAGAGAGCTGGCCATTCGCTTCGCGTTGTAAGTCGATTGCTGACCGGCCGGTGAGACTCACACGCGCCGGTCCCGCACCGGCCCAGCGGACGAGGCGCGCGTCCTCCTGCGCGGACTTGTCGGCAGCGGCCAGCGTGAGCCCCGCGCTTGCAACCCAATGCCAACCCGGACCCGCGCGACCGGAGGCGAAGAACACCCGGGTATCGACTGCAGCGACTCCTTCGGACCCACCCTCCTCTGAGAGCTTCTTCAGGTCGCCATCGTCGTGATAGCGCAGCCCATACCCATACGGAAACAACGGCGCTTCGCCGGTCTGCCCGCGAGTCACCCCCGTCTGCGCGGGTGTCCTCGGCCACGAAAAAGACAACTTCCCGTGGAAGTCGTGACGCACGGAGCCGTCCGGTGCTCTGAAGAGAACGTCGGCGACGCCACCGCCTTCCGAACCCGGCAGCCAGGCGGCGACGAAGGCGTCAGATGCATTGATCTCCGGATTGACCCACAGCGGGCGTCCCGAGAGAAACACCGCAACCACTGGCAGGCCTTGCTCGCGCAGCCGTCGTAAAAGCGCAAGGTCCGGCTTGGCACCCGGACTGTATTCGACCGTACGGATGTCGCCTTGAAATTCCGCATAGGGATTTTCGCCGAACACGACGACGGCAACATCCGGCCGGGTCTTGAAGCTGCCAGACGGACTCAGCTCAGCGCTGCCGCCCGCTGCGGCGACTGCCTGCTGAATCCCCGCATAGATCGATTCCCCATGGGGAAAGTCCTTGTTGGAAACCCCGGTGCCCTGCCACGTAATCGTCCACCCACCACTCTGCTTGCCGATGTCGTTCGCGCCATCGCCTGCGACGAGCACATGAGCGTGTGGCGAGAGCGGCAGCAAATGATGCGTGTTCTTGAGTAGAACGAGCGACTCGCGAACGGCCTCGCGAGCGATCGCGCGGTGTGCGGGCGCCCCGAGCAACTCAAAATGCCCCGCGAGCGGCCGCGAAGACGGACGTCCCTCATCGAAGAGATGCGCGCGCAATTTGACGCGCAAGATCCGACGCACAGCATCGTCCAGCCGCGCTGTCGGGATCTCACCGGACCGCGCCTGCGCCAGGGTGTTCGTGTAAAGCTCTTTCCAGCTGTCTGGCGCCATCAGAACGTCGAGGCCGGCATTGATCGCGGCAGCACAGCTGAACCTGGTGCATCCGGGCACCTGAGCGTGGCCATTCCAGTCACCGATGACGAAGCCGTCGAAATTCATCCGACCCTTCAGTACGTCGGTCAGCAGCGCCTTGTTGCCGTGCATTTTTATGCCGTGCCAGCTCGAAAAAGAGGCCATCACGGACTGCGCGCCGGCAGTGATGGCGGGCGGGTAGGCGGCACCGTGGATGTCGCGCAGTTCTGTCTCGCTCGAGGTGTTGTCGCCCTGATCCTTCCCCCCCGTACCCCCATCTCCGACGAAGTGCTTGGGTGTGGCGATCACGTGCGAAGAATCGAGGAACTGCGGTGAGCCGGGCACGCCCTGGAGCCCAAGGACCATGGCCGTAGCGTAGCGGCTAACGATGTGGGGATCCTCGGAGTAGCTCTCGTAAGTACGCCCCCAGCGGTCATCGCGGACGACCGCCAGCGTCGGCCCAAATGTCCAGTCGAGCCCCGTCACCCGCACTTCGCGCGCCGTGACCTCTCCGATCCGGCGGATGAGGTCTGGATCGCCCGCCGCACCCAATCCGATGTTGTGAGGGAAGATTGTCGCACCGACGATATTGTTGTGACCGTGGACAGCATCCGTACCCCAGATCGTGGGAATGGGATGGGACCCGTGCGCGGGGTCGAGGGACGCGTCATAGAACCGGTCCGCAAGGGCGAGCCACTCACTGGGTGAAGCGAACTCGTCGCCATTCGGCGAGGAGCTACCGCCGTTCAGGATAGACCCGAGGGCAAAGTGACGCAGATCTTCCGGAGTGACGCTGGCGATGTCGGGCTGGATGAGCTGGCCGACCTTCTGCTCGAGTGTCATGGCCGCGATCAATGCCGAGACACGCGATTCGAGTCGGGCATCCGGCGCAAGCGCGGCCCGCAGACGGGGCCATTCGCCCGGGTGCACTGTTGGGGTGGCGGCGCCGACGGCTTTGGCGGGGTCCGGCCTACCGGGGTCCGGCCTACCGGGGTCCGGGCTGCCGATGTCCGACCCATCCCTGGGCGCCGTAGCGGTCGTGCTCATCCCGACCGAGGGTGCCGACAGAGCGCAGACCGCGAGACAGGTCAGAGTTCGCGCGAGCCACGGACCGATTACGAGAGACGTTTTGCGCCTGAGCCGTACCGTTATGAATTCCATAGTGAAGAAGGGCCGACAGTGGAAGTCGGGCGCGTTTTGCGGCATGGGTTTCGATCAGCATCACACGCTCATGACAGCGCTGTCAACGAACACGGGGTCCTGTCCGGCGACGCTCCGATGGGAGCTCGTCTGTCACATCCTGCCACCACCCGCCGCAAGAGTTGCGGCTGCCGGAAGCCACTGCCGGACCGCAGGCCGGCACTGCTCTCAACACCAACGAAAGGGCGACGCAAATGCTGGAGCCAGTAACTGAATCTCTCACCCCCGACACGGTTGGTTCTCACAGCCAGCGCGGCACGGAGCAGGTCCCGTCCGCGACGGCCCTTCCCGATCTACTTCTGATCGAACGGGCGCGCAGCAAGGAGATACGCGCCTTCGAGACGCTCATGCGTCGCTACAACCAGCGGCTGTTCCGAATTGCCCGCAGTATCGTTCCGGACGGCGACGTAGCCGCAATGGTCTTGCAGGAAGCGTATCTGCTCGCCTTCAGCGACATTGAGCGCTATGAGCCCACGGGGAAGTTTGGATCGTGGCTCGCGCGCCTCGCCTTCAACCAGGCGCTGGCCCTGCGCCGCACACTACGTCTGGGCGCGCCCGCACCGCGTGTAGCCGACGGGCATGCTTCTGAAGAGGCGCGCGACATTGAGGAAGGGCCCTCACGCCAACTCCTGGAACAGGCGATCGACGACTTGCCGGAAGTGTTCCGAACCGTTTTCGTCCTGCGCACCGTCGAAGGAATCAGCGGTATCGAAACCGCCGCGTGCCTGGGGATCAACGAGACGACCGTGCGGACCCGGCTGTACCGTGCGCAACGACGGGTGCACACGGACTTGTCCCGGCGCATCCCCGTCGAACGTGCGGAAATCTTCGAGCTCACGGCCGACCGCGCTGACTACATCGTGAATCGCGTGCTCGCGCGGCTGAACGGCGCGGCGCGATCGCAACAGGAGACTTAAGGCACTACGGCGCAGCAGCGACGCGATACACCGGATAGAGGTTCAGGCGCTCGTCCCACGACGGGTGGCGACGGTAGAAGAACTCGAGGCGCGCGCTCGGGCTGGCGGCGAATTGCGGGTCGTCGGCGAGCCGCTTCTTGAACGCCGCGGCAACCTGCGCGTCGTGAGCTAGCAGGTCCGCGGCGACCTGCTCTGCGACGTAGGGCTCCATGTATTCCTTTGCTTCGAACGCGGTGTTGAAAAAACCCCAGGCGGCAAGAGAGTCCTCTGCCTGCGGTTCGAGCAGCGCAACGGCCACGCGTGCGTTCGCCTGCGCGATGGGCACGAACAAGGAGCCAGCCGCCAGGGTACGGTGCTCCTGACCCCATGCGCCTTCGAAAGCCAGCATTGTGTGGCCTTCAAACGTCGCCTGCGAGTATGTGACCTTCGTAGCGCGAAAGGTCTCGACCTGTGCATCATTGGCCGGCTTGATCAGTTTCTCGAAGCGAACGCCGTGCAAGGACAGCTTTTCAGCCAGCCACCCCGCGTTGGCTGCTGTAACAATGTAGCCGCCGCGCGGAGCCTGGATGCTGGCCTTTGCAACCACGGAATCCCGCAGCGGAATGTGCCAGACCTCTGGCTTCGTTGGATCGTAGTGCGTTGCCAGAGAGCCTGAGATGGCGGAGGGCTCGCGGGTGTAGGCGTAGCCCAGAAAGTCGATCGTCGTGACGTGCGGTCCGTTTTCGAAGCCCAGTGCAACGGTCTGTCCGCCGAGTGCCTGCGCACGGCCGTCGGCCTCTCGTGTCTGTTCCCGCCAGTGCGACCCCTCTTTCGCCATCATGTCCGCAAGGTTCACGATGACGTTGCGAGTTACCCTCACACGGGTGGCGTAGTCCTTCCACGAATGTGTTTCGACCAGCAGGCCGAAGCGGTTGTGCAATGACCAGTACGCCGTGGAAAAGCGCGGCGAGTAGACATTCAGCGCAAATCCGGACGCGGGGTCGTCCTCGCGCACGAAGTCAGGGTAAAAATCCAGCGGATGCGAGCCCATGGCGGCGATTTTGGAATTGAGCTCCGCCACCAGCGCGCGGGCGATGGGATGCAGTTGCGGATCCCCCGAATAAAGAGGGTCGACCGTATTCGAGACGTCGTGCTGAAAGTTCGCGCCGTCGGTCACGTGCATGTCGACGTACAGCACCGGATCCCAGGCGTTGAGCAGGCGGAGCATCGCATGCATCTCGGGCGCGTCCGCCTTCATGTAGTCGCGATTCAGGTTCAAATTCTGTCCGGTGGCACGCCACCCCATTTCCTCCGGGCCGACCTGGTTGGGCCGGTTCCAGCGCCCGACGCGCTCGTGACCGTCGATGTTGAATACCGGTACGAAAACCAGGACAAAAGTCTTCAGTGCGCCCGGCGCTACTGTGTCCGCCAGCAGTTCGCGCAGCGCGAGGAAGCCGGCGTCCTTACCGTCGATCTCACCGGCGTGAATGCCTCCTTGCAGCAACATAACCGGCAGATTGCGCCGCCGCGCCTCATCAGGTGCCAGCACACCCGACCGCGAGGCGATGAGCGCGATCATCGGCCGCCCTTCGGGTGTACGCCCGAATTCCGTGCATTTGACGGCGTCTCGCCACGCATCTGCGTAGGCCTTGCAGAGCCGTTGCACCTCGTCGTAGCGGCCCGTGCGTATAAACTTCGACTGCTCGGCGACCGTCACGAGGGGGGCATCGGGCAGGGTGGCTGCTTGCGAGAGAACCGGAGCGCAGCACGCTTCGGCGGCCAGCAGGGACAGCAGTAGTGTCGGGAGCAGCGTTTGGGCTTTCATGGGCACGCATTCTAGCGTGCCGAGGACCCCTGGAGTTCAGTCAGGCGACGCTTGTTCGTATGGGATGGGAGCCGTCCCAACCTTCCGCTGCTCGCTTCATCGCGCCGAACAGGCTGTCAATGGCCGGCGTAAGTTCGATGAGCTCGACCATGCCGCCCAGCTTTTCGCGGGCGTCCATATAGGCCACGCGCGCGCCAGCGACGGTGGCAACGCCGTACATGGCAAGCGGCGCGCCGGATGATTCGTAACGGCGCACGTCCGCGTCGAAGGATTGCGTGCTGCGGGCCCAATGGTGAAAACCATAGCCCCGGCTCACGATGACATCCCGATAGACCGACGGCTCGGTGTCGTGTTGCTCGATCAACTCGAAGCACATCGAACCACTGTAGGCGCACGCGAGCGACATGTGCAACGTCGCGGCACGACCGCGATGTTGCAGCTCATCGAGCTGGAAGTTCTCGAAGAGGAAAAAGGGACCGACGCGCAGCTCGGAAGTCCACAACGCCATGGCTTCGCGCAAATTCGGCACGACGTAGGCGACTTGCATGATGCCGCCAAGGGGCTGACCAAACAGCGGCGCGCCGGACATCACGCTACCTTGCGCAATGGCGCTACAACGGGCTGCGACCCGGGAGCGCTGCGCGCCTTGATTTTCACCGGTGCAGTCTCGACCAGGCCTAGCGCGAGGACGGTGGCCACCACCGCACAGCCCGCCTCGATGAGGATCGGCGCCTGCAGTCCATAGCGATCCGCCGCCCAGCCCGCTATGGAGGGAGTGGCCACTCCGCCGATCAGCTCGCCAAGGCCCATGACGATGCCAATCGACGTGGCGATATAGCGAGCCGGAATCGTCTCGGACGGGATGGTCGCCATGAAGAGCGGAAACACGCCGCTCGCCGACCAACCGACGAAAATCAATGCTCCCAGGGCCACCAGCGAACCGGAATAGTAGAGCACCGCCACCGGACACAACACGCCGATGAGGCTGAACCCGACCATGATGGGCTTGCGTCCGAACCGATCGGACAATGCAGGCACGAGGAAACCGAAGAGCGCCGCCGAAACGCCCAGCACGCTCA
>JAQGOC010000113.1 GCA_028293805.1 Gammaproteobacteria bacterium
GAACAGGAGCGTGTCGGAGCGCTCGGCGGCCCGAAGCGCTCGTACCGCATTGTCGCGCGTGGCTTCTGCATTTCCCCTGCGAGCACTCTCAACGGCGACGGCCGGATTCTGGTGAGCCGCTTCGACTTCGCGGGCAATGCCACGTTCGAGGATGAGGAGCCCGCCGATAGCACGACTCGCAAGCCCTCGGGCGAGCGAACCTCGACGCGCCCTTAGCTGCCCGCCTTTCAGAAAACGGAATACGCCATGCTCAAGACAAAATCGCCGTCCCTGGGCCCGTTGTGTAGGCTCCTTTGCGTCGGCGAGCTGCTTCTGGCCCTGGCTCTCGCCGCCCCCACGGCCGGGGTCGCGCAGTCGGGCCCTTTGCAGGATCTCGCCACCTTCCCGCGTACGACCCTCGACATCATGCACGGCAAGAAGAAGAGCGATCCGGCGAATCACCACTTCGACGTCTGGATCGCCGACACGCCGGCGCGGCAGGAGCAGGGGCTCATGTTCGTGCGCGACCTGCCGGCGAGCCAGGGAATGCTGTTTCCCCAGGCCCCGCCCCGAACCATGACCATGTGGATGAAGAACACTTACGTCGAGCTCGACATGGTGTTCGTCGGAGCGAAGGGAACGATCGTCAAGATCATCGAGCATGCCAAGCCGCTGTCGCTCGAGACGCTCGAGTCCGGGCAACCGATTGCCGCGGTGCTCGAGATCAGGGGTGGGGAGGCGGCGAAGATGGGACTCCACGCGGGCGACCTGGTCTCCTGGAGGGCTCCGCAGTGACAAGGCCGCTCGCGGCGGCTTAGGAATCCGGCCGCAGGGAACTGTCGAAGTAGATCTGCGAGCGCCGAAAATCGATGCCGAGGGAATTCACCGTGCCCAGCACATCCATTCCGATGATCACGGCGGGCCGGTCCTCCATGCCCCAGACCTCGAAGATGTGGAAATCCCCGAAGATGACCGTGACATTGGAAATGTTCACCGCGCCCAGGGTGATGGTCGGCACCAGGTCCATTTCGCCCGTCGCCACATCGGTGGTCGCTCCATAAACGTCCGTTACGTTCGGGATCTCTCCGGCGCGACGTTGCGCGTATAGAGCGGCGTGTAGCGCCGGGTTGCCGATCGAGCGCTCCGAGCCGGTGTCGATGACGGCCTGAACCCGTACGTCCCCGATTCGACCCTCCACAGTGATCAGGCCATCGGCCAGGACCTTTGCGGGCACTGTATCGAATCCCACGCGGTCACTGCCCGCCAGCGAGCGGGAGATCACGACGCGGTTGCGCCGGAAGTCCACAAACACCGTTTCCTTGCGGAGGCCCGCAACGCCGAGGATGCCATCGGCGCCGGCCATCAGCGGCGCCCAGACGACGGGGAAGCGGGTGTCCTCGATGACGAGATCTCCCGCCTGCAGCCTGCTGATGGCTACTGACGGAACCTGCGCCGTCCCGGTAATGCCATTGACGATCATGGTCGCCTGCAACGCGGGGTCCAGACCCAGTGTGAGCGCCAGTTGCGGAGAGATCGTCGAGCTGCTCGCGCCGGTATCGACGATAAACCTGAACGGCCCCTTACCCTCGATCATGACCGGCACGACGATTCGTCCGACATGGTCGATGCGGGTCGGCGACGCGAACAGAAGGTCCGGGTTCTCGTCGGCAACTGGCCCGGGGGTCGCTACGGGTGCCGCCAGCGCTAGACCCGCGAGCAGCGCGCCCTGCAGATAACAGAGAGGCACAAAGAGACTCATACCCGATTTCCAACCGCCGGGCCGCTCGGCCGGCCCCCTCAATGGCGAGGCTACGCTGTCTCTGCAGCCGTTCAAGCAGTTCCGGCACCTGGCTGCCGTCGCAATGGCGCCCATCCGGCGTTGCCTGTCAGTTGTTGTGTGATAGCAACAGAAGGTTGCGCCGCCCATCCCGGGCCGATCCGGGATACGACAGTTTGCCGGGACGAACGTCCTCAGCGGGATTTCAGCAGGCCCGGGAACCACCTGGTTTGTTGCTTTTTCTCCAAAAGTGTTTCCCGCCTGTTGCGTGGCTGCTAACATCCCCCGCACGCGGTGTAGGCCTAGTTCTACTTCAAGACCGAAACCGCAACATCTAAATCAGGGGCTTGCCGGCAAAGGCGTGGAGCCACCGGTGTCATATTCTCGAACGTCGGACCGTTCGCGGGAGGAATCTGATGATTCTCAGCAGTAATAACAGCAAAGACAGGAATTCGATTGCCCGTCGTCACAGTGACATCACACTCGCTGTGCGGCGCGCGCTCGTCATGAGTGCCGTCGTTGCCGCCGGCGCGGGCGCGGTAAGCCTTCCGGCTTACGCGCAGGAACAGGAGGCAAGCCCGGATGCCATTCCGACCCAGACCGTCACCGTAACGGGAAGCCGCATCCGCCGTGTTGATGCGGAGACGGCCAGCCCGGTCTACACGATCGACCAGTCTGCGATCATGGCCTCCGGCAAAACCACTGTCGGTGAGTTGGTCATGCAGCTCCCCAGCGTGAACGGCTCCGCCACGAACCCTTCGACCAACAATGGCGGCGGCTTCGGCGAGTCTTACATCGAGCTGCGCGGCCTGGACGCGAAGCGCACGGTGATCCTGATCGACGGCCGCCGCGTTGGCCTGATCGGGGATCCGGGCTCGGGCACGAGCGCGGTGGACGTGAACCAGATTCCACTTGCGATCATCGATCACGTGGAAGTGCTGAAGGAAGGCGCGGGCGCGATCTACGGCTCGGACGCGATCGCCGGCGTGGTGAACTTCATCACGCGCAAGGACCTGACCGGCCTCGAAGTGACCGCCGACTACGGCAGAACGACTGCCAACGACGGTGCGCACCATCAGGTGCAGGTATCAATGGGCGAGCAGGGCGACAAGTTCGGCTTCATGCTGAGCGGCCGCTACCAGAAGCAGGACGCGGTTTCCGAAGGGCGCCGCGACTGGTCGAAATTCGCGCTTTACGACTACAGCGGCACGGCCTCGGCGGCCGGCTCGTCACGTACCCCGACCGGTAGAATCAATGTCCCGACGGGAGGTTTCCCGGGCGGCGCGTTCGCCAATTGCGGCTCGGCTTCCGTGACCAAGGTCGCCGGCGCGGCGGGCAACTCGCTTGCGGACTTCCGCTGCTTCAATTCCGGCGGCGCGGCCGACGACCATTACAACTTCGCGCCGATCAACCTGCTGGAAACCCCGCAGGAGCGCGGCAGCATCTTCTCGAAGGTGAACTACAAGATCAACGACATGGTGGAGGCATACGGTTCGGTACTCTACAACCGCACGCGGTCGGGATTTCAGGAAGCGGCACTGCCTTTCGATGCCACGTCGGACAACGTCGTCATCTCGAAAGACAGCGTCTACAACCCGTTCGGCATCGACTTCGGCGGTGTCAGCGGCGTGAATCCGGATGCCAAGTTCCGCCTGCTGGGCCTGGGTCCTCGCTTCAGCGATGCCACCTCGACCAGCGTCGTCACCAACTTCGGGGTGAAGGGCAACCTGTTCGACACCGGCTGGAACTGGGATCTGTATTCGCAGTACGGCCGCATCGATCAGCAGGCCAAGATCAGCGGCTACTTCTTCTCCAGCAGCCTCTCGCAGGCCCTGGGGCCGTCCTTCTTCGATAGCGCAGGGGTCGCGACGTGCGGCACAGCCGCCCAACCCGTCGCGAACTGCACACCGATCAACATCTTCGCGGTCAACGATCTGGCGGTATCCAGTCCGGCGCAGCAGGCTGCGTTCAAGTCGATCAGCACGGGCTATAACACCGACCACTCGTACCGCACACGAAGTTTCGCTCTCGACCTGAACGGCAAGGTCCTGACGCTGCCGGCCGGCGACATGCAGGCCAGTGTCGGAGCCGAATACCGCTGGCAGGAAGGCATCTTCACCGCGGATCAGATCGTGCAGGGGCTGCCGCCGCTGTTCGTGACCTGCGAGATTTCGGCGGAAACCTGCACGGGCGACTCCCGCTTGCATTACAGCAACACCGATCTCTACGGCGAGCTCTTCGTTCCGATCCTCAAGGACATGCCCCTCGCCAAGTCCCTCAACATCGACTTCGGTGTCCGCTATTCCAAATACACCCTGTTCTCGGCCACCACGAAGGGACAGATCAAGCTGGAGTATCGGCCCATCTCCGACCTCCTCATCCGTGGCACGTTCGCGCAGATCTATCGCGCCCCGACCGTGCAGGATCTCGCCCAGGCGGCCGCGGCCAGCAGCACGAGCTACGTCGATCCCTGCAACGGCCTGACGGCGGCGCTGGTCGCAGCCAATCCGGGGCTGTCCAAGGCCTGCGTGGGAGTGCCGACGGATGGCAGCTTCCACGAACAGGACGCACAGATTTCGGGAGTGCTGCGTAGCAATCCGAACCTGAAGCCCGAGCAGGGCGAAGTCACGACCTACGGCATCGTGTATGACCCGAGCTTCCTGCCGGGCTTCTCGACCACGGTCGACTTCTGGCACTACACGATCAATGACGTGCTGACCCAGCTCGACCCGACCTTCGCCAGTGCCCAGTGTATTGCGACGGGCTCACCGACCTACTGCGATCTGGCCATCCGCTACGGCGCCGGTGCCAATGCCGGCCAGATCCTGGCGTACCTGCAGCCAACGGAGAACGTCGGCACGCTCAAGACGGACGGCGTGGACCTCGGTGTCAAGTACTCGGTGCGTAGCACTCCCATAGGCTCGTTCCGCTTCAGTGCGGACGTAACCCATGTGAACAGCTTCACCAACAGCCCCGGAGGCGGCTTCCCGACGGTGGAGTACGCGGGAACGTTCAGCAAGCAGTACGGCAACGACATGAAGTGGCGCGGGCTGCTGTCGGTGGCGTGGGGCTTCCACGGTTTCGAGACGTTGGTGACCGAGCAGTGGCTCGGCAAGCTCACCATTCCAGGCGGACAGCCGAACGCGGCGCCCCCAGTGAGCACGGATATTGCGATTCCGAATATCTACTACACCAACTTCTCGGTCGGGTATAACTTTCCCACCAACACGCATGTGCAGGCGGGCGTCGACAACGCGTTCAACAGAATCCCGCCGCTCTTCTACATGAACAACGTGATCAACGCGAACACGGACGTGGCGACCTACGACGTGCTCGGCCGCCGTTGGTACGTATCGTTCTTGCAGAAGCTTTAAGGCGCCGGTCGGTTGTGTCAGTCTTGGGCCGTGCGGGCAA
>JAQGOC010000128.1 GCA_028293805.1 Gammaproteobacteria bacterium
AGCCCAGGCATGGAGTTCGCGAGCGAGATGATCGTCAAGGCGACACTCGCAGGCTGGCGTATAGCCGAGGTACCCACCGTGCTTTCGCCGGCCGGACGCACGCGTCCGCCGCATCTGCGCAGCTGGCAGGATGGCTGGCGTCACCTGCGCTTCCTACTCATGATGAGCCCGCGCTGGCTGATGCTGTATCCGGGAATCTGCCTGATCGCAATCGGTATTGCAGCCGAACTTGCAATCCTGCACGGGCCGGTCGTCATCGACGGCGTCGGATTCGACATCCACACCATGCTCTACGCGGCTGCCGCAACCATCCTCGGGGTACAGCTGGCGCTGTTCTCGCTCCTGGCACGCACCGTTGGCGTGCTGAAGAATCTTTTGCCGATAACCCGACCGCTTGCGCGCTTTCTGCGCGTCTTCACACTCGAGCGCGGAATTCTGCTCGGCTTGTCGCTCGGCCTGGCCGGATTCGGGCTCGCGACCTACTCGGTAGAGAGCTGGTCGCACGCGCGCCTCGGAGCCCTCGACCCGGAGACCGTGATGCGAGTGGCCATTCCTTCGGTCACTTTGATGCTGGCGGGGGCCGAAATCATCTTCGCGTCGTTTCTGCTCGAATTCATTGATGTCCGCGCGAGCCGCGCGACCGATCCATGAGTCTGGCAGAACACGCGCCGGGACTGATGTTCCGTCGTGGCAGGCCGCTCGCGGAGTCGAGCGGCGATTTTGCCGGGTTGTACCGGCTGCCTGTCTATATTGCATGCACCATACTGGTGGTCGCCGCCAACTACCTGCTCGGCAAGGACATGGCGTGGGATACGCAGCAGTACCACCTGTATGCCGGCTTCAGTGCCGTCAATGATCGTTTCGGCCAGGACTATTTCGCGGCCGGCCCACAGTCCTACTTTAATCCCTACGCCTACGTGCCCTTCTATGCTCTGGTCAGCGCCGGACTCTCAGCGCTTGAAATCAGTTCTGCGCTGGCCGTGGCGCACAGCATCGTTCTCTGGCTGACCTACGAGCTCGGCGTCCGCGTCTGCCCGTCCGACGACCGTCGAGCACGCGTTACGACCGGCCTTTGCGCAGTCGCCCTGGCATTCGTCAACCCGATCCTGTTGCAGGAGATCGGCTCGACCTTTGCTGACATCACGACGGCGATACTGGTGCTCGCCGGCTGGCTGCTGCTCGCTGCCGCGGTGCGCACACCGCATGCCGTGCGGCTCGTCTTCGCCGGGCTGCTCCTCGGGGCCGCCAGCGCGTTGAAGCTAACCAACTCAGCGCATGCGATAGCCGGCTTTGTGGTTTTGATCCTCTTACCGCTGAGCCTGCGTGGACGGATCCGACACAGTCTTGCCTACGGGGTCTCGCTTGCCTTCGGTTTCGTCATGGTCGCCGCTCCCTGGTCGTATCGGCTCGAACAGATGTTCGGAAATCCCCTGTTTCCGCTGATGAACAGCGTGTTCCGCTCGCCGGAATTCACAACCGTGCCACTGCGTCATCTGCGTTTCATTCCAGCCACCTTCGGCGAAGCCGTGTGGCGTCCATTCGCGATGATCGATCCGCGGAGCATGGTGCATGAGGAATTGCGTGCCCCCGATCTGCGTTACGCCGTACTCCTCGCGCTGCTCATCGTGCTTTGCTTGCGCTGGCTATGGCGGCGCTTCGCTCATCCCTCAACTTTATCGACACCCGTAACAACCTCAGAGACCACACGCGTACTGGCGGCGCTCGGCTTCGGTCTCGCCACGGACTGGGTACTCTGGCTGAGTGCTTCGGGCAACAGCCGCTATTTCCTGGCGATGGGTTGTGTAGCTGCGGTCGTGATTACCGGTCTGCTGTTTCGACTCTTCGCGACGCAGCCGAAGGTAGGCGGCTATATTTTGGCTGCCATTTTGGGCATACAGGTGCTCCAGCTGCGCATGGGAACGGAGTTTCGGTGGAACCCGGTGCCGTGGGGTGGCCGGTGGTATGACATTGCGGTGCCGGAGAAACTTCGAACCGAGCCCAGCCTGTATCTGACCGTGGGCATGCAGTCGAATTCGTTCATCGATCCATTTCTGGCGAAGGGCTCCGGACTGATCAACTTCTCCGGCGGCTATGCACTCGGACTGGATGGCGCAGTCGGCGCGCGAATCGAGGCGTTGATCCAACGATACACACCGCACCTGCGCGTTCTTCTAGTCAACGCGCAACCGTATGAAGGCAGCGAGGGACAGGAAATGCTTCGCGTCCGAGCCGATGTTGCCCTGGAGCGCTTAGGCCTGCGCGCCGACGCAAGCGACTGCGCGACGATCACTGTGCACGGCCTGCCTCCGTTGATAGAGGACGCTCCCAAGAGCTCGATGCCCTCCGGTCAACAGGCCGGTAATACCACCTACCTTGTGTCCTGCCACCTCGTCATTGCCGACCCAGCCGAGCGCGCGGCCCAAATCGCCCGCCAGCGCGCTGTCGACGTTGTGTTCGATCGCCTCGAAGACACCTGTCCGGAGCTCTTCCAGCCAAGCCGCGCGCGCAGCGAGCGGTTTGGCGCGGGTTGGGTACGACGCTACGTCAATACCGATTTGATGGCAATGATCAGCAATGGCGGGGTCAAGTTTGTCCACTCCATTCGCGGCGATGATGCTGTGTTCGTCGGAAGGGAA
>JAQGOC010000129.1 GCA_028293805.1 Gammaproteobacteria bacterium
CTTTCTAGCGCAAGGGTATCAACAAGATCGTGTTGCCCCGCCGCACTTCGAGCACCACTACCGCGGCGCCCAAGCCCCGCTCCCGCAGGTGATGCAGACCCGAAACGCGGCCGCGGTTGGCGCTCACCATCACATCGTTGATTCTCAGGCCGGAATGCGCGGCTGCGCTGCCGGGCTCGACACTCTTGACGAGCGCGCCGCCGGATTCCGGAGCGTCCGCCAGGGTGGCGCCCTCGAAATTCTTGTGAATGGTCTCCACCGGGGATGCCTGGGCGGTCGCCGTCGTGTCGGCGATGATGGCGGTCACGCGCAGTGGCTTGCCATCGCGCAGCAGGCCAACCTCCACCTTGTCTCCGACTCGCATGAGACCGATGCTGTTACGCAACTCGCTGTTTGATTTTACCGGCTGTCCGTTGACCGACGTAATGACGTCGCCGGTGTGGATGCCCGCCTTCTCCGCCGGGGAGCCGTCGACAACCTGTGAGACCAGCGCGCCCATGGCGTTGGCGAGGCCGAGCGAATGCGCGATATCCGGCGTTACTGTGTACATGCTCACGCCGAGCTGGCCCCGTTTCACCGAGCCGTACTTGATGAGCTGGTCCATCACGCTGTGGGCCATGTTCACCGGAATTGCGAAACCGATGCCGATGTTGCCGCCGCTGCGGGACAGGATTGCGGTGTTGATGCCGATCAGTTCGCCATGGAGGTTCACGAGCGCGCCACCCGAGTTACCCGGGTTGATCGAGGCATCCGTCTGTATGAAATCTTCGTAGCCGTCGGGGTTGATTCCGGAGCGGGACAGGCCGCTGATGATTCCCGAAGTGACGGTGTGCTGCAGACCGAAGGGGTTGCCGATCGCCAGTACGAAGTCGCCGACTTCGACTTTCGCCGAGTCGCCGAGTCCAATCTGAGTGAGGGCGCCTTCGCTCTTGATTTTCAAGACCGCGACGTCGGACGGCTCGTCGCTGCCGACGACGTCGGCCTTGAGGTCGCGCCCGTCCTGAAGCGTGACCGTGATTTCGCTGGCGTTCTCCACTACATGGGCGTTGGTGACGATGTAGCCGTTCTTGGCATCGAAGATGACGCCCGAGCCGGCGCTTTGAAACGGCCGTTCGCGCGGGCCGCTATCGGGCGGCACATCGAAGAATCGGCGGAAGAAAGGGTCGTCCAGCAGTGGATTCTGCGGGCCCCGGTCGCGGATCGTGCCGCGGGTGGCGATGTTCACTACCGCCGGGGAAACCCTCTTCACTATTGGGGAGAGGGAGGGCACCGGCGTGTCGCCAACGGTCGCCGGCATGGCGGCGGGAGCAGCGGGCGAGGCTATCGCGGCGGTGAGCATCAGTGCGGCGAGAGCGAGCTCAGGACGTTTCATGGTGAATTCCGGTCGGACGATGCCGGGGAAAATTCCGCAGCGAGGGTGATTCTACCGTGGTCCGGGCCGCGGACGCTGCACGTGGCGATACGGCTGCGCCAAAGTGAGACGAACAACAGGAAAGCGGAGACGGTGCATTCGGGGGGAGCGTTTTTTCGGTCGGCCGCGACTTTGCGGATGCGGTTGCCGGAGCGTCTCGACTTGGGCTCAGCCTGTCATGCCCTGATCCTTGGTCGGCGCAAGTGGCGCGTCAATTACAGGCCCGGGCATGTCGAGCGCCGCCGACCGCCCTCCCCCGCGCAAGCGGGGCAACGTAGGCGTCCGGGCGAGATGGCGGCGCTTGGGGACCGACGGGCGCCCTCGTAAGGCGCCCGTCCTCGCGCAGGCTATCAACGAGCTCCCGGCGGGTGCCTCAGGCCGCTTCGACGGAAATGCGTCGCGGCTGGACCTGCGGGTGCTTGGGAATGCTCACTTCGAGCACGCCGTTGGTCTGTTTGGCCTTGATCGTCTCCGTGTTGGCACTCTCGGGGAGAGTGAAGCGACGCAGGAACGAGCCCGAAGTGCGCTCGACACGCTCATAGCCGCTCTTGTCGGATTCTTTTCTGTCCGAGCGGCGCTCGCCGCGGATCGTCAACACGCCGTTCTCGGCAGTGATGTCGATGTCCTTCGACTCGACGCCGGGCACATCGGCGAATACCACGAAACGGTCGGATTCCTCGTAAATATCAACGCGGGGAATCCAGGAGACGCTCGGCGTGCTCGCGGCCTGCGAACGTGCGGGTGCCGGGCTGAAGACCTGATCGAGTTGCCGATGCAGGCGATTGACCAGCGTCCAAGGCTCGTAACTAACAAAGGTCATGGGGCCTCCAGGTGTGTTGTAGCGGATCGCGCCAGGCGCGCATGGACGGGATTTGCGGTTGACCAAGCCGAGTTTCAAGTGTTGATCCGCGCGAACGCCAAAGCGGAGTCGGGGTCGAGGTCGGCTCCGCCTGCGTTCACAGGCGTCGGTTGGTGCTCGTGCTCGCTGGGCACAAGGCCTTTTCGCCCCTGCGCGCATGCCGCGTGCTGGCTTGCGTGCCTCATGGGTACATAATCGAGCCCCTCCCGTGAGGGGCGCTGGCGAATCAGCGCACCTTTACCGTGACCTGCGCCTGTGAGGATGCTGTGCACAACCTGTGTACCGCTCGAAGCACTATATATTGGGGTGCGCCCGAAGCTCCCGGAGTGCTCACCTCGAGAGAAAAAACCCGGTACGCCGCGGCCGATATCGATGCAACCCAATGATTGTATTGGCTTTATCTGTGTTACAAAATCTGCCGGAAAATATTGACGGCATCGGCCGGCGTCATTAGTCTTTTGACCCCGACCCAAGATCTTGTGTTTCGCGCACAGCGATCCAATATCGCGCGGTCGGGGGGAGATTTCAGGGGGTACCGGCTTGGCTGATCGGCTGCAGCGGGTCCTATCAGACCCTTCTCAGCTCGCTGACCCATGCTAGGTGCCGGCGTGAAGGCGTCGTATTCCCTGTGATCCGTCGCAAGGGGCGTTAAAAATATTCGGAGCGCCGCGGATTCATGAATACCGTCGTAAAAATTGAACATAAAGACATCGATGCCGTTCCGTTCCAGGAAGCATCGCTGGACATCTGGGATAAGAAGTACCGTCTGACCGCAAAGGACGGCTCGCCTATCGACAAGTCGATGGACGACACTTATAAGCGCGTCGCGCGCGCTCTGGCCGATGTCGAGCGTGAGGACGTACGCGATCACTGGAACGAGCGGTTCCTATGGGCCTTGCGTCGCGGAGCCATTCCGGCCGGACGAGTGACGTCGAATGCCGGGGCGCTGGAGCACAAGCCGGCCACGTCGACGATCAACTGCACCGTCTCGGGCACGATCCGCGATTCCATGGACGACATCCTGAGAAAGGTCCATGAGGCGGGACTCACGCTCAAAGCGGGCTGCGTCGCGCCGGGCACGATGGTGCGCACGGAGCACGGCCTCGTTACCGCGGATCAGGCCGTGCGCGAGAAGCACCAGCAGATTTTGAGCTACGACCGCGACGCGGGTCGGTTCGAGATGCGAGCCATTCTTCGGCACATGACCACGCACGTGCCCCAGGATGAGAACATCCGCATCACTTCTAACGGTGTGACGCTCACCACTTCGACGAGACATCCGGTGCTCGTACATCGCGATGGGCAACTCGCCTACGTTCGCGCGGATGAAGTTCAGCTGTCCGACGCGCTGGTTCATTACCGCCACGAGTGGGATGCCGACCCGGAGCGTTGGCTCGATGCATGGTTCGCGGGTGCGCACTTGGGTGACGGCAGCGCATACGAGAAGAAATTCACGTCCAAGGCGACGCAGCCGCGCTGGGCTGCCCGCGCCCAGGCGCTGGGACGACGTCTCATATTCAAGATCCGTGCGGCGGAACGTGAAGTTGTCGAGCGGTATGCGGCGTTTTTCGCCGCCTTCGCCGGCACGCGCGCCAAGGTCGTTTCCGCAACGACGCCAAACGGCACACCGGTCTGGGACTACACGGTTGCGAGCTTCGATACGAGTCGCGCCGCGCAATTGATCGACCATCAGATCGGGGAGAAGTCCGCCACGGCGCGTGTGCCGAGTTGGGTCGCTGCGCAGCCCGAGCGTTTCTTTCTCCCGTTTCTGGCGGGATTGATCGATACGGATGGTACGGTCAGCACCGAGCGCGGCAGCGCGACCATTGCCATGAAGAGCGGCGAATTCGCCGCGCAAGTAAAAGCGTTGCTGGGGCTTTTCGGGGTGCACGGCGCAATCACGCTACGCAAGCCGCGGGAGCACATCCTGAACGGGCACGTAGTGCGTGATTCGGGCGGCGCGATGCTCAAGATCTGCGATTCGGAATTTCTTATTTCCATCGCTGCGTACCTGGCGGACGGCGCCAAGCGACACCGCATTACCCATCACAGAGCGACGGCAGGACAGTTCGATGTCTTTCGGATGCCGCCAGCACTGCGTACCGCGCTCGAGCGCGAGTCTGAAGATCTATCGCATCTGGAAAAGCAGCGGCTCGGCATCTCTCACGGGTATCACCTGCAGGAAAGAGTGAGTCGCGTATGGCTCGATCGCTGGGCGATGCGTTTCCCGGCGCTCGAAGATCTCATCCGCCTCGCAATGAGCCTGCGCCCGGTCGAGGCCATCGAGCGTGGCCTGCCTTTGTCGGAGACGTTCTTCGATTTCACCGTCGAGAAGCACAACAACTATCTCGCCGGCAACAGCGGCCTTGCTGTGATCCATAACTGCGGGATCGGATATGAGCATTCGACGCTGCGCCCACGTGGCGCATACGTGTCGGGAGCGGGCGCGTACACGTCGGGCCCGCTGTCGTTCATGGATATCTTCGACAAGATGTGTTTCACCGTCTCCTCCGCCGGCGGACGCCGCGGAGCACAGATGGGCACGTTCGATGTCGGACATCCGGATGCGATGGAGTTCGTCCGCGCCAAGCGCGAGAACGGCCGCCTGCGGCAGTTCAATCTGTCCCTGCTGATCACCGACGAATTCATGAAGGCCGTGCGCGAGGATCGCGAGTGGAAGCTCGCCTTTCCGCTCTCGTTGAAAGAGTACGAAGCCGACACGCCGAACCTCGCCGATCCGGCCAAGTTCGTCTGGCGCGAGTGGCCGGTTCACGATGGTTATGTCGCGAACGAGGAAGGGCTCGTCGCCTGCAAGATCTACAAGATACTGCCGGCGCGGCGCATGTGGGACGTGATCATGACGTCCACCTATGACTTCGCGGAGCCCGGATTCATCCTCATCGACCGCGTCAATGAGATGAACAACAACTGGTGGTGCGAGAACATCCGTGCCACGAACCCGTGCGTCACGGCCGACACGCGTCTCGCGACTCAGTTTGGCATGGTGCGCATTGGCGATCTGTATGACGCGCGCGTCGATATCCAGGCCACGGTAGATGTGCGCGCGCTCGGTGAAGGGGCGCAAGGCGTGACCGTTCGTCCGGCGGTACCTGCGTTCATGACTGCGCCCTGCGCCGATGTATATCGCGTGACGACCAAAGCCGGCTACGAGATCAAGGCCACCGAATGGCATGATTTCTACACGACTCGCGGCAAGATCAAGCTGAAAGATCTGCGGCCCGGCGATGAGCTGTTGATTCAGTCGGGCAAGGGCCAGTTCGGCGGCAAGGGCAGCGCCGATCTGGGCCTGCTGCTGGGGCTTCTGACGGGCGACGGGCATTTCACGAACCGCGGCAAAGGCAGGCAGGCCGCCGTCGTGAATCTCTGGGGAGCCGACCGCGATTACGCCGATGAGGTGGTGACGTACGTCAACTCGTTGATTGCGCACTCTGCAGAAAGCTTCAGGAACTACCGCGTGAGCGCGGTTGCGGTTCCGGAGCGCAATCTGGTGATGATCCGCTCGGTCATTCTCGCCCGCGTGCTGGAGAACTACGGATTCACCGCCAAATGCAAGACCGAGGTGCCGGAGATCGTCTGGCGCGGCAGTGAGGAGTGCGTCAAAGGTTATCTGCGTGGTTTGTTTCAGTCGGACGGCACGGTCAATACTTCCGGTAACAACCTGACGAGCTGCTCGGTGCGTCTCGCGTCAAGCGTTCCTTCCCTGCTCAAGGACGTCCAGGGGCTGCTCGCGAATTTCGGGGTATTCGCGACCATCGTAAAGCGCCGGGAAGCGGGCAACCGGCTGCTGCCGGACGGCAGGGGCGGCAGCAAAGAATATGCGTGCCAGGCGGATTACGAGCTGATCATCGACGGGGAGTCGCGCGACCGCTTCATGTCGGAAGTTGGTTTCGTGACTGATGCGAAGAACGAAAAATATAACACCTGGGCTCAGGGCAAGCTGCTCGCGAAGGGACAGCGCTTCACCTCGCCGGTTGCCGCGATCTCCCATGTCGGCAGGGAAGCGGTGTTCGACACGACACAACCGGACTGCAACACTGTTATATTCAACGGAATTGTTGCAGGACAATGCGGCGAACAACCGCTTCCGCCGTACGGCTCGTGTTTGTTAGGTTCGGTCAACCTGACACGGTTCGTGAAACATCCCTTCGGCGAGTTCGCGGAATTCGACTGGACCGAGTATCGCGAGGTCGTCAAGGTCTTCACGCGCATGCTCGACAACGTGGTGGAGGTCAACGGGCTGCCGCTCGAGAAGCAGCGCGAGGAGATCCTGCGCAAGCGCCGCCATGGGATGGGATTCCTCGGCCTGGGCAGCACGATGATTCTCCTCGGCATGAAATACGGCTCAGCCGAGTCCGTGCGTTTCACGGAAGACGTGTCGCGCGAGATGGCGGTTGCGGGCTGGGAAGCCGGGCTCGATCTCGCCCGTGAGAAAGGACCCGCGCCGATCATGGGCGAGGAGTTCACGGTCACGAAGGAGATGTTGAGAAAGCGTCCGGAAATGGTGCGCGACGGGTGGAAGCCCGGCGCGAGAATCGCGGGCCGGCTGCTGCACGCGAAGTACAGCCGTTACATGCAGCGTGTCGCGGAAGTGGCTCCCCGGCTGGTTCACGAGCTCGCCGAAGTCGGTGCGCGCTTCACGCACCATACTTCGATCGCGCCGACCGGCACCATTTCGCTGTCGTTGGCGAACAATGCCTCGAACGGCATCGAGCCCTCCTTCGCGCATCACTACTTCCGCAACGTGATCCGCGAGAATAAGAAGTCGAAAGAGAAGATCGACGTCTACTCCTTCGAGCTGCTGGCGTATCGGGAGCTGGTGAATCCGAAGGCTCAACCGCTCTCGACGGTGGAGGCGGAGAAGCTGCCGGCCTACTTCATCTCTTCCGACGGCGTCACGCCGAAAGAGCATGTCGACGTGCAGGCGGCAGCGCAGAAGTGGGTCGACTCTTCGATCTCGAAGACGGCGAACGTGCCGACGGACTTCCCGTACGAGAAGTTCAAGGACATTTACCTCTACGCGCACGAGCAGGGCCTGAAGGGCTGCACGACCTTCCGCTTCAATCCCGAAGCGTTCCAGGGCGTGCTGGTGAAGGAACAGGATCTCAAGAACACGGTCTACAAGTTCACGCTCGATGACGGCTCGGTCGTCGAGGCGCGGGGCGACGAGGAGATCGACTATGACGGCGAGATCCACACGGCGGCGAATTTATACGACGCGATGAGGGACGGGTATTACGGGCGCCTTTGAGGCTTTGAGTCCCATCGGGTGCGGCTGACGCAGCGAGCGCGCCGCACTGCCCTCTCAAAACCAGGAACGCAGCATGGCTATCAAGATCGAACGAAAAATCGTCAAGTACAACGTCCAGAAGCCGGAGGACAAGGCGGCGGCCGAGCAGCGGCTCGCGGACGCCAAAGCGTCCGGTACTTCGGGCGAGGGCGAGGTCTTCCGCGACAAGAACGGCCGGACCGCCAAGGTCATCCGGATGCACGAGAAGCTCGAGCGCCCGGAGATGCTGGTCGGCTCGACCTACAAGATCAAGACTCCGATCTCCGACCACGCGATGTACGTAACCATCAACGACATCGTGCTGAACGAGGGCACCGAGTACGAGCAGCGCCGGCCGTTCGAGGTCTTCATCAATTCGAAGAACCTCGATCACTTCCAGTGGATCGTCGCGCTCACCCGCATCATTTCCGCGGTGTTCAGGAAGGGCGGCGACGTCACTTTCCTGGTCGACGAGCTGAAGGCCGTATTCGACCCGCGTGGCGGCTATTGGCAGCCGGGCGGGAAGTTCATGCCGTCGATCATCGCGGAGCTCGGACACGTCATCGAGCGGCACCTGCAGAGCATCGGCCTGATGAGGAAGACGCAGCTCGATCAGCACCAGCAGAAGATGGTGGACGAGAAGCGTGCCGAGTTCGACCTGCGCGCCAAGCAGGCCGACGCCTTCTCCAAGTCGCACTTCCCCGAAGGCGCGCAGCTGTGCGGCAAATGCAGCACCGCCGCCGTCGTCATGATGGACGGCTGCATGACCTGCCTGAACTGCGGCGACTCGAAATGCGGCTAGCAGCGTAAATAGGGCGCCGCCTCGCGGGGTGCGTAGGGAGGCCCCATTTGTGAGCCGGGCAGCCATGAAAGCCTACCTGGCGCTGCCAAAAGGTATTCAGTACCCGTTCGGAACCGACTTGTACGCCGTGCAGCAAGGCAAAGAGCCCTTCTCGGCACACAAGGTGACCCCTGAATAATTCCGGCTCCCCTCGGGAGAAGTCGGGCCCCACTAATCCGGGTTCCGTGTGAGGCCCTTATCAGGACGAGAATTCTGCAGTCCAGGCAAAGGCGGCGTGGCGGCTCTGCCCGGCGCGCTCGCTGAAAGCGCCGCAGGCTGCCCGCCCCGGGCTGCGCGCCCCGGGCGACTTTCAGCCAATGAAAAAAAACCCCGCGTTCCGCGGGGTATCTGTCGCCTGCTTGTGTGTGGAGGAGTGTCTTATCGTTCTTGTCCTTCGACGAGGTATCCGACGT
>JAQGOC010000144.1 GCA_028293805.1 Gammaproteobacteria bacterium
CTGCCCGACCAACTTTGCCACCCGCTACGAGCGGCGGCTCAGGACAGCTCCCAACGTGCGGGTAGTGCTGCACTCGAACCTGGTCGCCGTCGTGTTTCATCCGAACGGCGAGGCCGTCGAGTCGGTCGTCCTGAGCAATCTTGGGGGAAAGAAGTTCACGGCAAGTGCCGAGCACGTGGTCCTCGCGGTGGGCGGACTCGAAGTTCCACGCATTCTGCTGTCGAACCGCGATAAGTGGGTCAACGGCATCGGCAATGAGCATGATGTGGTGGGCCGTTACTACATGTGCCATATCGCGGGTACCATCGGGACCTTGAAACAAAGCGGGCCGGGCGACCGTGTCTCGCACGGCTATGACGTGTCGGATGAAGGCATCTACTGCCGCAGGCGCCTCGCCCTCACGCCCTCAACCCAACGCCGCCTCCGCATAGGGAATTTTGTCGGCCGCCTGCATCATCCGCGGATCACCGATCCGAGACACAGGACGGCTGTACTGTCAGCGCTCCAGCTGGCGAAAGGTCTCATTTCTTATGAATACGGCAAGCGACTGCATGGGGAGGAGCGCGTCACGCTGGGTACCTGGATGAGGCATGTACGGAACGTGCTTGGCGGACCCCACGAGCTGCTGGCGTTTGGTCATCACATGGTGCGCGACCGCATCCTGGCTTCGCGCAAGTTTCCCTCCATCATCGTAAAATCCTCTGCCGGGCACTACAGCCTCGATTTCCATGCCGAGCAGGAACCCATTCCCGGCAGCCGCGTGAGCCTCGGCACGGACCGCGACGCGCTGGGTGTGCCGCGCGTGCTGCTCGACTGGCACTACTCGGCGGGCGACGTTGCAACGGCGCGCGAGGCACTAAAGTTGTTCGCGCACGACATCGCGCGTTCAGGAATTGGTGCGTTCGAATACGATCCAGCGTCGATCGAGCTGGAGATGACGCGTTATGGTGCCTACGGCGGCCATCACCTGGGGACGGCCCGAATGGGCTCCGACCCGCGGACGAGCGTGGTGGATGCAGACTGTCGCATTCACGGCCTGCGCAACCTGTACGTGGCCGGCGGCGCAGTGTTCCCTACTTCGAGCCAGGCCAATCCAACACTGACCATAGTGGCGCTCGCCATGCGCCTCGCCACCCACCTGCGCGCAGAACTTGCAAGCCGCCCTGCGTTGCGCGGCGCTACTTCCTTTGAACCTGAAGCGCCTGCTCCTTCAAGTGAGCAATCAGATCTACTCCCACTACCGTCGAGTTGAAGTTCGCGTCGTGAAAGTTTGATCGGCGCAGGTCTCGCATGTAATACGGGCGCAACGTAAGCCACCTGAGCACGTGATACTCGACGTCCAGTTCACCGTCGCTCACGCGGTCGGTGCGGTTGGTGAAATTCGCGATTGCCAGCGTGCCTTGGATCGACTGCGTAGCCATCCTATATCGCAACACGAACGTAAATTTTACATCCGGCTTCCATTGCAGACTGGCTTCGCCGCCCGTCGAGATCTCGGAATTCGCACCCGCCACATAGCTTTCGACCTCGCGGAAGAGCCGCAGGTCGGCGGCGGTCTTCACCGAGAGCGCCCGGTGAAGACCGAGTGAGCCGGTGAACGCCTTCGTATCGCCGAGCTGGTTGGCTACCAGCTGGTTTGCGGCGAAATCGTTTTTCCGATTCGTGTAGCCGAGCGCTCCGTCGAATGACGAGAAGCCTGACACGGCGTAGTTGGCCGTCAATTGTGCCGTCGTCTGGTGATAACGGGTCGCGTCGATGATTCCGTGGTAGCGGCCGTCCATGTATTCGATCCGCAGCCCCGAGGTGAGCTTGTGGATTCCCAGGTACTTCAGGGCGACGATGAGACTCGTCTCCTTGTTCCCGAAGTTCGGATACAGTGGCAGGGGCGATTCGAAGTCGTGCCACAGGGGTTGCAGATCGATTCGCCAGCGCGGCGTCAGCAGATAGCTGAAATCACCGGAGGTCACCTTGTCGGTCTGGATCGCGAGCTGCTCGGAGAGCGTATCGGCAAGGGGCGCCATGGTACGCTGCTGCGTGTAACCGAGCGTCCCATTCAGCCTGGGGCCGAGATACCACTCCCAGGAGCCCCCGAACTTGCTCTCGTAGTGGTTGAGTTCCTTGAAGCGGTTGTAGTCGAACCGCTCCCCCTGGGCGGTCAGCCTCAGGCGGTCCAAGCCCCAGCTGATGTCCGCGGTCGAGCCCACCAGGTAACGCAGTATCGTGTCGCCCAGTTCCGTGTTGCCCGTCGCCGGGAATGGCGGTTGGTCGGCCGAGCGCGAGAAAACGTTCGTGTTGTGGATGGCACTCACCGCCCCCTGCGGGTTGAAATCGATCGCGGCATGGGCGCGGCCAGCGCCCGCCAACAGCACGAGAGCGGCACACAGGGGCACTGTTGGGACGCAACGCCTCCAAGATACCTGATCATTCACTTGAGAAAATCCCGATTTGTTGTTGTATATGCAGGCCGTATGGCTCTCGACTCGCCAAATGGTACGCCAGTGGGGGCTGTCCGTCCCACGCTCGCCATCACACTCCTAAACTGTAACCGAGGTAGGCCTCAGGTTCACATAATCACAAATCACATTCGCATCCATTTGCATCCATTGCGCAGCCATGCCACCTCGCGGCGCAGGCATTGCACCTCTTGCACAGCCATGGTTCATGAAATATCTGTGGCCGCTGCAAAACTCCTGTAACGCACTTGGACCAAAGTCGGCTATAAGCTCCTGATCAGCCAAGCCTGCGCCATCGCATGGCGGGCCGCGCAGCAGAAATACCGTGACGCGGCACGCGAATTGCATGTTTGAAGACGGGAAGGCAGGGTGCGATGTTACGGTTACGATCAACAGTACTGTCGCGTACTTCAACAAAGAACGGATGCGACAACAAATGGAACCAACTAAACGATTTCGTGCTCATTTTCGTGGCTCGCCGCCACGGGGGTTGACAACTGTCAACGACGCGTTGCTGCCGTAGGGTTATTTAAGTTCACATTCGGTCTTTAGCAGGGAGAAAAACAAGTGGCTGCGGTCGTCGGTTCGGTCGTCGGTTCGGTCCCAGGTTCGGGCTCGCAGAAGCGTATCGGTTTCGGCAGCGTAGAGCCCGCCCTCCTCGCGGTCTTGAAGCAACTCGAGCCGCTCATTGCGGTCTTCACCCTGACTTTGTCCGTGCTGTGCTTTCGCGGGCCTTTTACACCGGCAATCGGCGCGGTGGCCGTGCTGACGTTCGTCATTTCGGGACGCGTCTTCGGCCGTAGGCACCGGGACGAGGAGCTGAAGGGGAAGGCACTCACGACGATCCTCGGACGGATCATTCTCGAGTGGCTGGCCGTCATATCCGTCCTGCTGCTGGCTGGCTTCGCATTCAAGGTTACCGCGCAATTTTCCCGCCTGATGATGCTGACGTGGTTTGCCGCGACGCCCATAGCGCTGTATGCGGCACATGTCGCCCGGCTGCGGGCACGCTGGCTGATCTCGAACAGCGACCTCGCTCCGAGCTATCTCATCATCGGCGCCAATAGTGTCGGATTCGAGCTGTTCCGCCGCCTGCCGCCAAAGGGATTTCTGGGCTTCTTCGATTTTCGCAGCGCCGACCGGCTGCCTGATACCATTGACCCGGGATACCTGGTGGGACACTGCAAGGACGTCGCTGAGTTTGCAAGGACGCACGGCGTGACGTCGATCTACATAGCGCTGCCGCTCAGTAATGTACCGCGCATCGGCGAGATGGTGCGTGAGCTGCGCGATACCACCGCTTCCATCTACTTCGTACCCGATGTGTTTGCTTTCGACCTGGTCCAGGGACGCCTGGTCGAAATCAACGGCATGCCCGCCATCTC
>JAQGOC010000372.1 GCA_028293805.1 Gammaproteobacteria bacterium
GTTGCCCAGAATCTGCTGGACGGCCGCGCGCGCCGCGTCAGCGACAGAATTCCCTGCTATGGCCTGTTCATCGATCCGCCACTCGGACGCGTGGGTATGACTGAGGCGGAGGCCCGCAAAACAAATCATAAAATCCGCATTGGCAGCCGGCCCATGACGCGTGTCAAGCGCGCCATCGAGAAAGGCGAGCCGCAGGGCTTCATGAAAGTCATGGTCGATGATGAGAGCAATGAAATTCTCGGAGCCGCCATTCTGGGCGTTGGAGGCGATGAAGCCGTTCACTGCATCCTCGACACGATGTCTGCCAAGGCTCCGTTCCAGACGCTACGCGATACTGTACATATTCACCCCACTGTATCGGAGCTCGTTCCGACGATCCTCGGCGAGCTCAACCCCTAGACCTATAGTCTCCCCCTTGCCGCAAAGCCGGCAAGGTTGCGTCGCAATTCGAAGACGTCTGGCGGCGAGCCCCAAGTAATGGCACAAAAGCCGCCCCGGCGTGCGCCGATCGCAAGAGGACGTGCCAGATGACCGAACCGCGCCGTCTGCTGCAGCGACTGCTCGAGTACATTGAAGAACAGGCCAAGGAGATCGATCCGCGGCAATTCAGCCTGAGCAACGCGAAGGGCTTCCTCCGCCGCAGCGCCGAGATCGCGGGACTTCCAGGCGTTGAATACGACATCAAAGTGGAAGGCGACCACATCTGGTTGCGAGTTGCCCGATTCACCCCCACCGGCGCGCCCGCCGTACCCGAGCAATTTCGCGCTTTCATTCGCGCGGTCAATGATCCGGATGCCAGCCCTCCTCTGCTGGATGACGCCGCATTTCGCCGTTGGCTCAACAAGACCGCGGAAGGGAAAAGTCCTGAGCGCCGCGCGGACCTCGAGAAGCAAGGCCGGGCCACGGTGGGCAAGGCCCTGCACGAATACGCGACACTCTGGAGCTCATGGGCCAACGAGGAGCGCCCGCGACGGAAAACCATCGCGCTGTACGGAGATCTTTTCTCCCTGCGGCACCAACTCGCAGCGGAAGAGACCACGCGGCCGCAGGAACTGGTCTGGGGCATTGGTATCGCGACCCGAAAACTCGAGTTCGAGCGTTCTGAGTTTGATTTCGAATACCCGATACTGACCCAGGCTGCGGAAATCGCGCTCGATGAGATGACGATGTCACTCGAGATCCGTCCGCGCGCCACCGACACCCGGGTAGAGCTCGATGCGTTCGTCGCCTGCACGGTGCCCGGAGCGACCGAAGTAGAGCGCGCGGCGCGTGAGCACCTCGCACGGAACAAGGACCGCCCGGTCACTCCTTTCGACCCGGCAAGCTACACGGAGGTGCTGAAACTCGCCGCGTCCAACCTCGACAGCTTCGGAACCTATCGCGAGCTCGCTGCCGATAACGAACCGGTGCCTGCGGCAGGGGAGCACCTGGTAGTCACTGACGCGTGGGTACTTCTCTCGCGTCCGCGATCGAACAACTACCTGTTTGCCGATCTGAAGCGCCTGCAGGAGAAGCTGCAGAGCGGCTGTGAGATCCCGGCGGGCCCGCTCTCGCTCGTGACACCGTCATCGGACCAGCCGGTCGAATACGAGCCCGTGCGCTTCAGAGGACTCTCGAGCCGCGGAATGCCCGACAGCGGCAAGGCTCAGGAGGAGCTCTACTTCCCTCTTCCCTACAACGATGAGCAGGTCACCATCGTTCAGTACCTCGAGCGCGCCCCCGGCGTGACCGTTCAGGGCCCCCCAGGCACCGGCAAGACGCACACCATCGCCAACATCGTCTGCCATTACCTTGCGAAGGGCCGACGCGTGCTCGTCACGTCCCGCGGTGAGCGCGCGCTCGAGGTGCTGCGAGACAAGATTCCGGAGGAAGTACGCCCCCTGACCGTGGCGCTGCTCGCCAGCGATCGTGAGGGCGTGCGGCAGTTTCAAACCGCCATCGAGGCTATCCAACACCAGGTCTCCCAGCTCAATCCCGAAATCACCAAGCGCGAGATTGTCACCACCACCAGTGCGATCGATCGCGCCCACAGCGAGCTGATCGATCTGGACCGGCGGGTTGATGAAATCGCGGCCGCACAGCTTGCCGAGATCAACGTCGATGGCGTGCTCATGCGCGCGCAGAAGTTGGCTCAGATGGTCGTGGGAGGCGCTGGATGGCATTCGTGGTTCGACGACGAGGGCAGCCTCGCGCCCGAACATGCTCCGCCCTTGACAGACGATGAGGCGGGGCGTCTGCGCGATGCGCGGCGCAGATTGGGAGCGGACCTGGTGTACGCCAACTCCCGTATCCCGTCGGTCGATGAGCTGCCGACACCAGTAGAGGTTGGGGAGCTCCACGAGCTGTTGTCGAAGATCAAAGAGATCGAGGACGCCGTCGCCACCGGCCAGGTCCTCCCGTTGGCTGCGACCACGCCCGATGTGCTTCAGTCCGCACGCGCCCTTTCCGATCAGATCCAGGAGGCCATGAAGCTGGCGGAGTCGCTCGAAACTGCCGGCAGCGACTGGCCGAGCCAGCTGCGCATCAAGTGCCGCCAACCCTCGTTTGCCTCCGAGCGGGCGGCACTGAAGGCGCTGTTCGGTGACCTGGATGTGCTCATCGATGCCCGCGCGGCCTTTCTCAAGCGCCCGGTCGATTTCCCCGAGGCCGGCCTGTATTCGGTGAAGACGCGCGATGCCATCGCCCGCGGCGCCGAGTTGGGGCGGCCGTTTGCGGCCATTGCCATCGGCGCCGCTGAAGCGAAGGAGCACATCAAGCTCATCCGGATCTCGGGCCTTGCGCCCGCGCACGCGAATGATTGGGCTCATGTGCGCCGCTTCGTCGAGTTGCATGAGCAGGTCCTTTCGTTCGTCACGCGGTGGAATCATTGCGCGGCCGAGCTTTCGATACCCAAGCTGGATGGTGGGATATCCAAGCTGCGGCACATCGAAGTCACCGCAAACCTGGCGCGCACCGCTCATCGGCTGGCGACTCAATATGACGTATTGCTGCCGAGGAACGCGGAGTCGGTCTTTGACAAAGTGCCCGCTGCCGACCTCATGGGGAATGCCGTACAGTTGGCCTCGATACTCGAGCAGCTCAAGCGCCACCTGACACGCGCGGATCTGGCCCAGGCGCTCACGTACCTTTCAGCCATGCAGGAGAAGCTGGCGGGCACGTCCGGCCCCGTGTCGAGTCAGCTTCGGCTGTTCATTGAGTCGCAGTTGGGCAATCCGGAGCTGTCCTCAGAGCGCGTTGCTGCTCACTACGCGGAAATCTGTGTCGAGCTGCGCCGTATCGGCGCGCTCTCGAGCGAGTTCGCCATCATCCAGGAGAGAGCTAAGCGCTTCGCCCAAGCCGGGGCACACAAGCTGGCCGCCCGCATAGTCTCGGTCGCCGTGCGAAGCTCCGGCGAAGACCGGGTGTTTCCGGCGACCTGGCGCGAGGCGTGGAACTGGGCCCGGATGCGCAGGCACCTGGATAACATCGAGTCGCGGGAAGAGCTCATCACGTTGTCGGAGCGGCGGCGGGAAATCGAGTCGGGACTCGCCAAGCGCTACGTCAGTGTCGTGGCCAAGGCGTCCTGGCTGTCAACCAAACGCAACGCAAGCCCACGCCTGATGCAGGCCCTGTCCGGTTACGCAACGGCCATCCGCCGGATCGGCCAGGGAACGGGCCCCAACGCAACCCGTTATCGGCGTGATGCCCGCGAGGCGATGTTGGATGCGGCGGGCGCGGTCCCCTGTTGGATCATGAGCCACGCCCGCATCTCGGAGTCGATTCCGGCCGAGATCGTCGCATTCGACCTGGTCATCGTCGATGAGGCCAGCCAGTCGGACCTGTGGGCACTGCCCGCGATCCTGCGCGGCAAGAAGATCCTGGTCGTGGGTGACCACAAGCAGGTCTCCCCGGATGCAGGCTTCATTTCGGCACAGCGGATCCAGGAGCTCAAACAGCGATTCCTCGCCGAGCAGCCGTATCGGGACGAGATGACACCGGAGAAGTCCCTGTACGAGCTGGCGGTGCGGGTTTACTCCGCGGCCAACATCATGCTGCGGGAGCACTTCCG
>JAQGOC010000169.1 GCA_028293805.1 Gammaproteobacteria bacterium
CAGCAACTTCCCACGCAGCACTTCACAGGCACGATAGACCGCGATGCTCGAGCTGCTCGCGCCCCACGAGCCGCCCGATCCCATGCTGGTCGGCAGATCAGAGCGACCGAGCTCGACGCGCACTCGATCGAGCGGCAGCCCGAGCCCGTCAGCTGCGACCTGAGTGAGAATCGTGTAGGTGCCGGTTCCGATATCCGTCATATCCGACAGCACGACACAGGTGCCATCCGGCGCCATTCGGACCCGTGCTTTCGCGGGCACCTGCGGATGGACGCGAATGCCAGCTGCAACACCGAAGCCAACGAGCCATCGACCGTCGCGTACGCTTGCCGGCCGCGCCTGTCGGCGCTCCCAGTTGAATCGGCGCGCTCCTTCGCGCAGGCATTCAACCACACGTCGCTCCGAGTACGGCACCCCTCGCTCCGGGTCGACAGTGGGCTCGTTCCGGATGCGCAATTCGATGGGATCCATCCCGAGTGCGTGAGCGAGCTCGTCCACGGCGGATTCGAGCGCCAAGAGACCGGGTGCCTCACCGGGTGCGCGCACATCCTCTCCACGTAGCATGTCGAGGGGAATCAGACGGTGCCGGGTCAGCCGATTGGGTGCAGCGTAAAAGCTGCGCGTTGCAAGCGCGCTTGCTTCAACGAACTCCTCTTGCGGGTTGGTATGCATGGTGGCTTCGTGAGCGATGGCAACGAGTCGACCGTCTCGCTCCGCGCCGAGGCGTACACGCTGATTCGACGTGGGGCGCACGCCCACGTCATGGAAGATCTGCCGCCGCGTCAATGCAACCTTCACCGGCTGTTTCAGCTGGCGTGCCGCGAGCGCAGCCAAAATAGTCTCGGAATGTATACTCAACTTCGATCCGAAACCGCCTCCGACATAGGGGCTCACGATGTGGATTCGCTCAGGATCGATCTTCAGCGTGGCGGCCAGCGAGGCGCGAGCCGCATCGACGATCTGCGTGCTGACATACACCACCAAGCCATCCCCGCGTGGCACGGCGAGGCAGGCATTCGGCTCCATTGGCTGGGAGAAGCAATATGGCGTGCGGTAGCGCTGATCCACCTTAGCCGCAGCGCTTTCGAACCCCGACTCGAAATCGCCCACTGCACTGTCGGTTGGCAGGCCCGCAATCAGGTGTTTGGGTGCGTATGCCTGATCCGAACCGCCAGCGAGGTCAAAACGTCCAGGGTCGACCGCGTACACAATGTGCACGAGACTTGCCGCGGCTTGCGCCTGTTCGAACGTGGTAGCGACGACTAGCGCGACTGCCTCGCCATAATGGGAGACATTCGGACTGCTGAGGGTTGGACGAGCGCGCCAATATGGCCACGGAAACGAGTCGTCACGGGTGCCTTGAGCCGGTGCATTCTCATGAGTGAAGACAGCACAGACTCCCGGTGATCGTTGTGCGTGAGACGCATCGATTTCCTGGATTTGGCCGCGCCCGATCGTAGCGGTGACGATGGCGCCGTAAAACGGCGGCCCGTCGTTCCAGTACTCATACGCATAGCTCGCTCTACCACTGACCTTCGCTGGACCGTCTACTCGGCTGACGGGTTGTCCGATCATGATGGTCTCCCGATGCCCACCTGTACGGTGTCGGCCAAAGTACGACAGAGCGTGCGTTTGGCAAGCTCGATCTTGAAGTCGTTGTGGCCCCGTCCGACCGCGTTACTCATTGCCGCATCGGCCGCCGCTTGATAGGTGGCGAGCGTCGCCGGTTGGCCCTTCAGCGCTGCTTCTGCATCGATCGAACGCCATGGCTTGTGTGCCACACCGCCAAATGCCACGCGTGCCTTCGTGATAGTCCCGCGATCGGTCGCAATGATCACAGCCACAGAAATCAGTGCGAACTCATACGAGGCACGATCGCGGACCTTGCGATAGCGCTGACACCCGGGGGGCGGCGGCGGAAGGATCACGGCAGTAATCAACTCTCCAAACCGCAGCACACTTTCGATGTGCGGCGTGCTCCCAGGAACACAGTAGAGATCATCGATTGCTACGCGGCGGGTGGACTGGTCCGGCTCCAGCAGGTCAATCTGCGCTCCCAACGCGGACATTGCGACAGCCATATCCGAAGGGTGCGTGGCGATGCAGGCGTCACTTGCGCCGACAATCGCATGTATGCGGTTGAACCCACGGAGCGCCGCGCAACCTGCTCCCGGAGTCCGTTGGTTACAGGCTGCTGCGGTGTCATAGAAATACGGGCAGCGCGTACGCTGCAGGAGATTGCCTCCGATAGATGCCTTGTTTCGCAGCTGGCCCGAGGCACCGGCGAGCAGTGCCTCCGCTAAGGCTGGGTAGCGCGCGCGTACCCGAGAATCGGCTGCGACGTCCGAGTTTGCCGCCTGCGCTCCGATCCGGAGCCCGCCGTCCGGCAGATCTTCGACCTGCTTCAAAGGCAACCGGCTGATATCAACCAGATGCGTCGGCTGCTCGATCTCGAGCTTCATCAGGTCCAGAAGATTGGTGCCGCCACTGATGAACTTCGCGCCGGTTCGTGCCACGGCCATTCCCGCTGCTCGCGGGTCAGTAACCCTCTCGTACGTAAACGGCTTCATCGGGATACTCCGCCGGCAACATCTCGAATAGCCGCGACTATGTTGGGATATGCGGCGCACCGACAGATGTTGCCGCTCATGCGCTCGCGGATCTCGGCGTCGGACAGGACGATTTGCCCTGACGCTACATCCGGGGTGACATGGCTCGGCCAACCCGCCTTCGCTTCGGTGAGCATGCCGACGGCTGAACAGATCTGCCCGGGGGTGCAGTAGCCACATTGGAACGCGTCACGCTCGATGAAGGCGGCTTGAAGCGGATGAAGAGCTTCTGGGGCGCCTAGACCTTCGATGGTTACGATATCG
>JAQGOC010000217.1 GCA_028293805.1 Gammaproteobacteria bacterium
CGTAAGCGAACCAAAGCGGGCGCAGCCGGCGCGCCGCCAGTCACCACCGTTGTAGTGATGTGCCTGTACGTGGCGGGGAAGGCACCCAACTCCGTCAAGGCCATCGCCAATCTGGAAGCGATTTGCCGGCGGCACCTGAAGGACGGCTACAAGCTGGAGATCGTCGACGTCTGCGAACATCCACAGCGCGCGTTGGCCGACGGCGTCATCGTCACGCCCAGCCTAACCAAGGTGTCACCCACGCCGGCCTCGAATATCATCGGCAATCTCAGCGATACCGGCAGCGTGTTGGCGGCGCTCGGTTTACACGCTGGAGATATGGAATGAGCTCCGCACCGCTGCTGACGGCGCAGAGCGCTTCCGACCAGCAGGCAGAGGCCGCGTTCAAGGACTGGGTTCACCGGCTCGTCAAGGGAACCGCTGAGCTTCGTGCTTTCGAAGCGGGGCAGATCGACGCCATCATGGATCCCGCCACCGGCAGCGCCATTCTGGCGCCCGAGGCGCGGGCTGCTCTCCAGGGTCATGTTGTCGGCGGGCGCAAACGCCCGAATGTTTCGGGTGGCTCCGGACGCACGAAGGCAAGTCGAATCGCGGCGGCGGCACGGGCGGGGACGCCAAACCGTCTGCTCGCGGCTCTCCCCGCCAAGGAGTATGTGCGGCTGCTTGCCTGCCTCGAGGTGGTCAAACTCACCTACGGAGAAGTGCTCTACGAACCCGGCGAACAGATGCGGCACGTCTATTTTCCCAGCGACTGCCTGGTGTCTTTGCTGACGGTAGTCGACGGCCACCGGGCCCTGGAAGTCGGACTGGTTGGCCGTGAAGGCATGGTCGGTGCCCGCCTGGCGCTGGGCATCGCCGACTCCCCGATTCGCGCTCTGGTGCAGGGAACCGGGACGGCCCTGAAGATCGGGTCAGCGCGCTTTCTGCGGGAATTCCGGCGCAGCCCGGGGCTGCAGCGGGCGGTGTTTCACTTCACCGATGCGTTGATGAACCAGGTCGCGCAGACCGCTGCCTGCAACCGCTTCCATGTGGTGGAGGCACGGCTGGCACGTTGGCTGCTGATGACTCGCGAGCGCTTACCGTCCGGCGAATTCCATCTTACGCATGAATTTCTCGCGGACATGCTGGGTGTGCGCCGCGTGGGTGTGACATCGGCTGCCAGCGCGCTACAGCGCCGGAACCTGATCCGCTACCGACGGGGTACGATCACGATCGTCGATCAGCAGGGTCTGGAAGCTGCCTCCTGTTCCTGCTACCAGCGCGTGCGGGTCATGGGTCTGCGCTCCAGCAATTCGTAATCGGCAGCCCACTGCGTTTCGGCGAGCGGTGCTATTTGCATCGCCGCGAGGAGACGCACATTCGCACCGGCACGCTGTGTACGCTACCGTACAATTAGAGGAGCGTTGATTTATAATGTGCACGTGGCACCGCTGTGATTCGCCACGTTGAGACTCTCCATGCCCGCCCCGCACAATCCACGACAAAATCACCTGCTGGCTGCACTGTCACCTGCGGAGCAGGAGCGGCTCTACCCGCACCTGCGGCTCATCCCGATGCCGCTCGGCAAGGTCTTGTACGAATCCGGCGATGTCCTGCGTCACGTTTATTTTCCGACCGACTCCATCGTGTCGCTCCTGTATGTACTGGAAAACGGCGCTTCGGCGGAAATTTCGGTAGTGGGCAACGAAGGCCTCATCGGCATCGCTCTATTCATGGGCGGCGAAACCACGCCGAGCCGGGCGATCGTGCAGAGCGCCGGTCATGCCTATCGGCTGGTCGGACAGCACCTCAAGGAGGAATTCCATCGCAACGGCGTGATGCAGCTGTTGCTGCTGCGCTACACGCAGGCCCTGATCACGCAGATGGCACAGACCGCGGTATGCAATCGCCACCACTCCGTAGACCAACAACTGTGCCGCTGGCTGCTGCTCTCCCTCGACCGGCTGTCAGTCAACCAATTGACCATGACCCAGGAGCTCATCGCCAACATGCTCGGCGTGCGCCGTGAAGGCGTTACCGAGGCCGCCGGCAAGTTGCAGAAGCTCGGTGTGATCGGCTACAGCCGCGGAAAGATCACGGTGCTGGACCGGCAAAAGCTCGAACGACTGTGTTGCGAGTGTTATGCGGTGGTCAAGCGAGAAACCGACCGCCTGCTGCCAAACCAGACTCGAGGGCCTCGAGCCGATCCCGCCGCCGGTGCGTAAGTTCGCAACCTCAACGTAAATTCGGGCCGCTTGGCGCGCGCAATCGCGACCGTCCTTGAACCCGCGCAACCTGCGCCACAGTGATGTTACAGACCGCTTGGTTGCGCCTCTCACGAGCGCGAATCGATCCGTTTTATGCGCTTCCCTCGCTACAGTGCTCGATAAGTTTCAAACCACCAGCGGCTGCACCTGCACAGCTGCCAGCGGCAGGGTGACGACGAACTCGCTGCCGCAGTCCCTCCCGGCGCTCCTGCCGACGACCGTGCCGCCATGTGCCTCCACCAGGTCACGGACGATTGCGAGCCCAACGCCCAAGCCGCCGTTGCGGAGGGGCAGTGCGCGCGTTTCCTGCACGAAAAGATCGAAGATATTGGGCAACGCCTCCGGCGTGATGCCGATGCCGTTGTCGGAAACCGTCACAGCCACCGAGCCCTCGAGTACCGTCACCCCGAGCGCGATCGCGCCGCCCTCGCCCGTGTACTTGGAGGCGTTGTCGAGCAGATTGCTGAAGATCTGGGTCAGGCGCACGGAGTCGCCATTCACGTCCACGGGGCGCGGCGGTAGTTGCATCGCGAAACGCTGCAATCTCGCTTCCATCGTAGGTCGACACGTCTGCGCTGCCATGCGCAGGATCTCGACCATATCGAGCGTGCGACGTTCGAGTCGGAAGACACCCGAGCGGGCACGCGATCCGTCGAGCAGGTCATCGATCAGCCTCGACATATACGCCACCTGGCTCTTGATGATGACCTGCACGTGCTCGGAAAGCGCATCATCGGTACGCGAGTGCTTGATCAGATCGGCAACGGTGCGCATTGGGGCCAGTGGGTTGCGCAGCTCATGCGCCACCATTGCCAGTAACTCCATCTGCCGGTGTTGCGCCTTTTGCGCCTGCCGTCCCAGCTCCTGCGCGGCCAGTGCGGCAATGATCAATTGCTCGTTCGCCTCGCGCAGGTGCCGGAGGCGGGGCTCGTGCCCGGCAAGGTCCAGGTCGTAGCTCAGTGACGGGTGTTGCGTAACACCGTCCGCCGGTGCCCCCGTGCCGTTGCCGTTCGAGCGCTGCTCACTGTGAAGCGCGAAACGACCGGAGCCACGCTTCTTTGCACGGTACATGGCGGCGTC
>JAQGOC010000222.1 GCA_028293805.1 Gammaproteobacteria bacterium
ACCGTGCATCGCGAAAGTTGCCCGACACAGTCTGGGTGCGAGTGCGGGCGGAGGAGTCCTTTAATCCGCGGGGCGTGCCGGTTCTGATTGCCCGCATGGGTTGGTTCCAGCGAGTCGACATATTCCCGGGTGGACCGACCGCGAGCCAACCGCTGGATCGCGCCACCGACCTGCGGGAATTTGGCGGCGCCCACGACGGCGTGTTCATCCTTCCAGGCGGCCTCGCAGCGGGGCAAACCCTGTATGTGCGTGTTACATCGGTGGGCAGCGGCATAGAGTCCCTTCGCTTTCACGTCTCCACGCTCGATGCGACCCTCGCACGCGCCGCCGCGCATTCCCGAATGATCGCGATTGCGTTTGGCGCCTTGACCGCCATATCGCTGGGCGCCCTGCTGATCTGGTTCATCCTGAAGGATCGGCTGTTCATCCTGTATCCGGCGCTGTTCTTCCTGGAGGCGCTCTACCTGGTGTTTTTTTCCGGGCAAGGCTTCGACTGGCCGCTGCTCTCCTATGCGAAGGGGGTCAGTGCCTACACCTGGAACGTGCCGGTGGCGCTGGGAGGCGCGGTCGCTTGCCTGTTCGTGCGCGAGATTGCCGATCTGCGCCACACCTCGCCCCGCGCCTACACCGTGTTCGGCTGGCTGGCCTGGACGTTCGTGGTACTGGCTTTCTCGAATCTTGCGCACCTGGTCGGCCTGGGCGGACCGGTCGCCGCGGTTGGCAACATCGTGTTCGCCGGTACCGCGGTATTCACGCTGGTGGTCGCCTTCCTTGCCTGGCGCCGCGGCAACCGCGCCGCGGGCTGGTTCCTGATCGCGTGGACCATGCTCGAGACGTCCGCCATTGCCACAGCCGTCAGCCTGCTGTTCGGAAGGGCCGACCAGGCCGAGGGACTACTTTATTACGGGCTGCCGTTATCCATCGTCGCGGCGGCGATCCTCGTCGCCCTCGGCGTAGCCGACCGCCTGCGCCAGCAGAGACTCGCTCTGTCGGATGCAGAGCGCCGCGCGCAAACGGATCCGCTGACCGGCGTGTTGAATCGCCGTTCGCTCATCGAACGGCTGGATGCCGCCTGCCTGCGTGCCCGGGCGCGGGGCCTGCCCATAGCGCTGTTGTTCATCGACCTCGACCATTTCAAGCAGATCAATGACTCCTTCGGCCACCCGGCCGGCGATGCCTGCCTGCACGCGATCATCGGGCCGATTCAGACGGAGCTGCGGCAATCCGATGTCATCGGCCGCTACGGGGGCGAGGAATTCGTAGTGATCCTCAGCAGCGCGGACATGGCGGCGGCACACCCCATCGCGGAGCGCATTCGGAACCGGGTGGCGGACGTGCGCGTGGAAGGATTCGGTGCGCCGATCCGCCTGACCTGCAGCATCGGAGTTGCAACGAGCGACACGCTCGGCGTCTGGGGAGAACATTTGATCGCGCAAGCCGACGCGGCTGTCTACGCCGCCAAACGATCGGGACGCAACCGAGTGCAGCTTGCGTCGCCGCTGGCCGCCTAGGCGCGCCTGGCCAGCAATTGCGGTTGCGAGGGGGACCCCAAACGACGCGCGGATCACTCGCTTGGTCGCAACACGTGCTTTTGTGAGCAACACGCGCTCATAATCGCGAAACCCACCCGCGGCATGGCCTACAACATGGAGCGCGCGGTCACGCCCCTCTCCACCGGAGACACGCGATGTTTGCAGTACCTTCCAGAATCATCAGCACGCTTGTATGCGCAGCGTTCGTCGGCGTTGGGGCGCTCGCGAGCACCAACTCGCACGCGGCGGATGTTTACGACGCCGCCGTTCAACATCCCGGCCGAAGTGCTGAGGACATCAAGCGTGACACGCTTGATCACCCTGCGGACCTGTTGCGTCTCGCGAGAATCAAGCCGGGAATGCGCGTTGCCGATGTGTTGGCCGGCGACGGGTATTACAGCGAGCTCCTCAGCTACATCGTCGGACCCCAGGGACAGGTCCTGCTGCTCAACAACAAGGCTTTCGATCATTGGAGCGAGGGGCAGTGGGACAAACGGCTGGCCGGGAATCGCCTGCCCAACGTCGAGCATCGCACGGTGGATCTCGAGCATCTCGATGTCCCTGATGGCGCTCTCGATGCCCTGGTAGTCATCAAGGTCTACCACGACATTTACTGGGTCGATACCGAAGGCGAGACCGGCTGGCCCAAAATGGACCCGAACACGGTACTCAACCAGCTCACGCGGGTGTTGAAACCGGGGGGAATGCTGTTGATCGTGGACCATTCCGCCAGGGAGGGCACGGGTAACGCGGACGCTTCGAGCCTGCACCGGATCGACGAGGCGTATGCGAAGCGGGACTTCGAAAAACGCGGCTTCGAGTTCGTCGGCAAGAGCGACCTTCTGCGTAGGCCGGCCGACCGCCGCGACCAGATCTCCTACAAGCCACCGATGCTCGGCAAGACCGATCGGTTCGTGCTCGTGTTCCGCAAGAAAGCCGGCTAGCGGCAGCTCAACGCTCGCACGGCAGGCGTCAGGGAACTCTGATGCCCCTCGTACGAGCGTTGCCATGGCTCCGGCTCAACGCATCCAACAGCGGCTGTAACGCGTCGAGCAACTTCGTCGCGCAGGCAATGTCCTCGGACACTTTCCCTGTGGCCTCGAGCTCCGCCACCTCCACGCCTATGACTTCATTTCTGGCCAAGGTGGCGCAGGCCGAGCGCAGGTCGGCAAGAGATAGACCTCCGGCCACGGTGTATTCCGTCGGTACGATCCCCGGATCCAGCACATCGCAATCGATGTGCACGTAGACCGGCGAATCACCCACCGCCGCTTGCAATCTGGCGGCGAGATTCGCGCCGGGCGCCACCAGTTGCGGAGCTCCGGCCTCGATCAGCACCCGCTCGGCGGGATCTATGTCGCGTGCGCCCACGAGCACCACGTTGGACAGGCTCAGGCCGCCGCCGAGCCCCGTATGCCAGAGCCCCGCCGCTCCGGTGAGCACCAGGCCGCCGAGATATCCCGTGACCGTCGTAGCGGGGGTGTTGGAATCGGCGTGCGCGTCGAGCCATACGATGCGGGCATCGGGGAAGTTTCGTGCAACCACCGGCAGCGTCGCCAGCGCGCACGCGCAGCGGCCCATGGTCGTCAGCGGGCTGCGCCCGGCTCTTAGGACGCGCTCAATGGCCTGCGCCAGCTCGGACAGGGCAGGCCGTGCCGCCTCCAGCTCCGGGGCCCATCCGAGAGCGAGCGGCGATTCCGATTTGGCGATCCTCATGGGCGACACGCCCATTCGCGCCGAAAGCTGCGCGCCGAGCAGGGCGGCGCCCGCCATGCCCCGCGCATTACGATCCCCGCCTCGTCCTTGATAGATTGTCAGAGCGAGTCGTGATGCGGGATTCATTCCCGTAGGGTGGGTCATGCTCCCCGCGCGGTCAAGTTGGCCCGCGCCGCGCACCTCACCTGTTCGCTGGGGTTTTCACGCACGGATCATCGGCGGCGTGCGCGAGTGATCAATCAGTCGGCAGTGGTCAGCTCCGCTGCCTCGATCACGTAGCGGGCATAGCGAAAGTCGCGGATGTTCACGACCCGGGTGCCCGCCCATTCCAACAGAATGAAGTACAGCGGAGTACCCGTGGGGTCGGCGGGATCACGCACCACCACGGCGGGCCGCCGCTCCACAAATCCGAGCACGACGTGCCAACCAGCGACGCGGACGTAGTTGCTGAAGTAGTTGCTTACGTCGGTCCGGCCGCTACGGCGCGTCCGGGTCACGAGGTCGAGTTGCACCTCGTCGGCGAGCATGTCTCGCAAAGCGTCGAAGTCCCGCGCGTTGAAGCGGTCGACATAGGCGGCCAGCAGCGAACGCTCGGCGTGCGCCAGGACAGGCTCCGGGCGATCATCCTGCTCCTGCGCCAGGTCGCGTAAGCGCGCACGGCCGCGATGCAGAGCGGCCTTGATCGCGGGAATGCTGCTGCCCGTGACCCCGGTGATTTCTTCGAGGGAGTAGCCCAGCACATCCATGAGAATGACGCTGCTCCGCTGTGCCACCGGGAGGCGCATGAAGGTCGTCAGGCTGGCGGCCGCTATCTCACGCTCCAGGGAAGTAGGCGCGGGGTCGATGATCATCTCCAGATCCTCGTCGGAGAGGGCGACATCCCGCCGCGAGCGGCGGCGCAGGAAGTCCAGTGCCGCGTTGTGAGCGATACGAACCAGCCAGCTCTCCAAGTGCGCGATCGTGTCCGTCCTCGGAAGTGCCTCGATAGCCTTCATGAGGGCCTCCTGCACGACGTCCTCTCCATCGATGACGGATCCCGTCATGCGGGCACAGTAGCGGTGCAGCCTCGGGCGCAATTCCGCCACGGCCTGGTCGAACGCCTCGCCATGGGGGGTGCTGCCGGTGGGAGCGCTCATGGAAATCTGTGAAGGGGTCATCCTGGTCAAGACGTTTCGACGTGACGGAAAGATGCGCGCCGGCAGGATCTTTTTTCAAGCGGCCTGGGCAGCGAGGGCTGTGCCGGCATTGCAGCGATGTCTGTGCCGCGATGCAGCCAGGGTGTCAGGCGGCCTGCCCCTGTCGCGAGGCGTCACTCGGGGCCGAGCCGCTCGAGGCCATCAATGCGGCCGCGAATCCTTTGGCCGGCCGCCGGCGTCTTACGGGGTACCGGAATTCGAAGCCGCTGCCCGCGAGACCCGCGGGCCGCCTCGACGGGCGGTACCCACCGATCCTGGCAACACACCTTAGGAACGCCACAATGAAGCTGCACACATTCGTCGGTTCCCCCCAAGGCCGCAAGGTAGAGGCCGTCATCGATCACCTCGCCCTGAAGGTGGAGATCGAGTATCACGACTTCTTCGCGGGTGACTTGCGCTCGCCCGATTATGTTGCATTGAATCCCAACGCGAGGGTTCCGACCCTCGTCGACGGCGCCTTCGTCCTGTGGGAGTCGAACGCGATCACGCAGTATCTTGCGGACAAAGTGCCCGGCAACACCCTGTTTCCACGCGACCCGCAGCAGCGCGCCGATGTCGTGCGCTGGCAGTTCTGGGAGCTCGCTCACTTCAACCGCGCGTTCGGCACAGTGGCCTTCGAAACCCTCGTCAAGCCGCGGTTAAATCTCGGACCCACCGATGAGACCCTGGTCGCCCCCGCGTTGATCGAGCTCGCCAGGACGGCACCGGTACTGGACGGCCATCTCGCGAAGCACCCCTACATGGTCGGGGACGGGATCACGATTGCGGATTATTCGATGATCCGACTCGAGTCTTACCGCACCGGCACTGCGTTCGACTGGGCCCCTTATCGGCACGTCAACGCGTATTTCGACCGCATGCGCAACGTCAAACACTGGGCGCGCTCAGCTCCTCCGAGCCCTTCCGCCGTCGGGGCCAGACCGAAGGCAGCTTGAGACGACCGGTGCAGACGCTTCTTGGAGAGGAGAAACCGCCTTGAGGTCGCGCTGACGCCTCCGGTCGCTGGTAACATCGGCCATATCGCGAGCGAGGGCAAGGGATATGGTCGAACCTGCGTCAATCGGCACGAATGGCATCAAAGGGAGCCGGGCCGGGCGTTCCGTACGCGGCAGGCGGGCCGCCCTCGCCTCGACGGTGTTGATGTTTGTTGCATTGCTCGCGCCGCCGGCCGGAAGAACGGTGCCTCTCGAGGTGTACGGGCGGCTGCCGAATCTGGAAGAGGTTGCGCTGTCCCCCGACGGAACGCGGCTCGCCTTCGTCCGCACGACGCAAGACAGTCGCATACTCGCCGTCGTGACGCTTGCCGAGGGCAAGGCGCTGGCCCGGCTCCGCGTCGGGGAGGCCAAGTTGCGCTCTATCGAGTGGGCCGACAACGATCACCTCATGATCGTCACGTCGGCCACCTCCATGCCATTCGGTCTCATAGGCGCGGAGCGCGAGTGGTTCATGCTTCACGTGTTCGACGTCGTGAAGCAGAAGATGCACGAATATCCGAATAACGACAGGGTCAACGACCTCCGCACGATGAACGTGCTGTCCGGACGGGTCATGATCAGACGCGTGGACGGACACACCATCCTGTTCCTGCCGGGAATCTACGTCGTCGACGAGACTTTGCCCGCCCTGTTTCGCATCGATCTGCAGACCGGCGCCCAGCGGATCATCCGGCAAGGAACGAGCTCGACGGACGAATGGCTCGTGAATGAGGCGGGCGAGATCGTGGCGGAAGAGGACTACAACGACCGGGAGCAGCGCTGGAGACTGTTGGAGCGCCGCGGCGCACACCTGGAGGAAATCGCTTCCGGCCACGCGGCGATCGACTATCCGGAGCTCCTGGGCTTCGGGCCGGCGGGGGATACGTTGCTCATGCAGACCATCGAGGACGGCGATCCGGTGTGGAGGCTGCTGTCGTTGAAGGATGGCACGTTCGGCCCGCCGATGGCGGAGCGCAAGACGCTGACCTCCCCCATCGAGGATCGTAAGTCGTATCGCATGATCGGGGGCGTTTATATCGATGACGCCTCCCACTATGTGTTTTTCGACCCGGCGATGCAGGCGCATTGGGACGCCATCGTCCGCGCTTTCTCCGGTGAGCGGGTCCAGCTCGTTTCGAATTCCAGCGACTTCACGAAAATCATCGTCCGGGTGGACGGTCCGACGCATGGCTACCTGTACGAACTCGTCGATCTGACGACGCACAAGGCTCTGCCGATCGGGAACGTGTACGACGGCGTGACGGAGCCGCTGGAAGTGCGCCGCATCACCTATGCCGCCGCCGACGGGTTGAGCATTCCGGCCTATCTGACCTTGCCGCATGGCAAGCCGCCGCAGAATCTGCCGCTCATCGTGTTACCGCACGGCGGCCCGGCAGTCCGCGACACCGCGGATTTCGACTGGTGGGCACAGGCTCTGGCGGACCAGGGATACGCAGTGCTGCAGCCGAATTACCGTGGCTCCGAACTCGATCTATCGCATCTCGCGGCCGGCTACGGCGAGTGGGGCCGTAAGATGCAAACCGATCTGTCCGACGGCGTGCGCTATCTCGCCAAAGAAGGGATCGTCGACCCCGCGCGTGTCTGCATTGCGGGCGGCAGTTACGGCGGTTATGCCGCGCTCGCCGGGGTGACGTTGGATCCCGGCGTGTATCGTTGCGCGGTATCGGTGGCAGGGCTATCGGACCTGAAGCGCATGCTGCAATGGACGAACGAAACTCATACGCAACGCTCGCAGCGCTACTGGGACCGTTTCATGGGCGTTACCGGTCCCGGAGACCCGAAGCTGGATGCAATCTCTCCCATCAAACATCTTGACGCGGTCAATGTCCCGGTACTGCTGATTCACGGCCGCGACGACACCGTCGTACCCTTCGAGCAGAGCAGCAAGATGTTCGACGCGCTACGGCGTGCCAAAAAAGAGGTCGAGATGGTCTCGCTCAAAAAAGAGGATCACTGGCTCTCGCGCGGCGAAACCCGCCTCCAGATGCTGCAAGCGTCGGTCACCTTCCTGCGCGCCCACAATCCGCCGGACTAGGAGCGCGCCCGAGCGCCCCTACTTGGGCTTGCGGAACTTCAGGATGAACTGATCCGTCTTGCCGCGGATGGCGGGATCGAACACGGCCGCGGTGTGCGGATCGTTGGAATTGCGCAGGATGTCGCTCTGCCCTTCGAACTTGAACCCGGCGGCGATGACTTCTTTCTTCACGGCTTCGGGGTCGATCCGGTGCAGAGTCGATGTATCGCGAAAGCCGGAATCCTTGTCGGCCGCGTGATCGAGGACGATGAACACGCCGCCGGGCTTCAGGGCCTCGAAAATCTTCTTGTCGATGGCGCCGACATCCACATCGGGAATGTTGTGCAGGTCGTGATAGTTCTGGGAGGTCCAGACCATGTCCACCGCCTCCGGCAGCGACAGGTCGGTGAGCCGCTGCACCAGTACGGTCACGTTGTTGTAATGCGGGTTCGCGGCGATTGCCTGTACTGCGGCTGCCGGGTCCGGAGAGCCCTCTTTGGCCGTCGGACGCCGCGGCGGAGCGACGGCATACACGCGGCCCTTCGGTCCGACAACGACGCTGAAAATGCGCGTGAAATAACCCGATCCGGGTAACAGATCGGCAACCTTGTCGCCCTGCTTCAGACCCGCGAATGCGACGGTTTCGGCCGGCTTCCGATCCGCATCGCGTGTCCGGTCAGTGTCGGGACGCGCCGGGTCGGCAACCGCGGCCGCGATAAATTTCGGTATTCCGCCCGCCGCCTGGGCAGCCGTGAAAGAAAAGGTTAGAGCGGCGGCCAGTGTTCCGGCGGCTAAAGAGAAAGTGCGCATCATCCGGCGGCCCCCCTTGAATAGATCCCCCACTGTAGCAGCCTGGATACAGCGCCTACTATCGGTTCGACGTGGTGACACCTCGACTGGTCGGGAACGCTAGGCCGCACGGGCGCGAAGCTCGAGCTCCCAGGTCTCGGCGACCAGATCGTGCCCGAAGCTGTGGTGAGGCTCCTGCGCCGTCCTCTTGAATCCCGCCTCGCTGTAAAGGCTGCGCGCTGCGGTGAGAGCCTCGTGCGTCCAAAGCACGATCTTCTCGTAGCCGGCTGCGCGGGCAAAGCGCACACATTCGGTGACCAGCGTGCGACCGATGCCCAATCCGCGAGCCTCGGGCTCCACCAACAGGAGGCGCAGTTTCGCCGTGGTAGTGTCTTTCGCGACCAGGAAAATGCAGCCCAGCCGGCGTCCCCCGCGCTCGGCGATCCAGCAACGTTCCCGAGTCGGGTCGAAATTGCGGATGAATTCCACGGTAATTCCGGCGACCAGCGCTTCGAACTCGTCGGTCCAGCCATACTCCTGCCAGTACAGCTCCCCGTGCCGGTGAATGACCCAGCCCATGTCGCCGGGCCGATGCGGGCGGAAGGAGACCTCCGCCGAGGCGGGCCTGTTGGGGCTGCGAGATTCCGCGATGGGAGCGGTGGCGTCACTCACACCAGCACGCTCGCTCGATTCGGCGGTCGAGTCGGATCCAGAGGGTAATCCGAGTTCCACCGACCCGGCGAAGGCGCTCTGAATGACCTCCATGGCCCCCAGCACCGCCCGGCGATGCTGCTCGTCGAGTGCAGTGAGCATCGCACCAACCTGCTCCTGTGACCGCCGTTCGAGCGACGCGAACACGCGCTTGCCGGCCGGGGTAAGGCGCAGATGCTGTCGTCGGCCATCCTGCGTCGAGGGTGCCCGCGCCAACAGCTTCTTCCCCTCGAAACCCTTCAGCATGCGGCTCAGGTAGCCCCGATCCAGCTCGAGCTCATCCGCCAACTCCGCGGCCGTGACGCCGCTGCGATGGGAGATCTCGTACATCACCCGAACTTCGGTGAGCGAGTAAGGGCTGTGGAGCAGCCCTTCGGATAGCACGCCGATCCGGCGAGTGTAGTCCCGATTGAAAGCGCGGACCCGCGCGATCTGTGCTGCGGATATGGGCATGACGGCACCGCTGCGAAGCAGGGGACCGTGGAGCTTTCATGATGTAGTTGCCTGAGTCAACCATAGCGCGAAGTCGCGGCGGAGCCCGGGATCGGGCAGCAGCGCACCGTAGCGAGCCGATCCCATCTGGTGCATCTGGGGGGTCGCATTTGGTGAAAGGCGTCTGGCCGGTGGCGTCTGGCCGACCGCCTCCCTAGCCGCGCCCGCTGAAAGCGCCGCAGCGACTTTTAGCCGACAAAAAAAAGAGCTGGGGAAAGCTCTCGCTCTCACCAGCCCGTATTTGCTAGTCGGTGCCGGAGCGCACTGCTCCGGCACCTTCGACTCAGCTTGCAGCGGCGGCCTTAGCTGCTCGCCGCGCTCTCCGACTCTTCTCCGACGCTCGTCGACTCCTCGGTGTCCGGCAAGCCGCCGCCGACGTCCATGAAGCTCCGACGCTCTGGGCCGTCCGTCTTGCGACGGCGTGAGGCATGGGCCGCGAAGCCCGTGCCCGCCGGGATGAGCCGGCCGACGATGACGTTCTCCTTCAACCCACGCAGATCGTCCTTCAGACCACGTACCGCAGCTTCCGTCAGCACGCGGGTCGTCTCCTGGAACGAAGCTGCCGAGATGAACGATTCCGTCGCCAGCGAGGCCTTGGTGATGCCGAGCAGCACAGGCTGCAACACCGCAGGTTCCTTGCCAGCCCGCTCCGCGGTGTCATTGATGTACAACGCGCGCGCACGATCCAGCTGCTCGCCACGGAGCAGAGTCGTTTCACCCGCCGACTGCACCTCGGTCTTGCGCAGCATCTGACGGATGATCACCTCGATGTGCTTGTCGTTGATCTTCACGCCCTGCAGACGGTAGACGTCCTGGATCTCGCGAACGAGATAGTTCGCCAGCGCCGCAATGCCCTGCAGCCGCAGGATGTCATGCGGGTTCGGCTCGCCGTCCGCGATGACCTCGCCGCGCTCGACAGTTTCACCTTCGAACACGTTGAGCTGGCGCCACTTCGGAATCAGCTCCTCGTACTTCTCGGCGTCATCGCCCGTGATGATCAGACGGCGCTTGCCCTTGGTCTCCTTGCCGAAGCTCACCGTACCGGACTTCTCCGCGAGGATCGCGGGGTCCTTCGGCTTACGTGCTTCGAACAGATCGGCCACGCGGGGCAGACCGCCCGTGATGTCGCGAGTCTTCGACGATTCCTGCGGAATGCGTGCGATGACGTCGCCCACCGAGACCTTCGCGCCGTCCTCGAGGCTCACCAACGCGCCGGCAGGCAGTGTGTACACGGCCGGAATCTCGGTATTCGCGAAGGTCACTTCCTTGCCCTTCGAGTTCACGAGCTTCATGGTCGCGCGCACGTCTTTGCCGCCGCGCTGCTTCGTATCGAGAACCACGGTGCTGGAGAGGCCCGTGACATCGTCAACCTGCGACGTTACCGTCATGCCGTCGACGAAATCCTGGAACTTCAACATACCGGCCACTTCGGTCACGACCGGGTGGGTATGCGGATCCCAGGTCGCAACGACCTGGCCCGCCGTGACCGTATCGCCTTCCTTCACGTTGATCATGGCGCCGTAAGGGATCTTGTAGCGCTCGCGCTCGCGACCGAAATCGTCGATTACGCCGATCTCGCCAGAGCGGGATACCGCCACGAGGTGCCCCTTATCGTGCTGCACCGTCTTGATGTGGTGGAAACGGATGACGCCGCGGTTACGAACCTCGACGCTGCTGGCCGCCGCCGCTCTGGATGCCGCACCACCGATGTGGAACGTACGCATCGTGAGCTGCGTGCCCGGCTCGCCGATCGACTGCGCCGCGATGACGCCAACGGCCTCACCGATGCTGATCGTCCGACCGCGCGCGAGATCGCGCCCGTAGCAGCTCGCACACACTCCATAGCGTGTCTGGCAGCTGATCGGCGAACGCACATTCATCTGATCTACGCCTTCGGACTCGAGCAGGCGAACGAGCTTCTCATCGAGCAGCGTTCCCTTGGCAATCAGTACTTCCTCGGTGCCCGGCTTCAGGATGTCTTCCGCTATGACGCGTCCGAGCACGCGCTCGCCGAGTTGCTCCACGACGTCGCCACCCTCGACGAGGGGGGCCAT
>JAQGOC010000244.1 GCA_028293805.1 Gammaproteobacteria bacterium
GGCTGATTGAAAGCGGCAGTCGCGCGTCGGTTGCCATCGGCTACGCAATCGGCGCCGCGCTTGCTCTCCTGGCCGGATTGCTGGCGCAACGCCATGCGGTCGATGCAGAACGCAAGGCGCTTGAGGAAGTGGCGAGTCTGTCGTCTTGACAGGTTTTTCCTTATCGAAATCGTCATTGTCCTGCTGCCGGGCATCCTTCAACGCGGCGCTGGAGGCGGCTTCCGCCTGAGGCTTTGAAGCAAGCGGGCGCCGGCGTCGAAGCCGCGGCAAACGACGGAGGCGATCACGCCGGTGACGGCAAGCATCGCCGCTGTGTGAACGCCCACGGCCGCGAGCGCCAGCGTCAGCGAGCCGGATGCGGTGATCTCGCGGGCCGGCGCGTCTCCCATGCAAAGAGGGATTAGCGCCGGCACCAGCATCAATCCGGCGCCGTGCGCGGTGGACATCATGAAGGACCAGAGCGCCAGCCCGGCATGACCTGCCGGCGTCCGGGCTCGCTCGGCTTTGCGGGCCGACAAGTGATACGTCGCGACGACGACAAGCAGCACGCCCGCCAGGCCTTGCAGCACGACGCGATCCATCGACAGGCCGAGTGCCACCGCGGTGGCCACGAGCGCGACCGATGCGGCGTGCCCGACCGCGATCGGCGCCAAGGCCCGCAGCGCCTGCGCCCGATCGTGCGACTGCACGCCCCAGGCGGCGGCAAACATCCAGCCGGTGGCAGGGTTCAGCCCGTGAAGGGCGCCGACCCCTGCGACCGCCAGCCATGGCCAAAAGCTCGACATGACGTGCTCACGCGCTCAGGCTGCTCGCACTTCAGGCGTGCGCATCGCAGCACGAACCGACCGTCGGCGCCGGCTTCGCGAGCGGCTCCGGCTCATAGCGGTCGTGGTGGCGCACCCACTCCATTTTGTAGGGCACGTCGTTCTCGTCGCGGCCCTTGGGCGTGAGGTCCATCAGGTTGTACGCGCCCATCATGGCCTCCAAGCCGCGGCCGTAGGTCGAGTAGGTGTGGAAGACTTCGCCCGCGTCGTCCTTGTAGAACACGCTGATGCCGGGCGCCTCCTCGGCCGGGAAGGACTGCATGCCGTAGTTGTAGTAGACCTCGCCCTTGGCCTGTTCTTCCGGCGTGAAGCTGACGCCGAAGTCGTGGTTGAAATCGCTGTCATGCGAGGACACCCACCTGAACTGCCAGCCCATGCGCCGGCGAAAGCGCTCGATCTCGGCCAGCGGTGCGCGCGAAATGGCCACCAGCGTAATGTCGCGATGCGCCAGATGCACGTTCATGCCATCGGTGTGATCCGCCATGAAGGAGCAGCTCGGGCAACCTTGCTCCCACTCCGGGCCGAACATGAAGTGCTGCACCAGCAGTTGGCGGCGGCCGCCGAAAAGGTCGGAGAGCGTGCGCCGGCCCTCGGGTGCGTCGAAGACGTAGTCCTTCTCGACGCGCTCCCACGGCAGCGCGCGGCGCTCGCGGGCAATCTGGTCATGCAGGCGCATCAGTTCCTTTTCGCGCGCCAGCAGCGTCTTGCGCTCGCTCACCCATCGCTCACTGGAGACGACGGGATGGTTCACGATATGTGCTTCGGCAATGGTGGTGTTCATGATGTGCTCCTTGGCTCGAAGAGCCGTTCGAGGTTTTTCAATGCGCCGGTCCGACCGCGCTGGTGGCCGGTGCGCTCGTCTTCGGTAAACCGAAATGGGTCATCAGCAGAAAGCTGTCTTCGCCTTGCGCGCTGAGTTCGATGTGGCGACCGAGCGGTGTGCGGTCACGACCTGACGCCTTTCGGACGCCGCACGGCGCGGACCTTTCCGCTCGCTCCGCCGCCGCAGTAAAAGAGGTCTGCCCCGTCGGACTCGAGCCCGCTGACGGCGGTGCCGCGCGGCATCTCCAGCCGCTCGAGCACGGCGCCGCTGTCCGGGTTGATTCGGCGGAGTTCGCTCTCGTCCCCTTCCCATGTCCCGTGCCACAGCTCGCCGTCGACCCAGGTCACGCCGGTGACGAAGCGGTTGGACTCGATGGTGCGGATGATTGCGCCGGTCGCCGGATCGATCTGGTGGATCTTGCGATCACGGTACTGCCCCACCCACAGACTGCCTTCGGCCCAGGCCAGTCCCGAGTCGTACCCTTGGCCGGGCGCCGGGATCGAGGCCACCACGTTGCCGTTGGCGGGATCGATCTTGTCGATGCGCTTCTCGGCGATCTGGTAGAGGTAGGTGCCGTCGAAGGCAGTGCCGGCGTCACAGGCGCGGTCCAGCGTGCGCGTGGGCTCGCCGCTTGCGGGGTCGAAGGCGATCAGCGCGGCGCCGGTGGCGGCCCAGACGCGCTGGCCATCGTGGGTCACGCCGTGCACGCGGTCGGCGCCGGCGAAGGGGCCATATTCGCGCACGATCTCGGCCGCACGCGCCGTTGCCTGAGGTCTATCTTTGCTTGTCTTGCGGGTCATTGCTGGCTCCTTGTGGCGCGCTTCGGATCGGCGCCGCAAGAGAACTCTAATCTATTGGGAGCGCAGCGGGGAGTAACAAGATTGTCGTGAATCCTGCCAGCGGCGGCGCCAGCCAGCGACGCGCCCGCGCGCGCCCGATCGAGCGCACCCGTCCGGCGGCCTCAAGCTCGACGAGCGCGCGTTGGACGGTGCGCTGACTGGCTTCCAATGCCAGCGCCAGGGCCATGGTTGACCAAGCCGCGCCGTCGGAAAGCAGCGCCACCAGCGATGCCTGATCGCCGTCGATGGGCGGCGCCAGCACGACAACGGCGCGCTCGCCGAGCGGCCTGAGAACGAAGCCTCGCGCGGTGGCCTCGATGTACGCCAGCGGTTTGACGAGCGCGCGCAGACGGCCGATCTCGACCCGCAGGCGCGCCCGATGCGTTTCGTTGGGTCGGTGAATGCGGAACGCACACGCGATCAAGGCAGCCCGATCAATATCGCCGGGCCACGCCTCGGCGAGTGCGCGCGCCAATGCGAACAGCACCGGGCGGCGCGCCAGCGACCGCCATGCGGCGCCGGCGCCCAGCCCGCGTCGGCAGGCATCGACCACCAGAGCGTCGGAGGCCAGGAGCGCTGCGACCTCGTCGAGGCGCAGCGCCTGCTCGCCGCCGGCGAAGAGGCGCCGGGCGGCGGGACGATCGAGCGCGGCCCGCGCCTCCGCTACTTCGGCCAGGAGCGCCGGCACGCGTGCGCGATCGGCCGCCTCGTGCGCACGGGCGAGCGCCGCCCGCGCCGGGTCGATGCGCAGCGAGCGCAGCGCCAGCTCCGCCGCAGTCAGCTCGGCCACCGCCACCAGCGACGGCGGCAGGCCACGCGCATCGAGCCGTGCCAGTGCAGCCTCGGCTTCGTCGAGGCGGCCAAGCAGCAAGAGCCTGCGCACCGCGATGAGCCGCGCCTGCAGCGCGTTGGCGTGATCGGCGTGCGCCTCGAGCGTGACCAAGGCCGCCGCCAGCGAGCGCGGCGAGCTGCCGAGGTCGCGCACGGCCAGCGCCACCTCGGCCTCGGCGACGACACAGCGAGCGCGCGCCAGCACCTCGTGGGCGCCGAAGCCACGGGCGGCGCGCCGAAGGAGCTCACGGGCGCGCGGGTGCTCGCCGAGCTGAGCCATGGCGATGCCGCGCAAGGCCAGCGCCGGCGGGTCGTCGCGCAGGGCGACCCGCTTGAGGGCGCCGAGCGCGTCGCCGGCGGCGAGGGCGCGCGCGGAGGCGGCGATCAGGGAGTCCATGACGACAGGATACACCGCCGCGCTGATGTCGCGCCGCGCTTGTGAGACTTCCCGGGCGCTGGCGTGCGCGGCCGGAGATCGGATCGGCGTTGAACATGCAACCCCGGCGTCGACTGCGACCGAGACATTGAGCGTCTGCTTTCGGTGGTCGAATTCGAGGCGCTCGATGGCGGCTCCGGGCCCAAAGCACCGCATTGAATGTCGGCTTGCAGTCTGAAACGGACCTATGGCCGCGCATCCCCGACTGCCGCTCCTGGCCGTAAGTACGCATTGATGAAATGGCGCCATCGACCCAAACCGGCCCTACAGCTTTTTCAAAAGCGGATGTTCAACGTTTGACGTGAGCGGCAGCCGGCGACGGCACCGAACCATGCAAAGCAAGCCAACGCCGCCCGCCGTTGGCTGTCCGTTCGACGGAAAGGACGGGCCTTATGTGCGAGGCTGCACTGGCGACAGCAGATTCGCGTCACGGGCCAATACCCACTTGCCCTTCTCCTTCTTGAGGACGGTTAGCGTGTGCCCCGAACGTTCAATGGATGGAGAGCCGTCTGGCGGCGTTGCGACGACGGTCAGCTTCGTCCACATGAACGCCCAGTCGCCCGCCACCTTGATCTCTTGAATCTCGCTGGTGCCGTCGAACTTCGGCGAGCCGTGGCTTGACTGAGCCCTCGCAGCCGAAGCGAACTCACTCTTCCGCATGGGCGGCCGGCCAGGCACTAGAAAGACAACATCGTCCGCCATCAGATTCAAGACGGTGTCAACGTCGCCCGCTTTGCTAGCCGCCATCCAGTTTGTGACGAGCTGCCGTATCTCCTCTTCATCGCTTTGCATGAATGCTCCTTAGCTATCTATGACGCCCGACTGTGTCGAGTTATACGGACACGCCTGTCCGGTATGCACGGTAGACGACACCCCCGAAAGACCGCCCCGCCTTGATCTTAACAAAACCGCTGACTTGTACAGCGGATAAAAATCCGTGAAATACATGCTGACGGTGGAGTGCCGGCAGTCGGTGGCGTTCCGTTTCCGCTCACGTAATTGCAGTCGCTGCTTGCCTTGATTAGTGCATCTGTCGCCGTATGCAGCTGTTAATTAGTATGGGCTTGACGGTTCTCAAATTGTCAAGATTGGCACATCGCTAGACTTACATAAATATATAAAAAATCGGATTCAGGGAGCGATCACATAAGCTATGAAAGTCAAGTATGCTCCCGTCCATCGTGCAATCAGCCCGTGTCAGTCAGGTCATTTCTGTTATTTTTTGTGTATTCATCGCTGCCTGCGGCGGCGGCGGTAGCTCCACTGCCGCTACCGGCGGTAGCCCCTCCACTGGCGCTGCCGGCGGCGCCAGCCCCACAGGGGGAAGCGCCAGCCTTGGCACGCCTTCCGGGTCGAACGGAGGCGGCGCGACTATACCCGCCGCTGTTGCCACTACCTTAAGCATCAAGGCGAACGGAGACCGTGCCGTTCAAGACGGGTCCACAGTCCAGCTGACCGCGTCAGGGCCGATGTCCACCGAAAGTGCGCAGTGGGTTCTCGCGCCGTCCAGCCCAGGGAGCCTTGATCGCACCAGCGGAAGCACTGTCACTTATACGCCGCCCGGAACCGATGCGAACGTCAACAACACGGTGGCATCGGTGGTCGTGATAGCGACGGTCGGTACCGCATCGGCAAGGATTGAATTACCGCTGACTCTCAGTCCCGGCACGACAACCGCACCGCCTGCGCTCGGCGTTTCACCGGCGCCGGGCGCGGCCACGCCGCCTGGTGCTGCAGACCCGCCCGTTCCGGCGTCAAGCACAGCGAATGTACGCTTGCTTGCAGGTATCGAGTACGGCCCTAGTATCGTCAATGGCACGGGTTCCGCTGCACGATTCGCCGGTCCTGGCTTCATTGCACGGGACAGCAAAGGGAATCTGTATGTCACCGACGATGCTATGGTGCGCAAGTCCACGAAGGACGGCGTCGTCACCACATTGGCCGGCAAACCCGGAGCGTACGGCCACGTCGATGGCACAGGTGCGGCAGCACGGTTCGATGATCTTGAGGGCATTGTTTTCAACGTCGACGGCAATATTTACGTTGCCGATAAAAAGACTATTCGCAGAATAACGCAGGACGGAACGGTTACAACGTTTGCGGGCAACCAAAGCGCGACAACCCGAGACGGCATTGATGGCAACGGTACGGCTGCTTCATTCACATGGATTGGGGCCATGGCGGCCGATAACGCAGGCAACCTGTATGTTGTGGATGGAGACGTGCCTGCGATTCGCAGAATCACGCCAAGCGGCGACGTTGCAACCATTTTCAGAGTTGCTGGGCTTCCCATAGTCGGGAGGGCTCGTGGTATTGCGATCGACGCCGCAGGCAACATTTACTACAGCGATTGGAACTTCAAGAAAGACTGCATTAGCTGTCAGGAGTTTTTCTCGTCAGCGATCAGAAAAATCACCCCGGCGGGAGTGGTAACCACCCTGGCCGGCACACCCGATCTGATCCCGGGTAATCTCTACAGCCAATCACTTCGCCGCGACGGGACAGGATCTGAAGCCCGGTTTAGCAGTCCCGGGCGCATTGCCATTGATGGAAGCGGCACACTGTTCGTCATGGACGGCGATTCGATTCGCAAGGTTACCCGGGAAGGCGTGGTAACGACGGTTGCAGGCACTCGGTCAGGAAACCTTAACACCGACGGCCCCGATGCCCTGTTTTCCACCTATGACGGGATAACCGTCGATCCGGATGGAATCTTATATGTGTCTGGTAATTACGCAATCCGCCGAGTACAGCAGAATGGCGACGTTGTCATGCTGGCCGGCAGGGGTCCGGTCTCCCGTGGAAGCGGCAAGGATGGCACCGGACCCGAGTCGGGTTTTGCATATATCAGCGGGGGCTTGGTGTCGGATCCGGCCGGCAACTTATATGTTGCAGATGACAACTGTACCATCCGTCAGATTACGCCTCTTCTTGGCGCGATAACCACAATAGTCGGCAGCGCCGGCGATTGCAATCGTGTCGACGGCGACGTGACAAAGGCAAGATTCGCCAGAGCAGCAGGGTTGGCGAGGGACGGCAGCGGTAACTTGTATGTGACGGGAACTGCAAGTCCCATACGGAAAATCAATCGGCAATATGATGTAATTTCACTTGCGCAGTCCTCGCCGGGCGGCGCTTTGGAGACCGTCATTGCGGCCGATCAGGCCGGCAATGTATACGTACCGGCAACAAACGTAACGGCAACAGACGGCATCGCAAAAATCACGCCGGCCGGCACGGCGAGTACTTTTGCGACATTGCCAACCGACGGCCTGCCTCGTGCATTGACAACGGACTCCGAAGGCAACGTGTTCGCCGTAACCAATGCCGGCATACTCAAGTTCAATCCAGCCGGTGCCAGAACGGTCTATGCTGCCGCCAATTTGCCGAGCACGCGTGCGATGACAACTGACAGGCTGAACAATTTGTACGTTCTCAGCACCGTTGGAATCGATGTCATGATTCAAAAAATTACGCCGGACAATCAAATAACGACCGTGTACAAAACCCCGGACCCTGACGCCGGACCGCGAGTCAGCATCTATTTCCCAAATGCCCTTGCGATGTTTGACGCAACAACATTGGCAATTTCCAACGGTCGAGGGATATTTCTTTTGAAGCTGCCCTAGCACCCTCATGGAACGTGTGTGAATCAAGGGTCGCTATCGCTTAAAATTAAAAAGCCAAAACAATAACTCCCTCAGGAGTTATTGTTTTGGCGGAGAGATGATCCCTGTCATGGCCCGCAAGCCTCATTGAATCCGGCAAAGCGGCAAATTGAACGGCGCAATGCCCTCAAAACGTTTTCTGCAAAAATCAGCTTGCACCCACGTTGCGTGCTGCCGGCTGGGCAACGGCCTTCAAGGCTATTGAACACTATCTTTCGGATTAACGTGAATGTCCGCTTTGAAGCTGAAGCGCGACCGTCTGGGTTTGGCCGATTCCGGAAGTCGACATATGTCGACTTCCGGAATCGGCCAAAAGCGGACGGTCGGAGTGCGCTTAAATGCATACACTTATGCCTGCATCAGCGGTCCTTTGACCATTTCCTTTATTTTATCCGGGTAATATTGACATCCTATTTTTACCCGGGTATTATTTATTCCCCGGGATAAAAATGGCCGCGCCTCCTATGGAATCTCAAGCAAACAAAACCTTTACCGCCTTTTTGGGACCACAGTTAGTCGCATCAGGTACGCTGAGTAAGGTTGCAGTTGCTCTTTGTAGCAGACTGAAAAAGAGGCCGAACGTCATACCGCTCGTTTTCGACGATGACACTGGAAATCAGGTTGAGCTCGATTTGCGAGGGACTTGTGCTGAGGTGGAAGCTCGCTATACAGATAAGTCACTTACCGTCCAGTCCGCATTAAGCGAAGAAGGACCAATCACCAAAAGTCGAGGAAGGCCACGGTTAGGAGTGGTTGCACGGGAGGTGACTTTACTCCCCGAACACTGGGATTGGCTCGCTTCGCAGCCTGGTGGCGCCTCCGTCGCGTTGCGCAAACTGGTGCACGAAGCCAAGCAGGCAAATGTCGAGCGTGATCAGCAACGGCGCACTTATGAACGCATCTACAACGTGATGGTTATATTAGCGGGAAACCTTCCGGGCTTTGAGGAAGCTAGTCGCGCCCTATTCGCGGGAGAACTCGATCGTTTGGCGGGATTAGCAACTGATTGGCCGGCTGATATAGGAAGTTACATGATGCGTCTCGCCAATCCAGAGTCTGTACTGGCTACGAGCCGGAACTAGCTAAGCATAACTGCACTGGGTATCCAGATAACTTATTCATTTAGATTCACTAATTTTTATTCAACCCGCAGAAGACTGTCATGCCATTTACAACCGATATTTCCACATCTAGCCGGCGTGACATCTCGCGTCGAGCACGAGACGCCTTTCCACCAATGGGGATCTACATCATTCGTGATAAGGAAACCGGACAAGCGCTTGTTGCATCGAGTCGCAACGTATATGGAGCAATGAATCGCACTCAGTTTGAGTTGCGTCTGCGTTCTCATTCCAACAAGACGCTTCAGGCGAAATGGGATCGTAGCGGCCCGGACCGGTTCGATTTTGAGATCGTTGAGCTTTTGAAGGAGAGAGAAGATGCTAATTTTGACTACGTCGAAGAGCTCCGCGCACTTGAGCAGCTCTATCGAGAGCAATATGAACAACAAGCCGGAGCTACTCGATGAGCATTCCGCCATAAATGGCTGCTTCCCAGCTAACTAGCAGAAATAATCAAAAACATACAAGGGTTAGAAATGAGAAGAAGTGACTATCGGCAGGCGCTGATAGACAAGGTTGATTGCCTCGTAAAGCAGGATCAGATAACTGTCGGCTCAGTGAATACTGCTTACCTGTCCGCAGGTGAAGGATTGCCCGTCATACTCCTACACGGTGCGGGTGCTGGAGCTGTTACCTGGTACTCATCAATCGGAGCTGTTTCAAAGAATTATCATGTGATCGCCCCTGACATTGTAGGCTACGGAGAATCCGATAAACCTGATGCGCCCTACGATCGGGCATACTTTTCTACATGGCTAAATGAGTTTTTGTCGGCATTAAATATCTCTAAAGCGCATTTCGTCGGTTTATCTCAAGGAGGAGCAATCGCTCTCCAATTTGCTTTAGATTATCCTGAGATGATTAACAAGCTTGTTCTGGTTGATGCTGGGGGGCTTGGTGCGCGGCCTTCTTTTGCTTCTTTTCTAGGTATGCTTTGGCTAAACACCTTTCCATCTTTTCTGGCTAATCGTTTTTATTCTCGCTTTATACTATTTAATCCCAATAACAGGGATCCGAACCACGGACAATATTCCGTCGAGGTTATTAAGGGAAAGGGCGGAAAGAATGCATTTCAACAAGGCCGTGGGGCAGCTGTGTCGACAATATCTAAGGACCTGCTCCGACAGATAGAGAAAGACACCCTGATTATCTGGGGGGAAAACGACCAGCTTTTCGCTCTCGAGCATGGCGAGGCGGCGGCTAAGGTTATGCCTAATGCAAGGCTATGTCGAATTCCATGCGCGGGGCATTTGCCATTGATGGACCAGCCCGAACTTTTTAATGCGATTCTCCTTGAGTTTTTAAACGAAAATAAATCCGCCGAAGGATAGAGCATGCCTAATAATGCATTGCACCGGACAAGCCGGTGAATGCGGTGTTAATCGCTTCCAAGCGTCCGCTTAGGGTCGGAAGCGGCCATCCATGAATGTCTGGAATCTACCCAAAGCCCGTCGGTCACATCTCCAAAAAGCGGACATTCAACGTTTGCCATGAAAAAGTTAGATTTCAAACGCACGGCGATGGTCTCTTGGATCAATTAGGACGATCTGGTCGAAAGTGTGACGGATGCTTGGCATCATGTCGGCTCGGAAGATCTCGCGGTCTTCGGGATCCATGCTGTAGCTAATATGATCTGCCAAAACAAGCCACCACTCTGAGTACTGGCTTCGGTATCGCTCGATCTTGCGTTCCTTCTCTGCAATGCAGAGCCGAAGGTTCCTCTCTACTTCGCTCATGACCCAGCCACCTGAATCGTCATCGCTGCTGGCGCCAAGAAGAAAGAAGGTCCCGTGATCCTTGCCTGCACGGATTAGGTTCAGCTCGAAGTTCTGCGTAATCTGGATTGTGGTTCGGGAACGCGTGGCCCTGTCTTTGAACGCGAGCAGCTCCTGTTCGATCATGACTTGCAGCGGTTGCCACGGACTAAATGGGCGCCGGAAGCCCATACAAACGAACCAGCTCTCGCCCCCGACCGATGGGCCGAGCGTTAGCAGAAGCCTCTTCAGGCGCTGCCAAAGTGGAATCGCTAGTTCTTCGAGCCCTTCGGTCGATCCATCGGACCGCTGATAGTTCTGGTTCAGTCGCCGTACTTCCACACCGATTATCCTATTGAGTGAGAAGTCCGGAGGAACATTTCCGTCTGGCTCAAAAACGACGGCACCGCGGCCAAGCGCAAAAAGGTACTGCTCTGCAAGACGTTCTGAGTCATCCATTGAGGTCTAATGTCGGAGGTAAGCGGCGGACGATAGGCAGGCGGAGACTGCCGCTAGCACGTCCGTCTTGACTGACCTGTTAGAGCGCTCCGGCAGATTCATAGTGGATCCTCCCCATGCCACTTCTTGAGCGTCTCAGCAACGAGCCGGTCAATTTCATTTGTTGAAACGCCGTGCTTCTTCGCAAACGCTTCGGCATGAGTGCCGACAGCTATTAGCAGTGCCAGAGCCTCATCGGCAATGCGGTCTAGCCTTTGAATCAAGCGATGGCACGCGTCGTCCTCATGAACAGCCTTGCGGTTGGTAGATCTTGAACTATGAACTAGCCAATTTCGCTCCGAGAGGAGCGCTTTAAATCTGGCCTCCATCGCGTTGGGAAGCCGCTTTGCCTTCACCAACTGAGTGATCGTTGAGCCAAACGTCTTACTTAGCGCCTTTTCGGTCAGCGCTTCTCCGGCAGCCACTCCCATACCAGGTGTCGCTTGAACAATTTGCACGTAGAACTGTGCGGTAGCGCCTTCCAGTTCTTGGAGTTGCCAGAGCGCGTAGCCGACACGATGCGTAATGGCGTCCAGCCGCTCTGCCTTTGCGAGTTGATCGTCGAATGTTCCCATGCGCTCTAACGTTGGAGTTGAGTCGCCGCGAGGCGAAGCCGAGCGGTCGGCTCAAACGACTTGTTATACGCCAGTGAACGGATGGTTGCCAACCCGAGTCTCGCTTGTTACCAGGCACGCCTTAGCCGAGCTGCTCGGCAAGCGCGACAATGATGCCCTCAGGCCCGCGGATGTAGGCTAGCCGGTACGTGTCCTCGTACTGCATTTCGCCAATGAGCTCGGCCCCGTGCGCGCGCATGCGCGCAACGACAGCGTCAATGTCATCGACGGCGAACATGATGCGGCGGATGCCCAGCG
>JAQGOC010000295.1 GCA_028293805.1 Gammaproteobacteria bacterium
CTCGTCGTGGCGGAGAAGCTACTGGCCGCCGGCTGCCGGGTGTTGATGCCCTGGGGCGCGCCGATCGGCTCGGGAAGGGGACTCAACAACCTGTTTGCCCTGAAGGCGTTGCGGGCGCACTTTCCGGATGTACCGCTGGTGATCGACGCCGGGATCGGCGTTCCGTCCCACGCGGCGCAGGCCCTGGAGCTCGGCTTCGATGCCGTGCTCATCAATACCGCGGTTGCGCAGGCTGCGCACCCGGCCCGGATGGCAGAGGCCTTTGCGAAAGCGGTGGAGGCCGGTCGCGCCGCCCGGTTGGCCGGGCCGATGGAACCGCGCGATCTGGCAGCCCCCTCCACGCCCGTGATCGGGAAAGCCTTCCTGGGCTGAGGTCAGATGAAGCTGCCACGCGTCTATCCGATCGTCGACAGTGCCAGGTGGGTGCGCCGGCTGCTGCCGCTTGGGGTGCGGCTCGTGCAGCTGCGTATAAAGGACCGGTCCGCCTCCGATCTGCGCGGGGAGATCCGGGAAGCGAAAGCACTGTGTGCACGTGCCGGCGCGCAGTTGATCGTGAACGACTACTGGCTGCTCGCCATGGCCGAGGGTTGCGACTTCGTGCACCTGGGGCAGCGTGACCTGGAGACGGCGGACGTACCGGCTTTGCGTAAGGCCGGCGTCAGGATCGGGATCAGTACCCATGACCACGTCGAGCTCGCGCGGGCGCTCGCCCTCAAGCCGGACTACCTGGCGCTCGGTCCGATCTATCCAACGATGCTCAAAGTCATGCCCTGGTCGCCGCAGGGACTCGAGCGCATTACCGAGTGGAAGGGTCGGGCGGGAGATATTCCGCTCGTGGCAATCGGCGGGCTCACTGTCGAACGGTTGCCTGGCGTGTTTGCCGCCGGTGCGGATTCCGCCGCCGTCGTGAATGACATTGTCAGCAATCCCGATCCGGAAGGGCGCACCAGGCAATGGCTGGCCACAGCGAGTCCCGAGGTATGAGCGATCGTTATTCCCGTCAGACGATCCTGCCCGAAGTGGGCGCGGCGGGACAGGCGCTCCTGCGTGACGCCCGCGTTCTCGTAATCGGTGCCGGAGGATTGGGATCGGCAGTATTGCAGTACCTGTGTGCAGCAGGCGTCGGGCATCTGGTGATTGTCGACCACGATCGCGTCGAGGAGTCGAATCTGCACCGTCAGCCCGTTTATCGCATGAGCGAGGTCGGGCTGCTCAAGGCAACGGCTGCTCGAAAGGCGCTGCTGGAAGCGAATCCCGAGATTCGCATCGACACGGTCTGTGAGCGCCTGACCCCTGCCAACGCAGGTCGTCTCATCGCCGCGGCCGATCTCGTAGTCGATGCGGCGGATAGTTTCGCGGTGACTTACGTCGTGAGCGATGAATGCCAACGCGAGACCAAGGCGCTGATCAGCGCCTCGGTGCTCGGATTGTCGGGCTACGTGGGGACGTTCTGCGGTGGAGCTCCGAGTTACCGTGCGGTGTTTCCGGATATGCCGCGTCAGGCGGGCTCTTGCGAACAGTCCGGTGTGCTCGGCACGGCGGTTGGGGTCATGGGTACCTTACAAGCGCATATGGTCCTGTCATTGCTGCTACGCCTGCAGCCTGCTGTCCTTGGGCAACTGGTCACGGTGAACTTTCGCACTTTGCGCTTTGGCGGCTTCTCATTCGCCGGGGCCCAGGAGCCGAGTGGCGTCCCTATGCCGTTCATTTCGGCCGATCAGGTGGATGACACGGACGTCGTTATCGACCTGCGCAGCCTGACCGAGGCGCCGGTGTCACCCTTCGCCGCCGCTCTGCGGATCGACGTCGACACCGTGGAGGCCGCGGAGAAGCAATTTCCGTCGCAGCCGCGCATCGTGCTGTGTTGTCGAACCGGTGTCCGCGCTTGGCGGGCGGCCCGGGCGCTGCAACGACAAGGCCACGAGAACGTGGCGCTCGTCGCATTCGGGGAATGAGCATACGGGCATGCGGGTAAAGTCGGCGAGGGGCGTACGACCCGCGGTCCTCGTCATTGCCGCGACCGATTCGAGCGGGGGCGCGGGACTCGCCCGCGACATACGGGTACTGACAGATTTCTCGGTCGATGCTCTATGTGCTGTGACCGCTGTCACCGCGCAGTCGGATTCGAGGGTTGCTGCTGTTCACCATGTTCCGCCGGGAGTCATTCGTGCCCAGATTCTCGCGGCGTGTGAAACGCGGCGCGTGGGCGCTATCAAGATAGGGATGCTTGGCACCCGCGCGACTGTCGAGGCTGTTGTCGAGAGTCTTCCGCCGAGCGCGGCAGTGCCGATTGTGCTGGACCCAGTGCTGGTGTCCACTTCGGGCGGCGTGCTTCTGGACGCAGACGGGCGCGCGGCGCTGCTGAAAAAGCTGTTTCCGCGTGTGACGATCGTAACTCCGAACGTTCCGGAAGCGGCCGCACTACTGGACGAAGAGCCGGCGGGCAGCGAACCTGCTTTGATTCAACAGGGGCAGCGTCTGCTGGCGCTCGGTCCCCGGGCTGTCTTGCTCAAGGGCGGGCATGGCAATGGCGAGGAAGCCGTCGATCTGCTCATTGCGCGAAGCAATGTTGTCCAGAGGATTGTTTCGCCTCGTATCGGCGCGACGAGCCGCGGCACGGGTTGCGCTCTGGCATCGGCAATAGCGGCGGGATTGGCATCCGGCGTTTCCCTCGTGGAGGCGTGTCAGCAGGGAAAGCGGTATGTGACCGACATGCTGAGCCGGGCCGGCTGAATCTCCGACCGTGGACGTAAGCACGACTTCCGGGTCGGTGACCTCGTGTGCCAGATCGACACAAGCAACGACGTCGTCACGGTGAGGCCCCCGCCGATGCGACGACCAGCGGTGGCTTGGGCTTGATCAGCAACGGGCTGACTACCGGAGCACGGGTAAAGGGATTTGGTATACCGCAGTCCGACGGCACCCTGTATTGTCGCTGGACCGTGGCCGTGATCGCTACGGGCACATCGGATCAAGGAATTTGGGTCCGTTTCGGCTGATCCTGCCGGGTGTCCGTTGAACTCACCCCTACCGATCCGGTCCCTCGATTTATGGGTTTCGCGCGCTCCCCTGGGCTTGATGTGCGGCGGTTTCGCCCGCATGTGGGGTGCAGGTTCGCGGCTTCTGACTGAGGCAATGACATGATAATGCACAAACGGATTGCGGCTCCCCTGGTACTGGTCTTCGCCATGGCCTGCGCCGCTCCGGTGCTGGCTGCCGATCCGACCTTGCACCAGGTCTATGAGGCCGCGCAGACGGGTCATCTGGACGAGGCGCAGCAGATGATGAACCAGGTGCTGCGCGACCATCCGAGCAGCGCGCGCGCGCACTACGTCGAGGCAGAGCTTTCTGCCCGGGCGCGCGACTTCCCCAGGGCTCGGCAGGAATTGGCCCGGGCGCAGCAATTGGACCCCACTTTGTCCTTTGCGAGACCCGAAGCGGTTCAGGCTTTGCAAAGAGAGCTGGCGGGGGGAGGCGGGCTTCGCACGGCGCCTCGCTCCGCGCCGGCCCATTCGGCCGTGCCGTGGGGAATGATTGTGCTGATCGTCGCGGTAGGCGCCATCCTGTGGTCGATCCTGCGCAGGCGTAGCCAGGCGCGGTTTGGTTATCCCCAATCCCCTGGCGCTCCGACCACTGGGCCGGGCCCTTATGGTCCCGGTGGGGGTTATGGTCCGGGCGGTTACGGTCCTGGGATGGGCGGTGGCGGCGTGGGCTCCGGAATCATGGGCGGTCTCGCCAGCGGGCTGGCTTTGGGAGCGGGCGTCGCTGCGGGTGAAGAACTCGTTCGCCACGCAATCGACGGCCGTGAGGGCAATGTGGCTCCCGGCACCGGCGAATCTCGGGAGCCGCCTCCGCCGGAGAACGACAATCTGGGCGGTTCCGACTTCGGCGTATCCGATGGCGGCGGAAGCTCTTGGGACGATGGCGGCTCTTTCGGCGGTGGGGATGGCGGCGGCGGCGGGGGCGGCGACTGGAGCTGAAGGCTCAGCGGCGGGTCGCTCCTTCAGCAAGTCGCTCCTCCTTCGATAGGCGGATTTGGCGAGCAAGACCCACTCACTCCGGTGAGTGGGTCTTGTCGTTGCCTAGTGGGTCTTGCCGATGAAGGCAGCCACGTTATCGTGGAGGGCCTTCAGGTCCGGCTCGTGGACGTACACCATGTGTCCCGACGTGTAGAAGTGCGTCTCGATATTGCCCTGTAGGGACGGCTGTATGGGGAGCTGCTGAAGCTCATAAAGCGCCGCGAAGAACGGGGTGGCGATGTCGAAGTAGCCGCCGTTCAATTGCACCTTCAGATTGGGATTCTGCTTCATGGCAACCGCGAGATCGGGCTCGACGTTGGTCGCCTGCGGCACCTTCGAGGGGGCCCCCGGGGGCTGGTGCTGGTAATCCCACACTTTGTCGATATCGGCGATTTCCTTGTAGATCTTCTTATCCCCGAACCTGAGTGTCTTGCGGACGTAGTCATTGAACGCGGACACGTACGCGGAAGAGATGGCCGCGGACTGCGGATCGTATTCGGCTTCCTTGCTCATGGGGTCGAGTGTGGGTCCTGCGAAGCGGCTGTCCAGCCGGCCGGTGGTCATCTCGCTCCCGAGCAGGGTCTTTTCGAACTCACCAGCGTTGATCCGCAGGTTGGCCCGCTGGATGTAGTCGACCGGCAGGCCGGTGTACACATGCAGTTTCGCGGCGATCTCCGCCTTGCGCTCTGCGGGTAAAGTGTTGCCGGCCGCGAGCGCCCGCCAATAATCGCCCAGCGCGAACTGCTCCACTTCCGCAAGGAACGGCTCGAGCGAGGCGGCTTGATCCGGCAGCTTGTGGTGGTACCAGGCAGTGGCCGCGTATGTCGGAAGGGCGAGGACGAATGGCTGATCCACGCCCGGGTTGAACTGCGGTGCATCGGCGCTGTTGTCGAAGGAAAGAATCTGCGACAGCAGAATGACGCCATTCAGGTCAAGAGCCTTCTCACTCTGCAGTACGTAGGCCAAAACCGCGGAGCGCGTCGTTCCATAGCTCTCACCGAACAGGTACTTCGGCGAGTTCCAGCGCCCATGGCGTGACAGGAACGCGACGATGAAGTTGGCGATCTCGTGGGCGTCCTGGTCCACTCCGTAGAACGCTTTTTCCTTGTCGGCGCCGCGCAGGTGGCCGAAGCCGGTGCCGGGCGCGTCGATGAAAACCAGATCGCTGGCGTCGAGCAGGGTGTATTCGTTATCCACGACCCGGTAGGGAGCCGCGGGGCTGTGAGCATCGCTCGCCGTCAGTACGCGCTTCGGCCCGAAGGCGCCCATGTGCAGCCACACGGTCGAGGAGCCCGGGCCGCCGTTGTAAAGGAACGTGATCGGCCGCTGGGCATCCTCGTGATCGCCTTTGAAGTAGGCGACATAGGACATGCTCGCCTCCGGCGGCTGGGGCGGTGGCGGGGATCCCGAGCGTTCCGCGGCGGGCAGCGGCGGATCGTCATCGAGAGGGTCCTTCAGATGCACGACGAGTACGCCGGCCTCCGCCTGATAGGCGAGCTTGTGATTGCCTGCGCTGATGGAGCCCTGCGTGAGCTGGCTTTCGTCCGAGAGGTGCCGGGGCGCTTCCTTCTCGTCGGCAGCAGCAGGTTCGGATTTAGGCGCCTCATGCTCGGCCTCCTTGGCGTACAGTGGACCGGAAGCCGCGACCAGAGAGGCGCAAAAGGCGAGCAGGGCGGAAGAGTTTCGGCACGTCATAAGTTAAGCGTCCACCTTACGGCAACTTTGAGCGGCGGCATTATAGGGCTGGCTGAGCCCGGTGGGGCGAGAGGCGCTCCGCCGCCGCGGTATGTGCTCCTGCCCGCCGAAGTCCCGGGAAAGTTCGGCTAGGCGGACTTGTCCCGCGCTCGTCGAGCGTCGCACGACCCTGATACCGTCCGATCGCACCGTATCGCCCGGAAAGGTGTTGTTCACACTATCTGGATCCGACACAGCCGGCTGTTGCCGGATGACGCGCAAGGCGGGGTCCCGCCACAGACCGGATCGGATCTCCCTCTGCCCATGCCTGTTGGTGCCAAAGCGTTGCTTGTCGCCGCCAACTTCCGACACATCATGGCGGCATGATCGCCATCATCTGGCATGCCGGCGAGGAGGTCATGCTTAACAACCAACACAACATGGATCGATGGCCGACGATTCAGCATCCCGCGGTTGGATACAGGCGTCGCAATCCTGCGACGGCGAAACACATGTGCCATGCAAGCGAAAACCAATAGCGCTACACTCGAGCGAGGATTCATTGCACATTCGATCGCCGGGATCAGCCGTCGAGGATAGACTGCTGCCATCCGGGTACGGGTGACAATCTGTCGATCATCGCGAGGCAACCCATGGCCAGAATTCCGCTGAAGGGTAGTGAACGAGATCTGTTGTCCGGCTCGCGTGCGGTCGCGCCCGCCGATCCGGCGGAGCGGCTGGAGGTGAGCGTGCTACTTCGGCGGCGCGCACAAAAGGCCTTGCTCGACCGAGTCAATCAGCTCGCCGGCGGCGATCGCTCCGCCCCTCATCTCGCACGTGAGGAGTTCGCGCAGCAATTTGGCGCGGATCCGGCCGACATTGCCGCCGTCAGGGCATTTGCCGAGAGCCATGGCTTGACCGTAGTGCAGGAACACGCGGCGCGGCGCACTGTAATACTCGCCGGCACCGTGGCCCAGTTCCAAGCCGCGTTCGGGGTAAAGCTGCAGCACTGCGAGCATGCGGCCGGTACGTATCGCGGCCGCAAGGGACCGATTCAGTTGCCCGCCGAGTTGGATGGCATCGTCGAGGCCGTGCTCGGTCTGGACAATCGGCCGCAGGCGCAGCCTCACTTCAGGATGCGCGGCACGGTGAGCGGTGACATCGCAGCAGCAGCAACGGTTGCATTTACTCCGATACAACTTGCGTCCCTGTACGAATTCCCGAGCGGGACAGGGCAGGGCCAGTGCGTTGGCATCATCGAGCTCGGCGGCGGCTTTACTCCGGCGGATCTGCAGGCTTATTTCACCCGCCTCAAGGTCGGTTCCCCCAAAGTCACGGCCGTGTCCGTCGATCACGGGAAGAACCAGCCGACGGGGAACGCGAACGGGCCGGACGGCGAGGTCATGCTCGACATAGAAGTCATTGGCGCAATCGCACCGCAGGCGAGTATCGCCGTGTATTTCGCGCCGAATACCGATGCGGGTTTTCTCGATGCGATCACGACGGCGATCCACGACACCACCAACAAGCCATCCGTCATCTCGATCAGCTGGGGCGCCCCCGAATCCTCCTGGACCGGGCAGGCGATGACTGCCATGGATGACGCCTTCCAGACTGCGGCCGCCTTGGGTATCACGGTGTGCGCCGCATCCGGTGACAACGGCTCGAGCGACGGCGTGAGCGATAACGCAGATCACGTCGATTTCCCGGCGTCGAGTCCTTATGCACTCGCTTGCGGCGGCACCAGTCTGCGGGCCAATCGGGCCAGCATCGCGAGTGAGGTCGTGTGGAATGGCGGCGCCGGGGGCGCGGGTGGCGGAGGGGTCAGCAGCTTTTTCGCGCTGCCTGCCTGGCAAGCCGATGCACGGACAACCAACGGCAATGGCGTAGCCACTCCGTTGAGTAAGCGCGGCGTCCCCGATGTCTCCGGGGATGCCGACCCCCAGACCGGTTACGAGGTGCGAGTCGATGGCACTGACACCGTGATAGGAGGCACCAGCGCAGTAGCCCCGCTCTGGGCGGGCCTACTGGCACGGATCAATCAGATCAAGGGGCGGCCGGTCGGTTTCGTCCAGCCGCAGCTCTATCAAAACCCTCAGGCTCTGCGCGACATCACCGAGGGGAACAACGGCGACTTTTCCGCGTCCGCCGCATGGGACGCCTGCACCGGACTCGGCAGTCCCAACGGGCAGAAGGTGGCCGCCATCTTCAAATAGACGACTCTCACACAGAGGACCGGCGAATCGCCGCGCGAGCGGAGGCTTGCACCGACAGCAGGCCTACCCGTGAGATCGATGCCTTGATATGGGTAGGGTCACGTGGGATTATCGTCGCAACGCTGCTTGGAGAACGGCATCCCATATCGGGTCAAGGATCGGTCGAGGATCGCATCTCTGAGCAAATCCCCTCAGCCTGCAAGTTTCGGTTGCGGCGCGCCGCCTCGCGTTTCTCGCAGCTGTCGTGTGCTGCTTACGCTTTGCGTAGCAATACTCCCCATCGCGTCACTACAACCGCGCCCGGTGGCGTCGCTTGCCCGTCCGGACCCGCCGCAGGTGTTGTTCAAGGACTTGTTCGTCGCGGTGCAGAGCTCGCAAGTCTACGCCGACGGCAAGGCATTCCCCGACGCCATCCCGCGTTCTTCACCGCATGATATCCTCGCGCAATATCATGCCCAGCGACCGAGCTCTGCTGAGGCGCTGAAGAGCTTCGTGGAAACACACTTCACGCTGCCGTCCGAGGCGAGCACTCCGCCCTCGACACCCGAGCAGGTTCCCATCCTCGTACACATCGACCGGCTATGGGATCCCCTGACCCGGCAACCCAACATCGTGGCACCGCATTCCTCGCTGCTGCCGATGCCGCATCCCTATGTGGTTCCGGGCGGCCGGTTTCGCGAGATGTACTACTGGGACTCATACTTCACCATGCTAGGTCTCGCAGAGAGCGGTCGGCACGATCTGGTTGAAGACATGGTCCGCGACTTTGCTTATCTGATCGATACTTACGGCCATGTTCCCAACGGTGCACGGACCTATTACCTGAGCCGCTCACAGCCGCCGTTCTTCTTCGCGATGGTCGCACTGCTGTCGGCCGACGATCCGGCCGCCTCGTTCGCGCGCTTTCTGCCGGAGCTCAGGCATGAGTATGCGTTCTGGATGCAAGGCGCCGCCGGACTGCATCGAGGTACGGCTCACCGGCGGGTCGTCATGTTGCCCGATGGATCGACCCTGAACCGGTACTGGGACGATCGCGACACGCCGCGCGACGAATCTTATCGCGAGGACACTGAGCTTGCGCGCAGCAGCGGGCGCAAGGCACCGCAGCTGTACCGCGACATTCGTGCTGCGGCAGAAAGCGGCTGGGACTTTGGCTCTCGCTGGTTTGCCGACGCACACTCGAAGGCCACGATCGATACGACCGAAATCATTCCGGTAGACCTCAACAGCCTGCTGTTCGGGCTCGAGAATGCCATCCGGGCCGGCTGCGAGCGTACCTCCGACAAAGCGTGCGTGGAGGAATTCGGCCGCCGTGCGGCGGCGCGGCGCGCAGCCATCGATCGATACCTGTGGGACTCGACCGCCGGCTCGTATCTCGATTATCGGTGGACGCGGCGGGCATCCGTGCCAAGAATCTCAGCGGCAACTCTGTATCCGTTATTCGTCGCCGCCGCCTCCGAAGCGCAGGCGGCGTCTGTGGCGACTGCCGTCAGCAGGGATCTGCTCAAAGACGGCGGCATCGCGACGACTCTGCTCGACACGGGCCAGCAGTGGGATGCGCCCAATGGCTGGCCGCCGTTACAGTGGATCGCCGTGGCGGGCTTGCGCCAGTACCACCAGGTACAGTTAGCCGAAACGACCGCCTGCCGATGGATGCTGAACGTCAACCGCGTCTACAGCCAGACCGGCAAGCTGGTGGAAAAGTACGATGTCATGACCAGCGGCCGTAGCGGCGGTGGAGGAGAGTATCCCTTACAGGACGGCTTCGGCTGGACCAACGGCGTCATGCGCAAGCTCATGGCGCTCTATCCTGTCGACGCCGCATATTCCACGTTGGAGCAATGTCCGCGAGCGTAAGTCAATGATGGCGGGGTGTTGCGCAGATGCTCGCGGGCCGATGCGCTGTCAGCTCGAAAGTCAGCGCGGGCAGTTCTCCACCGCGGCGGCTATGGCCAACAGCCGCCGATCGGCATTGCGCAGTCCGAAAAGCGTAAGCCCGACCGGCGCCGAGCCTTCCTCCTGACAGGGTATCGAGACAGCGCAGCCGTCCAGAAAGTTGACCAGGCTCGGGTTGCGAAGCACGAGCGCGTTGATTCTCACGTAAGCCTCATCGGATGCGAGCTCGGACAGCGCCGGCGCGGTGATCGGGATAGTCGGCATCAGAATCGCATCGAAAGGAGCAAGTCGAGCCGCGACGCGCTCGATGAAATTTGCACGCCGACGGCGCAAGTCGATGTAGTCCGCGGCATCTTGCTCACGTCCGCGCACGATGCGGCTCGAGACTCGCGGATCGTAGCGCGAGACATCCGTTGCAAGTCGTTCGCGGTGCACGGCGAAGGCCTCAGCGGCTGTAAAACCACCTTTGCCGTTGATTTCCGGCAATTCGCTGAGCTCGCTCAGTGTGAGATCGCTGATATGCGCACCCGCAGTTGAGAGAGCCCGCAGCGTACGCTCGAAAGCCGCTGCTACCGCTGGCTCCATCCCCTCAACGACATAGGAAGTCAGCACTCCGAGCCGCAATCCATTGACGGTCAACCCGGAACTCCCCGGGCCCCACTGCGTAGCGGCGCCGTCCGGTTCGCCAGTGAGCACCGCGTCGAGAATCGCACAACAGCTCACGGAACTCGCGAGCGGTCCGATGGAATCGAGAGTGGCGGAAAGGGGATAAGCGCCGGTCGAGGGCACTCGGCTCGCGGTGGGTTTGAATCCGACGATACCGCACATCGCCGCGGGGATGCGGCATGAACCGCCCGTGTCAGTACCCAGCGCCCCGAACGCCATGCAATCCGTGATCGAAACCGCCGCACCGGATGAGGAGCCGCCGGGGATTCTTCGCTTACTTCGCTCCCAAGGATTCAGCGGCGTGCCGTAATGAGGGTTCACGCCGAGGCCGGAAAAAGCGAATTCCGTCATATTCGTCCGGCCTATCACGACGAAACCGGCGGCCTTGAGGCGGGCGACCGCCGTTGCGTCCCGCTGCGCCGGCGCCGCGCCCCGCAGTACGATCGAGCCGGCTGTGGTCGTGTCTCCGGCCACATCGAAGAGATCCTTCACGGATATCGGGATGCCGGCGAACGCACCGGGGGCGGCGCCGCGCCTGCGCATGTGATCATGGAAATCGGCCGTTGCGAGCGCCTGATCCGTGTGGACTTTCAGAAAAGTGCGCGGGCCTTCGCCCATGGGAGCCGCAATCCGCCCCAGGCAACTCTCCACCAGCGCCCGGCTCGAGACCCGCCCGGATGCGAGCTCGACTGCCAGGCGCGCTAGGGTTCTTGTCGGATGACCGGACACGGAAACTCCGTTGAAGCTGATTCGAGCCGTGCTGATTGTAACGGTCTGGCTGCTTCGCGCGACTGCTTCGCGCGACTGCTTCGCGCGACTCTTGCCATCGCGTGCCCTGCCAGTGCCGCATCGCCGGTGGCGTAGACGGCACTGAGATCGGCCTTCTCTCGGCTGGGGCATAATACCGTGGTGAACAAGGCACACCACTATGAGTACGAATTCGCGCTGCTGGGAGCCGGTGCGATCGGCTCGATACTCGGTGCACACCTCGCGCGGTCCGGTCGCTCAGTGATCATGCTCGCCCGCGGCCGCCGGGCAGCGCAGATTCAAGCCGACGGGCTGCGGATTACCGGGCTCGCGCAGTTCACGCGAGCCGCGCCAACCCTGTCGGATGCAGCAGAGCTGCGCAGCGCAGGCGTTCTGATAGTCGCGATGAAGACGCCGGGCACTGCCGAAGCGCTGCTGAACCTGCAGCGCGCCGATCTTGGGGTTGTACTGTCGATTCAGAATGGCCCTTTGAAAAATGAACTGCTCGCGAATGCCTTCGGCCCGGAGCGTGTACTCGGCGCTCTCGCCGACACCAGCGGGGAGCTGTTGGCGGGCGGCGAAGTTGTCTTCACTCGCAACGTCAACATCTTCCTGGGCGAGCTGTCTGGCGAAGACAGCCCGCGAGCGCAACAGATCGCCGGAACCATCCACGCATCCGGAGTACGGGCGACCGCGGTGCCAGACATCCGGAGCCGCGAGTGGTCGAAATTTGCGGCATGGGTGGGACTCATGGCGCTGTCGGTGACGACCCGCGCTGTCACCTGGAGCTACCTGACTGATCCCGGGTCGGCACTGGTGCTCGCCCGACTCGTGCGTGAAATGGGGCTTTTGACGCGTTCGCTGGGTATTGGCTTGACCGACGAGTCGGTGCTCCCGGTGGCCACGATCTGCCGCGGCACGGAGGAAGGCGCCGTGAATGCGGTGATGACGGTGGGCCGCGAGTTCGAGTTGCTGGCGCCGGGTCATCGGATGTCATCGCTGCAGGACCTCGAAGCGGGCCGGCCGCTGGAAATCCACGAGACACTGGGTTACGCCCTGCGAAAGGCGGCGCAGAGCGGGCTATCGCTACCCCTTGTCGAGGCCTTCTATCAGGTCATTGCGACCGTCGACCGGCTGCGAATCAAAGCCATTTGAACCCCCGCGCCATGACCGCCAGCATTGCCCCCGTCAACAGCAGCATCCATATCTTGTCGGAGAGCGAGGCTCGGATGATTTCGCGCCGCAGGCTGGCATCGCCTTTCTGCATATTTTCGCGCAGAGTTCCGCTGGAAGTGCGTATCTCCTCACGCAGACTTGCTTCCCCCTTGAGCATCGCCGCGCGCAGGCTCGCGTCCCTTGTCTGCAGCGCCTCGCGCAGGCTGGCATTGCCCTTGTGCACCTGGTCGCGCAGACTCGCGACATCATGCCGCAACTCGCGGAGATCGATTTTCATCTCTGCTACGTCGGAGCGGATGTGAGCTACATCCGACTCCAATCGCGCGACTCGTGCTTCCACGTCTTCCTCCTCCAACATTGCCGCCACTGCCGCTCCTCCAGAGAAATTCTACGCGTTCCTTCACCTGCTCTGAACATTTCAGCAAGCTCCAGTCAAATGGGAAGCCCTATTAAACAGCCGGATCGTGCCGTTATGCGTGGCGCTGGAGAAGGGGACGCGTCGTTGGCACCACGAGTTTCTGACGTCCCCAGAGGCACGCTAAAAACGACGTGTATATCGCGTGGGACCTTGTACGGACGCGCGCGCTTGCGCCAGTGCGATGGTTTAATTAAAGTCAAAGAATGAGGAAGCGAGACCACGTCGGCAACGGTCAATCAGTCGCAGGGCGCATGAGTGTTCCAACAGTGCGACGCCGTCTTCGCAAGTCCTGGCAGGATTACCGGGGCTTCCTGGCATTCCTGTTTCTGATGTTCGGCTTTCGCTCCGCGTGGGCCGATTGGGTATATGTCCCGACAGGCTCGATGAATCCTACGATCCTGGAAGGAGACAGACTGCTCGTCGATAAGCACGTCTACGGGTTGCGCGTGCCGTTCTCGCTCGTTCACCTCACGCGCGGCCGGAATCCTGCACGGGGCGATATCGTCGTATTCGACTCGCCATCAAACGGCACTTCGCTGGTCAAGAGGCTGATCGCGGTTCCCGGGGACACGGTGACGCTGGACCACGAGCAGTTGATAGTGAATGGCGCGGCCGCGCAGTATTCGGCCGGCGACGTCAATGAGCTGCGAAGTCTCCTGATGTCGACGCAATCACATAATCCCAGTGTCCTGCGGGAATCTGGCGTCGGGGTGGCGCACGATATCCTGTTGCTGCCGGATCATTGGTCACCAGCCACGGCTGGCCCGATAGTCGTACCGGAGGGGATGTACTTCGTGCTCGGCGACAACCGCGACAACAGTGCCGACTCGCGTTATATCGGCTTCGTGCCTCGCCGGAATATCGTCGGCAGGGCCGTGCGGGTGGTCGTATCACTCAATCCGGACCGTCACTACCTGCCCCGCTCGGGGCGCTTGCTGACGTCCCTATACTGATTGCGGATCATTCGGACGGCGCCAATCGACTGATGGATCGGCCCGTTCTCAGGTGGCCGCCTGCACGCGAGTGGGAATGAGGTCACGGTAACCACCGAGAGCTGCACCGCTTGCAGCAACGGCATCGAGTACGCGTGCGCTCAGCAAGGCAGCGAGCTCGTCGGCGTGACGGTACTTGGCCATTGAGGGCGTAATCGGGGCACGCGAACGCGTTGCAGGATGGAGGTAGATCTCGGTGATGCCCGACGGCAGCCGCGCGAGGATCTCCACCAGCGTTTCTTCATCCAATGACCCGGTGCAGGCGATCCCAAATACGCGATCGTTGTGCGCAATCCCCCAGCCACGCAGGCGCCTCTTCATCATTGCGAGCCAAGGCGCCAGCAGCGCCGCGCTCGCCGCTCCAGCGATGACGGGGCCGCGCATCGAGAACCACAGTGGCTCATGAGGCACTCGCATAGCGTGCATCCCGAACTCACGGCCGATTCTCACCATCATGTTCAGCAGAGTGGGATGCAGATGGAAGTGCTTGTGAGCGTTTACATGATCCAGAAGCAGACCGGTCCGTGCGAAGGCTGCAAATTGCGCCCGGATTTCGGCCTCGAGCTGCCGGCGCACTTCGGGCAGCGTGAAGTAGCGCACTCCGTCCACGAACATGCGGTCTGCGAAGCGGCCGTCCTCGTCGACGAGAGCGGGGATGAGGCGCCGGGGAAGCACAGCCCAGCCATCCGCCAGAACCACGTGAAGGCCAACACGCAACTCCGGCAGTTCCCGCGCACGTCGGACGGCATCCGCGGCTGCCGGCGCCCCTACCATGAGACTTGCCGCCGTGAGCACTCCCACCGCGCTGGCCGCTTGGACCGCTTCGTTGACCGAGTCGTGGAGCCCGAAATCGTCAGCCGTGACGATCAGCTTTTTTTGCAGTTGCAGGGCCGGCGGGTGCTGACAGATGCCGACAGGTCCGTGGTCGCGATGGGGATGCATGGTGCCGCCCGTCAGAGAGGTTCCCGGACCTGCATTCGCAGCCGCCGGGCTTCCAGCCACTGCCAGGAGAGCAGCGCCGGCAGGCCGCATAGCACCTCGCGCAGGCGCTTTGCCATGGAGACCGCCAAGGCCAACTCGCTGCTGAGGCCCAGCGCGTGACCGAACAGCACCAAGCCGGCTTCCTGCACGCCGACTCCCGCCGGTATGACAAACGCCAGATGGCGCATCGCCTGAGTCAGGCTCTCAAGGATCAACGCGGCGCTGGCGTCCACCGGGTGTCCAAACAGACGCAGGGTGAACCAGATTTCGAAGGATCCCGAGAGCAACGCGGCAAACTGCAAAGCGCCGGTGCCGAGCAGCGTCCATCCCCGGCGCAGGCTGGCGCGCAGCTCGCGATCCAGGGCCGCCGCTCCCGCGGACAGGGCGCTTTCGCCTACCAGCGGTCGCAGAAAGCCTGCCAGGCGTCCAAACACCGAGCCATAGCGCAGCAGCAGGGCGGTCGCGACGGGCACCGGCAGGCTCAGCAACAATGCCAGGAGGAGATAGCGATAGTGTTGGCCCGTGGCGCTGAAGTCGACCAGCAGGAGCACGCCCACGACGGTAAAGAGGTAGGAGGCGATCAGCGTCAGCAGGATTTCCACGATTACGCTGGCGCTGGCCGGTGCCGCCGGGAGGCCACGCCAGCGCAGCAAACGAACCCCTGCGACGCTGCCGCCGACACTGGCAACCGGGAGCAGGCGGTCGATCGCTTCTCTAACCGTCGTGACCCACAGCGCATAACCGAGTCCGGCACGCCTGTGCGGATCGTAAGGGCGCAGGAGATTGAGCCAGCCGATGGCGTAGAGGAGAAAAAAGAGGATGCGATAAGGTACTAGCCACAGCAGCCGCCAGCCGGCCCACCCCAATGTCTGCAGCATCGCCGCGAGATCGGAGCGAATGACGAGGGTGATCAGCAAAGCCAGGCCCAGCAGACCGCCGATGTATGCCGCGATTTTGACCTTGTTCTCGCTGATGGATTCGGCCGCAGAGGCAGTGGGCGAAAGCTATCGGCTGGTCAGGAGAGCCTGCGCATGATGCCGTCGGAGCCGACGTCGAACTCGTTGCCCCGCCAAGTGAAGCGCGAGGTAAAAAAGCTTTGGCACCACACCCAACAGATCAACAGATCCCGCACGGGCAGGAGCCAGAAATCCGCGAGCAGCGGCCGCTCGCCACCTGACCGATGCACCAGATGCAACGCCACCCGCGCCAGGACGGTGGCCTTGAAAAGCGCCCATGCCACCGTCAAAAAGGCGGGCTCCGCAGCGGTGAGCGCGATGCCCAACAGTGCGAGAGGCAAACTGAAAGTCAGGAAAATCAAGCGGAAGCTCAGCGGCCGCAGCACGCATATCGTGCGCATCCAGCGCAATTCGTGCCGCGTGAGCAGGCCCAGGCTCGGCTCGTGGTGCTCCGCCTCGAGCAAGTAGGGCGATAGCACGATCCGCAGTCCCAGGGTGCGCACCAGCTCGCCCAATCGATAATCGTCCGCCAGATGGTTGGCCAAGGCCCGCAGGCCGCCAATGGCCCGCAGCGTGTCGCGCCGCAGGCACATGGTCTGGCCGGAGACGTAGCCTTCGTGGCCGAAAAGCCACGCCAGCAGCACCGACGGCATATACCATTCGTTGACGTACATCGCGCCAAGACGCGACCAGACTCGCTGCGTGGGTACGCCGCGGTAGATGCAGGTGACCAGGCCAACGCGCTCATCCAACAGCGGCGCCGTCACGGCTTTGAGATAATCGGGTCCGACGAAGGCGTCACTGTCCGCCACTGCCAGCACTTCATGACGCGCCCGCGCGACCATGTTGATGAGGTTACTGATCTTGCGGTTGGTCCCGTGCTGTTGCGGATCGATCACGACATCGATCGGTACGGACGGGAATTCGCTCACCAGGCGCTCCACCACGCGCAGCGCAGGATCGCCGGGATCGCGCACGCCGAACACGATCTGATATTCGGGGTAGTCCTGTTGACAGAACGAGCGCAGGTTCTCGTATAAGCCCGGCTCCGCGCCACACAAGGGCTTGAGCACCGTCACGGGCGGCAGCCGCGCCCGCGTTTTCTCCGTCCTGCGTATTCGCCAGACCAGGACGGCTACGAGGGCGAGAACGGAGTAGCCGGCCGCGAAAATGAGGCTGGCAATCCCAATGGTCCCGACGAGGGGCTGAATTGAGGCCATCGGTGCCTCCTTCAGGCCCCGTGCGCGCGCAGGAAGCGGAAGAACTCGACGCCTTCGCGCAGACGCCGTTTCATCATGTCCCAGCTCGTCAGCATTTCCCTGACGATCTCCCAGATCTTGCCGGGCCGGAAATAGAAGCGCTTGTAGAACACTTCCATGCTGTGGAAGATCTCCTCCTTCGACAGGTGCGGATAGCTGATGGCGGCGAGCTGCACGCCCTTGTTGTTGACGAGGTTGGCGAGGTCGTTCTCCTGCAGCCAGCCCTTCTCGATCGCCTGTTTGTAGAGCGTAGTGCCCGGGTAGGGCGCGGCGAGCGACACCTGGATCGTGTGCGGATTGATCTCCTTGGCAAAATTGATCGTCTTCTCGATCGTTGCCGTGGTCTCCCCGGGCAGCCCGAGGATGAAGGTGCCATGGATCAGAATGCCGAGCCTGCGGCAGTCCTCGGTGAACCGCCGCGCAATGTCCGTGCGCAATCCCTTTTTGATGTTGTGCAGGATCTGGTCGTCGCCCGATTCATAGCCGACCAGCAGCAGCCGCAGGCCATTGTCCTTCATGACCTTCAACGTGTCGTAGGGCACGTTGGCCTTGGCGTTGCAGCTCCAGGTCATGCCGAGCGCGCCCATGCCGCGCGCGATGGCCTCCACACGCGGCAGGTTGGAGGAATCGGTGAAGGTATCGTCATCGAACATGATCTCCTTCACTTCCGGCATGTTCTCCTTGATCCACTGCACTTCGGCGATGACGTTCGCGGCGGAGCGCACGCGGTAGCGGTGGCCGCCCACCGTCTGTGGCCATAAGCAGAACGTGCATTTCGAGCGGCAGCCGCGGCCAGTGTAGAAACTGACGTAGGGGTGCTTCAGGTAGCCGATGAAATAATTCTCGACTTTCAGATCACGCTGGTACACCGGTGCAACGAACGGCAGCTCGTCCATGTTCTCGAGTATCGCGCGCGGCGGATTGTGCACGATACGGCCGTCCTTGCCGCGGAACGAGAGCCCCTTGATGTCCTTCAGAGGCAGGCCTGCGGCCACCTCCTGACAGGTGTAGTCGAATTCCTCGCGGCAAACGAAATCCACGGCGTCGGTGGCCTTGAGGGAGCCGTCCGGATCGACCATGGTCTTGGCACCGACCAGGCCGATCCTGACGTTGGGATTGTCCTGTTTCAGGAGCTCGGCGAACCGGGCATCCGTCGGAAACGAAGGAGTGCTGGTATGCATGATGACCAGTTCATAGCCGCGCGCGATCTCGCGGCTCTGCTCAACTGTCAGCTCGTCGGCGGGCGCATCGAGCACGCGCGAGTTCGGCACCAGCGCGGCCGGTTGCGCCAGCCAGGTCGGGTACCAGAAGGATTTGATCTCGCGCTTGGCCTGGTAGCGTGAACCGGCGCCGCCATCGAAGCCGTCGAACGATGGGGCCTGAAGGAACAGCGTTTTAAGCGGCCGGAGGGGCGGGGAGCTCGACGTCATATAGCTGCCTTGCACAAACTTTGCATCGTAAAAGTAGCTAGGTTGCCGACCATAGGCAAGCAGCATTTCGTCCGTTGCTCCGGCGCACTAACGCTTTCGTTACGATCCTTTCGGCAACCTTTCAACAACTGATTAAATCTACATCCCATACGCGGTATTGACTTGGGCGTCAGTGTGCAAATACCGCGGACGCTGTGGCAATTCTGCGGAACATCGCTAACCAGTGGACGTTGCCGAGAGCGACACCGAAATGACTGGTACGGAGGTGCGGTGAATGGGGCTGGGTACAGACGGGACTTCGGTCTGCGAGCGGCGCCCAGGGTTGCGCTGCCGCATGGGAAGATTTGGGCGTTCGGCTCGGCCCGAGCCGCCGCACACGGTCAAGCTTCGCTTGGCAGACTTCAGTGCGGCGATCTCCGGTACGGTATTTGAATGACGCATGAGTGGTGGAAGCGCGGCGTCATTTACCAGATCTATCCGCGCTCGTTTCAGGACGACGATGGCGACGGGGTAGGGGATCTCGGCGGCATTCTGGAGCGTCTGGACTACTGCGCCTCGCTGGGTGTTGAGGCGTTGTGGCTCTCGCCGGTGTATCCCTCTCCGATGGCCGACTTCGGCTACGACGTGTCGGATTACACCAACATCCATCCGATGTTCGGCACGCTCGCGCAGTTTGATCTGCTGGTGGAGGAGGTCAAGCGGCGCGGGATGAAGTTGATCCTGGATTACGTACCGAATCACACCTCCGACGAACATCCCTGGTTCCAGGACTCACGCTCCGCGCGGACCAGCGCGCAACGGGACTGGTATCTGTGGCACGATCCCGCAGCCGATGGCGGGCCACCCAACAATTGGGTGAGCAATTTCGGCGGCAGTGCCTGGCAGTGGGACGAGCTCACCGGCCAGTACTATTACCATGCGTTCCTCGAGAAACAGCCCGATTTGAACTGGCGGCATCCGCAGGTGCGCGCCGCCATGCACGACGTGCTGCGCTTCTGGCTCGATCGGGGTGTCGATGGCTTTCGGGTGGACGTGCTGTGGCATCTCATCAAGGATGACCAATGGCGCGACAATCCGCCCAACCTGGGCTACAAACCCGGCGACCCACCGCATTACAGCCAGGTGCCGCTGTACACCACCGATAGACCGGAAGTGCAGGGGATCGTGTCCGAACTACGCAGCGTGCTCGATGAGTTCACCGGCCGCGTGCTGATTGGCGAGATCTATCTGCCCGTGGAGAGGCTGGTGGCGTATTACGGCGCCAATCTCGACGGCGCGCACCTGCCCTTCAACTTTCAGCTCCTGCAGAGCCAATGGAATGCGCGCAGCATTGCTGCATTGATTGACCAGTATGAGCATGCCTTGCCGCCGGGAGGCTGGCCGAATTGGGTGTTGGGCAACCACGACAATCCGCGCGTCGCCGCGCGCGTGGGACTGCCGCAGGCGCGAGTCGCTGCCATGTTACTTCTGACGCTGCGCGGAACTCCGACCCTGTACTACGGTGATGAGATTGGGATGGTCAATGTACCTATCCCCCCGGATCGGATCCGGGACCCGTTGGAAATGAATGTCCCGGGCGTGGGTCTCGGCCGCGATCCCTACCGCACACCGATGCAATGGGACGGATCCCCCCACGCGGGATTCAGCGTCGTTGAGCCTTGGCTGCCGATCTCCGATGATTGTGCGATAGTCAACGTGCAGGCGGAAGACGCAGACCGCGAATCGATACTCTCATTATACCGGCGACTGTTGCACTTGCGCAGAACGCATCCGGCGCTCTCGGTCGGAAACTATGAGCCGGTCGCCACGACGGGTGATTTGCTTGCGTATGTGCGCCGGGCGCGGGGCGACCAGTTCCTGGTTGCGCTCAATCTCGGTGAAGGGCCGTACGCGCTCTCTCTGGCGTCACTCGGAATGGCGGGACGCACAGTGCTCTCAACCTATCTCGACCGCGAGGACAGCGTCCCTGCGGCAGAGATCAGCTTGCGGGCCAATGAAGGCGTGATCGTTGCACTTGTCAGTACAGGACGGCGGCGTGCATAGCATGGTCCTTCCCACCAACCGCGCAGGCAAGTGGGAGCCGCCGTCATGATCAACGATCTTTGGTACAAGAACGCAGTCATCTACTGCCTCTCCGTGGCGACCTACATGGATTCGAACGGCGATGGCGTCGGGGATTTCGCCGGACTCATGCGCCGGCTCGATTATCTTCACGGACTGGGTGTGACGGCCATCTGGCTCATGCCGTTCCAGGCCTCCCCGGGCCGCGACGACGGTTACGATATATCGGACTATTACAACGTCGACCCGCGCTACGGCACGCTCGGCGACTTCGTCGAGTTCACGCATGCCGCCAAGCAGCGGGGCATCCGGGTCATCATCGATCTCGTGGTGAACCACACTTCCAATCAGCATCGCTGGTTCAAGGAGGCGCGCCGGGACCCCACGTCCCAGTATCGGGACTGGTATGTGTGGTCAAAGAAAAAGCCGCGCAATTCACGGCAGGGTGTGGTGTTCCCGGGCGTGCAGAAATCGACATGGAGTTACGACACGGTGGCGCGCGCCTGGTACTTCCATCGTTTCTACGATTTTCAACCGGATCTGAATACAGCCAGTCCGCACGTGCAGGCGGAGATCCTCAAGATCATGGGTTTCTGGATCCAGCTCGGCGTCTCGGGCTTTCGCATGGATGCCGTGCCTTTCGTCATCGCGACCAAGGGTCCGCGCGCGGCGCAGGCGCCGGTCGAGCAATACGGCATGTTGCGCCTCATGCGCGAGTTCCTGCAGTGGCGGCAGGGCGATGCCATCATTCTGGCCGAGGCGAATGTGCTTCCCAACACCGACATGGAGTATTTCGGCAACGACGGCGATCGGATGCACATGATGTTCAACTTCCAGGTGAATCAAAATCTCTTTTACGCCCTCGCCGCCAGCGACGGTCGCCCGCTCGAGCAGGCGCTGGAGGCCACGCGGCCGCGCCCCAAGACCGCGCAGTGGGGTACTTTTCTGCGCAACCACGACGAGCTCGACCTCGGACGACTGACCAGGCAGCAGAGGGAGACGGTTTTCGAGGCGTTCGGGCCGGACCCGGCGATGCAGCTTTACGGCCGAGGGATCAGGCGTCGACTTGCGCCCATGCTGGCAGGCGATCGCCGGCGCATCGAGCTTGCCTATAGCCTCATGTTTACGTTGCCCGGCACGCCCGTCCTGCGCTACGGCGACGAGTTGGGCATGGGAGACGATCTGGCGCTCCCGGAGCGCACGTGCTCCCGAACGCCGATGCAGTGGTCGACCGAGCCCAACGCCGGCTTCACCAAGAGCCGCAAGCCAGTGGTGCCCATCGTCAGCGGCGGCCCATTTGGCTATGAGCATGTGAATGCGGCCCAGCAGCGCCGCGAGCCGCAGTCGCTCCTGAACTGGACGGAGCGCATCATCAGGATGCGCAAGGAGGTTCCCGAAGTCGGCTGGGGCGACTTCGAGATCATACAAACGCGTGATACCGCGGTCCTGGCGCTACGCTACGACTGGCGGAACAACTCGGTGCTGTTCGTGCACAATCTCGCGGCAACCCCTCGGGAAATTTCGCTGTCGGTGGGGATCGCAGGGGAGGCCGGGCGGCTGTTGGTGAATCTGCTGTCCGACGATCACAGCCAGGCGCGGCCCGGCGGCAAGCACAGCTTGCTGCTCGAGGGTTACGCCTATCGATGGTATCGGGTCGGCGGCCTGGACTACCTGCTGAAACGCAGCGACATCGACACTGAACCGGCGGCGGCTGCCTCCAAACGTGTCAAAATCGCTTCGAGAGCCCGATCGAGAGGCCGCCCGGGAGGATCCGCACCGTGAGCGGCGTGCGCCATGTCGTGCTCCAATAGCCTATGCCCGTGCCCAAAGCCCAGCCGGCAATGACATCGGTCTGCCAGTGTGCATGGCTCTTGAGTCGGGCGATGGAGTCATAGATCGGCAACAGTTCCAGAGCCCAGATCCAGGGGTACTGCCTGGCGTAGTTCACGATCAAGGGCGTCACGAAGCTTGCTTGCAAGGTCACCTCGCCGCTCGGAAAGCTCTCGCAGCAGCTGCCCCGGAACCACGCGTTCGGATTGTTGCCCTGATCAGGACGCGCGCGGCCGAATGCGCGTTTGAGTCCGAGGGCGGCGACACTGGAGATGGCGGTGGCATCCACTGTCTGCCACATGGTGTGGCCGAGCTCGCTGTCGTTGCCGAGCCAGAGCGCTCCACCGAGCTCGACGGCGATGACGCCGAGCTCGAGGCCCGTTTGATACTTGCGCGCCCAGATACCGCTTTCATCCCGCGACCACTCGTGATCGATTCCGAGCGGACCCCCGGCGGCCGCAGCGCCGCTGGAGGCGAAAACCAATAACAGCAGGCACAATCGCCAGTTGCGCATCATCATTTGTGGTCCCTTTGACGGCGGTCACGGTACTGTGCAGGAGCGAGTACTTGCCATTGCAAAGTTTACGCTCCTGCGTTCGTCAGCCGGGTGCCAGTGCGGGCATGTCGGCGGCGCCCGCAACACTTTTGACCGCCGCTGCCGCGTCGTGCACGACTTGTTCCAGCACGGCGAGATAGTCGAGGTAGCGTTTTGCGGCCCGGGCCGGTGATCCGGCAGATCGTCTGCGTGCGATTGTGTTCGAAGCCCTTGGAGATCTCAACCAGCTGCGCGGCCTGCAACACCTGCAGGTGGCGGCTCAGATTGCCATCGGTCAAGTCACACAGTTGCTTGAGGTCCCCGAACGGCAAACCCTTCGGATGCGACACCAATGAAGTGAGCACGCCCAGACGGGCGCGCTCGTGGATCACACGATCGAGTCCGTCGTAGGCGAACCGATGCGGGTGCTGCTTGCTTTTATCGTTGCTCATCGACTTCCTGGTAGTCGGAATGCAGCACGGCGGCGACGAGCACCTGCCCGACGCCGGATGGCACACCCATCGCCCACGGAGAGAGTCCCGCCGGCGGCAAGTTAAATCATACCTGTCGCCAGACATACTCCCAGCGCATACAGCGGTGCCTCGCGTGATCCGGCCCAGGATTGCATCAGGGCCAACGCCCTGTACAGGTCCGGGACGTTGGACACCATCCTACTTTGCATCGTAAAGTACTCAACTCCACCCCCAGCGGCAAGTGATTCTCAATTCCCGCTAGCGGTCCGGCAGTCCATCTGTCAGGCCCTGAGGCCTTCGTTACAGCCGCCATTGAGATAATAGGCTAGGCTCATGCACGTTCTGCTCATCGAGGACAGCCTCGACTTATCGGCCAACATCGGTGAATTCCTGAAGTCCCGAGGACACGCGGTGGACAATGCCCTCGATGGCCTGAAAGGCTTGCAGCTGGCGGCCACCGACAGTTACGACGCCGTTATCCTGGATCTTGGTCTTCCCGGACTGGATGGGCTGACGCTGTGCCGGCGTTTGCGGGAAGCATCCCGCAAGGACGTGGCCGTTCTCATCCTCACCGCCCGCGATACGGAAGCCGATAAACTCCGCGGTTTCGATGCCGGCGCCGACGACTACCTGACGAAGCCGTTTTCGCTGCTCGAGCTGCTGGCCCGCCTGAAGGCTTTGGTCCGCAGGGCGTCGGCGTTCAAAGGGGTCCTCGAAGTGTCTGACTTGACGTTCGATTTAAGCACGTTGCTCATCCGGCGCGGCACTCGAGCCATCACCCTCGCCCCGACCGGGATGCGCATTCTGGAGCAGTTGATGCGAGCATCCCCTGGTGTAGTCACCCGGGAGCAGATCGAAAGGACGGTCTGGGGTAACGATCCGCCGGAAAGCGACGCGGCCTTGCGCGGCCATATCTTCACGATTCGCAATGCCATCGACTCGGAGAATGAGCCCAAGCTCGTGCATACCGTGCACGGAGCCGGCTACCGGCTCGCCTGACGCAATGCGCTTCAGCTGGAGTTTGCGCACGCGGTTTCTGCTGGCGACGTCAGTGTTGGTCGTCGTTCTGTGTAGCGCCTTCGCCATCGCCGTACACCAGTTCATCGAGTTGCTCGAGGATGAGATGCTGAACCGCACCCTGGTGCGGCAAATGGAGCAATTCAAGCTCGACATCGAAGCCAACCCGCGACTCAGCCCGCCCTCGGACGGCGGGCTGAGGGGTTTCATCGTTCGCACACCGTATGACAGAGCCGCCTTGCCGGGGGCGTTGACGGCGTTGTCGGTCGGAGTTCACGAAGACATCATGATGAGCGGCCGGAACTACTTCGTAGCGGTACAGGATGTGGGGCAGACCCGGCTGTATCTGCTCCTGGACACGGAACGTGTCGACGAGCTCGAAGGGAACGTGATAGCGGTTGCGTTCCTCATAGCGCTGGTCGCGCTGGGACTTGCAGGAGTGATGGGATTGGCGCTGTCCCGGGCGGTGATGCGGCCCGTTACGGAGCTTGCGGACGATGTCGCGCACCTCGACCCGTCGCGACGCAATGAGAGACTCAAGAACAGCTTCGCAAACCGGGAAGTGGGTGTCATTGCCGCGGCCTTCGATGACTACATGGAACGGCTCGAGAGAGTTCTCGAGCGTGAGCAGGCATTCACCGAGGACGCGAGCCATGAACTGCGTACGCCGCTCGCGATCATAGCGAGTGCGGCGGAGCTATTGTCGGAAGAACCGGGGTTGTCCGCCGGCGGCCGGGAGCGGATTCTCAGGGTCCGCCGCGCCAGCGCGCAGATGCAGTCGTTGATCGAAGCGCTCTTGTTTTTGGCGCGCGGCGAGGTGGGCGACCGTGCCCAGCCATGTGCGCTCGACCAGATTGTTCGCGAAGCGGTGGAGCTCGTCGCCGCCGGGGCGGCGGCCAAGGCGTTGGAACTGAACATCGAAGTCGAGCCGGTCACGGTAACCGGCGCGCCGGTGATGGTCGCCTGCGTCGTCAACAATCTGCTTCTCAATGCGGTGAACTTCACGCAGAACGGCTTGATAGAAGTCAAGCTCACCGCAGCGGAGCTGCGCGTCCGTGACACGGGGATCGGCATTCCTCCCCAGGATCTGTCCCATATCTTCGAGCGGCGCTATCGGGGCTCTCACAGCCGGGGTCTCGGCCTGGGCCTGTATCTGGTCAACCGGATTTGTGAGCGGCTGGGGTGGACCATCGAAACGCAGAGCGCCGAAGGCCTGGGCACTACATTTCGGATCCGACTGGCCGCTCCCGAGGCACACGGGCGCTAGCTCCGGCGGTGCCTGCGCCGGTGCACCGGCTCACCAGGCGGTCGTACCGCCGTCGCGCGCTTGATGTAGTGTTCGGGTAAGTGGTGCTCTAATATGTCAAGAGTCATGGGCGTAACGGCGTGCGCAGCTACGAACTCCTGATTGCGAGCGCTGAGCTCCTTGGTGAACCCGCTGACGGGAGATCAACTTGTTCTAAGGAGCGCGCGCAAGTTCGCGGCCGATCATACAGAGAGACCCTACTTGATGATGTGCGGCCGTTCGGGCATCGTGAGCCCCGTATGAGACGAACAGCAAATCGATTGCGACACCGTGGGAGGGGCCATTGGGCCGCGCCGCTGGTTCTCGCGATGCTGTGCCTTCGCGCACTCGTACCGGCGGGCTTCATGCTTGCTCCGGTCGAGGGGCGCCTTGAGGTCGTGTTGTGCGATTCGGATGCCCCTGGCGCCGTGCATCATCACGCCGCCCATGATCATCCGGGTCACCATCAGCACACCCACCCAGATCCGACCTGTCCCTATGCGCAAAGCGCGGGCCCGGCGCCGCTTCCTGCACTTCCCGTGGTCGCTGCGGCGCCGCTGGAGGGTGTGTTCGCATTGCCCGCCAGCATTGCACAGACTCATGCTAACTTCGGGCCGACCCGCCAGCAGTCGCCCCGCGCACCTCCACTTCTCGCCTGATCGTCGCTAACGCTCGTTCCGCTTGACTCCGGTCGTCGAAGAAACCACCGGTCTCGTGTGCGGGCTCTGTCTTTACGATTCGCTCAGGTGAGGCAATGATTACTTTATCCACCCTTCGGCGCGGGACGACCACGCCATTAGTCCGCGACTCAATGAGCCGCGTTTCCTACACGGCGCCCGTATTTTTCCTGACGCTGACAGCGGCGCTGTTACCGCATTCGGTCCTGGCGTGCGCCAGTTGCGGCTGTACCTTGAGTTCCGACGCGGCGATGGGCTATTCGAGCAGTGCCGGCTGGCGTATGAACCTCCAATACGACTATCTTCATCAGGACGAGCTGCGTAGCGGCACCCGCTCCATCTCCGGCGTGCCCGACGGCAACGAGCTCGAGCGTGAGACGCTCAACCGATACATCACCGTCGGGCTCAACTACAGCCCCAACTCAGCCTGGAACGTCAATCTGCTGGTCCCGTATGTAATACGGACACACTCGACCTACGGTACCTTCGATTCGAGCCAGCCCTTACCCGCGCTCAGCAGCTCGCGCAGCTCCAGTCTCGGTGACATCCGGCTCATCGGCAGCTGGCAGGGACTGTTGCCGACGAACAACCTGGGGATTCAACTGGGGGTCAAGCTCCCGACGGGCCACTACGGGACGGCGGTCGAGTTCAACGGCGGTCCCAATGCAGGGACGCCGCTCGATGCGAGCTTGCAGCCGGGCACCGGCAGCACCGATATCATCGTGGGCGCCTATTACTATCAGGCTATCAGCCAGGACTTCGATGTGTTCGCCAACGGCCAGTTCCAGAGTGCGGTGAAGCACCACATGGATCAACCGGGCAGCGACTACCGTCCGGGTAATGCCACGACGGTGAGCTTTGGGTTGCGCTACGAGAAGAGCTTGAATTGGGTCCCCCAGCTCCAGGTAAATCTGTTGCGCAAATCCCGAGATCAGGGCGCGCTCGCCGACGTTCAGAGCACGGCCGGCAATGTGGCCTATGTGAGCCCGGGCTTGACCGCGAAAGTGCTGCCCCGACTGCAGGTCTACGGGTTCGCGCAATTCCCCGTCTACAGTAATCTGTATGGAGATCAGCTGTTTCCACGGTGGACCGCCAGTGTCGGCGCAAGCTATGCCTTCTGATCCGTGTTGTCCGGAAGCTGGCTTCACACGCCGCGCGATGCTGAAAGGCTCCGCGGCGGCGCTGATCGCCTGGGACGCCTTGCGCGGATCGTCCGCTTGGGCCAACGACCTGCGCGTGGGTGCGCGGGCGCCAACAGCGAGTCTCGTAACCCTGGATGGTGAGAGAGTTTCCACGGCAGATTTGCTCGGCCATGTCGTGATCCTGACGTTCTGGGCGACGTGGTGTACGCCTTGCCGGGACGAATTGCCTCTGCTGTCGAAATATGCGACGGAACATGCCGCCGCAGGTCTGCGCGTGCTCGGGTTCAGCCTGGATACACCAGACCACTTGCAAGAGGTCCGGCAGGTCGCGCAATCGTTGCACTTCCCGGTCGGCCTGTTGGGCAACTCCAGCGCACCCGGATACGGACGGATCTGGCGCTTGCCCGTCAACTTCACCATCGACCGGGCAGGCCTGCTTGTCGATGATGGCTGGAAGGACAAGAAGCCAGTCTGGACACCCGACCGGTTGGAGAAGGTCGTCACGCCGCTCCTCCAGGCGCGTGGCTGAAGCATTCGGCACCTGCCGTCGCGCCAGCCCACTCGGCCGCCGCCTTCAGACGCGCCACCGCTTTAGTGCAGCTGCGCGGGTGCGCGCTTTGCTAGCCATGCATGGTTGATCAACCGCTGCATCTCAGGAGGCACTATGGCTTCAACTCTACGGTCTATGGGCGGTGCGGCAGTAGCTGCCGCGGCCATGTACTGGCTGGACCCGGCAAGCGGCCGGCGTCGGCGTGCCCGATTTCGCGACCAACTCCGCAGTGCGGCGAGCGACATGTGGGATGGCATAGTGGTGGGCGGCCGTGATCTTGCGCACCGGCTGCAAGGGGTAGCAGCGCGCGCACGCTCGACTTTCGACGAGGATGTGATTGATGACTCTGTACTGGTTGAGCGCGTGCGCACCCGCCTGGGGCGCGCGGTATCACACCCCGGTGCCCTTGACGTAACTGCCTTGCGAGGCCGTGTAATTCTAAGAGGCCCAGTACTTGCCCAGGAGTATCCCCAGCTCATGCGTGCAGTGGCGGCCGTCCGCGGTGTGAGGGAGATCGTAGACCAGGTCGCGGTCTACACGCATTCGAACGGCATTCCGGCGTTGCAGGGCGGCCGGCCCCGCCAACCGCAGCGCTTCGGCCTGCTGCAGGAGCGCTGGTCCCCCGCTACCCGGCTCGTTACGGGCGCCGTGGCTAGCGCACTGTTGGTTTACGGGCTGCGCAACCGCGGGACGTCAGCTCTATTGGGCGCCGTCACCGGCGGCGCACTTCTCGTTCGCACCGCTACCAACATGCCGTTGTCGGAGTGGCTGGGAGCACGGGGAGGAACCTCAATTCCAATACACAAGACGCTGCGGGTGAATGCGCCCGTGGATCAGGTTTTCCAACTTCTTTCCCACTATGAGAATTTCCCCCTGTTCATGCGCAACGTGCGCCAGGTGCATACGCGTCCGGACGGCCGATCACACTGGGTCGTCGCAGGGCCGGCGGGAGTGTCGGTGGAGTGGAATGCGATCACCACCCGCCTCGAGCCCAACCGCCTGCTCGCGTGGCGCACCGTGTCCAAGGCCGCCGTCCAGCACGCCGGCAGTATCCGGTTCGAGCCGTACAACGGGGGTACTCGCCTCGAGATCCAATTGAGTTACCGGCCGCCCGGCGGAGTGCTTGGGCATGAGCTGGCGCGCCTCTTCGGTGCCGATCCGAAAACGGAGCTCGATGAGGATCTGTTGCGCCTGAAGAGTTTTCTCGAAAGCGGCAAGCCACCGAGAGATGCTGCCGCACACGTCCCACCGGATTGTATTCCGACGGCTGAGGCGGCGGCGCCCGACGGGCCCCAGGCCGTGCATTAGAACGCCCGGGCCGCTCCCGCTCGCGGCGTAGTCACACAGGTGCGACATAGATTGCGCCTATCTATCCGATCCAAACGGACAATTGGCGGGCCGCGGCTCCGTGGCCGACAATCGGCTCACGATCACGTAGGAAGGAAATGCCATGTACGACACGAAAAACGATCTGCCGGAAAACGTCCGCGGCAGCACCACCGAGTTGTTGAATAAACGGCTGGCGGATGCCATCGATCTGGGTGCGCAGGCGAAGCAGGCTCATTGGAACG
>JAQGOC010000311.1 GCA_028293805.1 Gammaproteobacteria bacterium
CATAAGACTCCGACAGAGTCGCACGCCAGTGCTCGCCCATTCTGAAGTTCGCGCCCACCGTGCCCAGATAGTTGCGAGTCTCGGCTGCGAAAGTCGTCGGGCCCAGATCCCCAAGGAAACTATAGGCCACGACCGTGTACGGCGAGCCTCCAAAAGGATCGGCGAAGTACGGGTTGGTGCTTGGCACGACCAGCATCTGATCCTGCGGCCGTTGCTGCGTGAGAGTATCGCGCTGGGAAAAACGCCCCTCCGCAAACAACTCGATGTGCTCGTCGAGCGCCTGCGAGGCTGTCGCATAAACGCCGTGCGCCCTGCGCTCGGGAAAGAGTTGATATTGGGAGAACCCGTTCTCCCGATTGATCGTGGGCGACAAAGCGGGCGGATTCGGCGCGGCCGCACCCGGCCCGCCGACAATGCCGTAAGCGGGCTGCAAGGTGTTGGGATTGAGGATATTGCCCGGGTTGGCATAGATGCTGCGATAGTCGCTCCCCCCGTACGGCCTCTTGTCGGCATCGGCCGCGTAACCGCGGGCGGCAGCCGCAAGCGTCGTAGCGTCCGAATACTGATAGGCGATCAGCGCCTTGCCGGTATCCCAATGCGCCCCCAGCAGCTGGGAAAAGAGGAGCTCGTCGCGACCGCCGGCGGCTTTACCGAGCCGGACCTGCGTCTGCGCTGCCTGAACGTCATCACGCATTATGATGTTGACTACGCCCGCTATCGCATCCGAGCCATAAATCGCCGAGGCGCCGTCGGGCAACACCTCGATGCGCTCTACCGCGCTCCAGGGAATGTTCGACACATCCACGAAGTCTGCGTTGAGTCCGGACAGCGGCTGGCGATGTCCGTTGACGAGTACGAGCGTGGCGCCTGCGCCAAGCGCGCGCAGGTTGATTCCGGCCCCATAGTTCAGATTGTTATTCAGACCCAGATCCTCCCGCGGCGCGCTCAGGGAGTTGATGGGCAGCTGATACAAAGCGTCCTGCACGGTGGCAAAGGGCGCCCGTGAAAGATCCTTCCGTGTGACGTAAACCAGCGGCGCCATGACGTCCATCACGCCATGGATCAGGCTGCCGGTCACGACGACTTCTTCCAGCTTCAGATTATGTCCGGCCGTCGGCTCCAGGGCCGCCATGCGATGGACGGAGTCCTCGAAAGGCGCCGGTGCGGACTCCTGCGGTACCCCGGCCAGTGGGCTCTGCCTGATGATCACGGAGTGATCGGAATCGAACTCGAACGTGAGGCCGGTTCCCGCCAGCATGAGCGTGAGTGCCGTCCGGGGCTCGAGCTCACCGACTACACGTTGTGTCCGGATATTGCGCAAGGCGTCGGTCGCCAGGAACAGCACTTCGATATTGGACTGGTGATAAAACTCGAGAATGGCCTTGGGGAATTCGTCCGGCTGCAGGTCGAATCGCAGCCTGGCTTCCGCGGCTGCGGAGCTGCGGAAGCCGAAGGAAGCCGTCAAAAACAGCAGCAATGCCAACAGACACGGGTAGACACGTCCCGGGTATCCCGCGGTCTCCCTATGCCTGTCAATTGGAATGCTGCTGTCCATATTCCCTGCCACCGTGCCGAGTCTGCCACGTGTGCGTTTGCACTGGCGAGAGATACGTCAGAACAACGACTCCCGAGCTCCCTCTCATCGCGCTGCAGCACTTTATTTCCTCCATGCTGCGGTGCTCAGGCGGCGGCGCGCCCGGCCTGGTTTTTCAAGCGCCGCAACCACACTTCGGCGGCGATGAAGTCGAATAGCTCGCCACTGCTGGCCTGGATACGAGACGCCTTGCCGGAGAGAATTGTCGTCAGCTTGTTGCGATCGACCAGGCCTTGCCGCACCAGGGCGCCATCGATCAGCAGCTCGCGCACGAACGCGAGGTTGTGCTCCAGAATTGCGCGCAGGTGGGCCTCTATCCCTCCCTTGTTTCTGCGGTTGACGATCTCGAGCGGCAGGTCGCTGTAAAAGGCGCGGCGCGCAATGGCCCGATCCCATCCGCCGAGCGTCAGCACGTGGAGCGGTAAGCGCAGGCACAGCTCGATCACCGGCTGTGAATAAAGCGGTGCGACCGTTTCGGGATCGCCCGGCTCCCCGAGCGGATCGTAAAATTCCCAGGGCCCGCTCAGTTGATGAGCGTGCCAGAGCTTGCCGCTCGGCGTTCCGCGTGAATCGCGCAAGAGCGGGTGCAGGTAGGCGCCGCTGCTTCGCACCTCCTCGACGACATCGGCTCGCACCAACGACCTGAAGCGGCCGACATCCTCGGCTACGCTCCAGCGGCGGCGCATGGCATATTGACCGGCGGCTTCCCGCAAGACCTGCCAGATCGAAACGCGATCCATTTGCGCCGACTCCAGCGCGATGCGCAGCACGGCCGGGCTCAGGCCATGGTAGTGCAGATAATCCCCGGCGGCCCAGATTGCCCGCTCCTGGAAGAACAGCTGGTCCCCGCCCCAGCCCACGAAGGAAGCGGTTGCGCCATGCTCGGCAGCGAGCCGTGCGTCGAGCCGGCTGTGCTCGAGGTGGTACAGATAGTTACCCGGCTCCTGGAACGCCTTGACGTTCAGGAGCGGCTCGAGGCTCAGCCGGGAGTCGCGCGCCCGCTCGATGAGCTCGCGGTGGCCGGATTTCGCGACCAGGCGTGCATACCCCCGCTCGTCCATATCGGAACCGGTCGGGTAGTAATGAAAGCACGTCAGGTCCGGCTTCGCGGGCGCATCCCGCAGACAGGAGAAAACGATCGAGGAATCGAGCCCACCGGACACCGACAGCAGGATGCTGCCATAGGCGGAGGCCCACGCGTGCACCGCGTCCCTGACACAGCTACGCAGCGCCTTCGTCGCTTGCGCCGGATCCTCGATGATGTTCGCATTCGCGATTTGCAGAGCGTCCCAGTAGAACGTGCTGCTGTATTTCTCGCCGTGCAGTTCCAGGCACTCCCCACCGACCACCTGCGAGACGTCGCACAGCGCGGTTCCCTGCGTATGCTCCCGCATCTGGCAGACGCCGGCGGCGAGGAAGCTCCAATTCACATCGAATGGGCCCAATCCCAGGGCCAGCACATCCTCGATCAACGAGAAATAGATGTGCACACCGCCAAATCGCACGGTGAGGCATGGGAGGCCGGCCGATGGATCGCGCAACACCCAACTCGTGCCTGAGGAATCGTCGTGAAGGAATGCGACGTATCGACCCCAGTAGCGGTCGATCAGGCGCCGGCCCCGCGAGGCAATGATGAGGCGGGCCCGGGCCTCATCGAAGATCAGGGGCGCCGGGGTCGATGGGCCGCTCGAACGCTCGAATAGCTTTCCGAGCACCACACCCTTCCCCTCCTGCAGGAGGTAGGGTTCGCTCGACCCGGCCCGGGCGCCGGCATAACCCACGAAAAGTCCTTTTTCTTTGGCCGCAACCCGCCACCGCGGGGATTGCGAAGCGTGTCGATCGATGAGGCGGCGCGCGGTTTCCCGTGCGGCGCAGTCCCGATCGTGCCATACGAATGCCAGGTAACGAAACACGACAGCGGTCCCTCGCCTTTTAAACAACCAGAATGGGCGAAAAACCGCGGACGTAGTCGGGGGTGTCGTTGAATAC
>JAQGOC010000325.1 GCA_028293805.1 Gammaproteobacteria bacterium
TTGGAAAATCGCGATGGACAACTATCTCGAGTCGTATCACGTTCCGATCGGACATCCGGGACTGTTCCGCATGTTCACGCCTGACTACGACGACCAGGTCAACCTGCCGACGGGTGTTGCCCGGGGCATCAGCTGGTTGCGCGAGCGGTTGTCCACAAAGTGGAGCGAGCGCATGTATCAGCAGCTCGTGGGCAAGGTCGCGATAGGGCTCCCCGAAGCGCACCGCAGGCGCTGGAGCTTCTACAGCATGCTGCCGAATCTGGGGATAGACGTGTTTCCGGACCAGATGGACTTCTTCCAGGTGCTGCCGCGCGGTCCCGGCAAATGCACGGTCCGGGGCGGGTCGTTCGCCCATCCTGATGACAGGCGCGAGATGAAGATCGTTCGCTACTTATCCACGCGCATCAACCGGCAGGTCCAGCGGGAGGACGAGTTCCTATGTCGCCGCGTGCAACAGGGACTCGCATCGAGCAGCTATGAGCCGGGGCCACTGTCGAAGCTCGAGAACTGCATGTTGGAGTTTCATGACCTGTTGCGGGGGAAGATTCCGGAAGCGGCCTGCCTGAGCGCACCTGCGACGTTCGCGTGATGCAAACGCGGCGGTCGCGCTCGCCTCCTTCGCACAGCACCGGAGCTGGTCGCTTCGCTACAGCGCGCCGAAATGCCGCCGAGTGAATTCCTGCGGCTAGGGGTTTTGGGGTACTTTGCCGACGAGCGGGAACAGATCGGCAATCGAGCGACGAAACTCGGCGAGAGCGGGTGTAACGGGTCCCGTTTCGAGGACTTCATCCGCGGCTGCCACGAGCCCGGTTTGAGTCGATTCGGCGAGCTCGACCTGCTGAGCGACCCAGACATCGATTCGTCGACGGCCGTCTGGTTCCTCTCCACTCTCCTGCCTCGCTCGCTTGCGGCCCTTCTGTGCCCCTGCGGAGAAGTCCAGGCGCTGGAGGCGGCTGCGGCCGGGCGCTTCGGGCAGCACGCGCAGAATGGATGCACCCTCGGGTCGGATCTCGACCCAGTGATTCGGCGCCACAAAGCGACCCCGCGACGGCGAACTTTCCAACCACTGCTCGACCACCAGCTTCCAGTCAGCGGCAAGCTCGGTTTCCTGCATGCTCGTGGGCGCCAGCGCCGCGAGCCCAACCCAACCGCTCGAGTCCGTGCCTCCTTGCGCATCGCCTCCCTGCGCGCCGTCCGCCTGCATCGCGCCGGGCGCGCGCACGAGGATCAGGCCATCCTGTTGTTTCACGTCGAGCGGCGTCAGATCCCCCGCCGCTTCGCCGTTGGTCAGCCTGCCATCGAATTTGTACGTGAGTCCATGCGGCGCACAGGGTATCGCGCCAACGAAATGACCTTTGCGAACACTAACGAGGGCATGCGGCCGCCGCCGACATGCGTTCCGATAGGCACGCAGTCTGCCTTTCTCATCGCGGACCACCAGCGCTCGCTCGCTCGCGAGATCGCCTGCCAGGAAATCGCCGGCGGCAGGCATCTCCGCTTCGTGGCCGATCACCTGCCACGCGGGTCGAAACAGCCGCGCACGTTCGACAGCCAACAGAGCCCCATTCGAATAGGACGAGCTCGGCAAGCGTGCTCCAGTCGCTCCGGGAGCAGGCGCAGCACTCCGGCGGAGCGTCCCGCGGCCAAACTGGCCGGGAAACACCGATCGCAGGAACGCCATCGACTGCGCCCGCGCGACCGCTCGATCGACGTCCGCCTCGCGTTGAAAGGCGATTCCCTGCCAAAGGACTTCGAGCGCTCCGATGAGTCCCAGCGCGATACCATCCGTATCGAGATGAGACTCGCCCGTCGTGACAATGACGCGCTCGATCAGATCCCGCACCAGCGCCGCGAAGTCCTCGTCCTTGCGTCCGCAGATGTCGTAATACTCCTGCCGCGAGCTGGCCTCGCCCCAGAACGAGTACCAGACGGAAACTTTCCGGGGGCTGGCGATCTCGGCATCCAGATACAGGTCCACGAGCAGCTCCAGCGCCTCGACAGGAGTGTCCCTGAGCTGCGCGACGGGAACGAGCACCCGCTCCTCGAACTCCGCGGCCAGATAGGCGAGGGACGCGACCAGCATCGCGTCCTTGGAGTCGAAGTAGAACCGCACGATGCCCGGCGACATCTCCGCGATCGCGACCACCTTCTCGACGGTCGTCCGCGACGGCCCATGAATGTGCAGGGCGGAGATGCAGGCGTCGATCAGCCGCTGACGCTGCCGCACCCTGGAGGCGCGCTCAGGGACCGCCTCGACGGTCTGCTTAGGCTTGCGTGCGGACACCACGTTGTTTCGGGTCACTCTCGATGCGCCTGTGGATCTGGACAAACCCTGTACACACGTACAAGTTTATCGCGCACAATAGCCTGAAGGCACCCCATAGCGTGTTAATGAAACTGACCGCGCGCCCGGGCCGCTGGCTCATCATCCTCCCGCCGCTGCTGTTCCTGCTGGTGTTCTTCCTCATCCCGTTCGCATTCGCCTTCAAGATCAGCTTCGCCGAAGTCGCGGCACGGGTACCGCCGTTCACCGATATTCTCTCGAGCTCCCCCGGCCGCGGGCTGCAGCTCACCCTGAGCCCGTCGAACTACCAATACCTGTTCACGGACGAAGTCTACGGCTATGCCTACCTGTACTCGCTCAGGACCGCGTTCTTCTCGACCCTGATCTGCCTGGGCCTCGGCTATCCCATGGCGTACGCGATCGCCCGGGCGTCGAAGTCGACGCAGAACATTCTCCTGCTGATCATCATTCTGCCGTTCTGGACTTCCTTCCTGCTGCGCGTGTATGCGCTCGAAGGCATCATCCGCGATAACGGCATGCTCAACACCGTGCTGCTGCATCTCGGGGTCATTCATCACCCCTTGCACATCATGCGCACGAGCCTCGCGGTCTATCTGGGAATCATCTATTCCTATCTTCCTTTCATGGTGCTGCCGCTGTTTGCCACGCTGGAGAAGCTCGACGCTACGCTGCTCGAAGCGGCCGCGGACCTGGGCAGCCCGCCGTGGCGCACGTTCATCGATGTGACGCTGCCGCTGTCGATACCCGGGGTGATCGCCGGTTCGATGTTGGTGTTCATTCCGGCGGTCGGGGAGTTCGTCATTCCCTCGCTGCTGGGCGGTCCGGACAACCTGATGATCGGCCGCGTCCTGTGGGACGAGTTCTTCGGAAATCACGACTGGCCGGTCGCCTCCGCCGTGGCGATCGCCTTCCTCGTGCTGCTGGCCGGCCCGATCGCGATCTACCAGTACTACAACGTGAAACAGCTCGAGCCGTAGCGCAAATGGAAAAACGCCACTCACCGCTGCTGCTGTCCATCCTGTGCCTGGGGATCGCGCTGCTCTATGTTCCGATCCTGACGCTCATCGCCTATTCGTTCAACGCTTCGCCGCTGGTGAATGTGTGGGGTGGCTTCTCCACCATGTGGTACGCCGAGCTCATTCATAATCGGCAGCTGCTGGGGGCGGCCCTACTGTCATTGGAAGTCGCGGTCACGGCCTCCACGGTTGCGGTCGTACTGGGCACGCTTGCCGCGATTGCGCTCGTACGCTTCGCCAGGTTTCCGGGCCGATTGCTCCTCACGGGCATGGTGAACGCGCCTCTCGTGATGCCTGAGATCATCACGGGCATCACACAGCTGTTGCTGTTCGTCTCGATGCTGCAGATGTTCTCGTGGCCGCATCGGGGCTTCACCACGATCGTCCTCTCTCACGTCGCCTTCTGCACCGCTTACGCGACGATCACTGTGCAATCACGCCTGCAGAGCGCCGACCGATCGCTGGAGGAAGCCGCGATGGACCTCGGGTCCGGGCCGGCGCGCGCCTTCATCGAGATCACGCTGCCGATCATCGCGCCGGCGCTGCTGTCGAGCTGGTTATTGAGCTTCACTCTGTCGTTGGACGATCTCGTGATCTCGAGCTTCGTATCCGGACCGGGCGCCAGCACCCTACCCATGGTCATCTATTCGAAAGTGAAGTTAGGCGTGAGCCCCGACATCAACGCCCTCGCGAGCCTCATCATCATCGGCGTCGGTGTCTGCGTCATCGCCGCCGGCTATCTCATGCGTCGCGCGCAGAGGCAAAGAGAGCTCGAAACGAAGTTCCCTTAGACTGCCGACCCCACGTCATCGCACCCCGAATCACCCGGCCGCATTTGTGCCTCTATGCAGGATCCCGGCCCGTATAACGCGGGTCGTGAGGGGGTCGACCGAAGATCTTGCGCACCAGCGGCTCGAACTCCTCGAGCGGCTTCGTCGGGTACTCCGGATCGAATGACGCCTGGTCCCAACGCGCGCAGAACGCCTCGCAAGCGGCATACCACTTGTGCCCCTTCAGTCGATCGCGCGCATTCCGATCCCCACCCATGTGGTGCACGTAGTAGTACGACTGTACCAACCCATGGTGCTCGACTATCCAGGTCACCTCGGGGCGGACATACGGCCGCAGGATTCCCGCAGCAATTTCTGCATGATTGTAGGGAGCGAGCTCATCACCGATATCGTGAATCAGGGCCGCGACCACCAGCTCCTCATCCGCCCCATCGGCCAGCGCGCGGCTCGCGACCTGCAGGGAGTGCCCGAGCCGGCTGACGGGGTAGCCTTGCAGGGAGTGATCGAGCTTGCGCAGCGCATCCAGGACACGATCGGGCAAGCCCACGGCGTACTCCCGCTCGGAGCGGTCCAACAGCAGATAATCCTCGCGCGTGCCGTCCTGCATTCTGCGAAAACTGACCATTGGGCCCATTTGACTCTCCAGGCTCATGCGGCTCTCCTCAATCCGAACGGCCGGGCGATTGCGCAACTGGCGAGGATGGCCGGCGACGCAGGACGCGATACAGACTCCGCGGTCCATCGATGTCGATATAACAACCCTGCAGATGGCGCTGCCCGGCCGCGGGATCGAACCCCGTTCGACCGTGCAGGAGGCGGCGGTTATCCATCATGAGGAGCTCACCGGCGTCGAGCCGGAAGCGAATCTCGAATTCGGGGGAACGCAGCAGATGATCGAAGGCGCGACGGGCCCGATAGTAGTCCGCAAGGTCCTCGGGCAGCGCCAACGGCACGAAATCAAGTCGCGGACTGAAATTGATCGCCTGCACCCGCCCCATGACATCGAGCTCGATCGGCGTCGCGCTGGCCACCAGCTCGGTGGTGTCATCCCGGTAGCGAAATCTCACCGGCGTACGCGAAAGCAATTGAAAGGCCTCGACGTCGCGTGTGCGCAGCGCCTCCGCGGCGGCGTGACCATCCACGAGAGTGGATAAACCGCCGGAGGTCTCGTTGATCAGGCAATGAAGAAGCTGGACGCCCGGCACCGGCGCGCGATAGGGATTGTCCGTGTGCGGATCCAGAGGCAGCGACGTATAGGCGAGATCACTCGCCTCCGGCACCGAGCGCACCTCGAACAGGGCACCGAAGTTGGTCTGCCTCGTAAAGCCGAACGTGGCGGCGACCTGCAGGACCGTGCGGGGAACAGGCGGCACCCCCCTCAGAATGAGGAAGCCGTACTCCAGGAAAGCGCTGATCCAGCCCGCCAGTTTCGCATCGGCCGGGTGGCTATCCCACTCGGCCCGCGGGAAACTCGTCAGCGTCCCATTCCACGGGCGCGCAGCGGGAATGTCGTGCTCGCCAGGGGCGAGCACCGCTTCGGCCAGCAGCTCCTGCCCTAGAAAATCGGCCTCGTGGCCATCGCTGAATCGCACACGCAGACATCCGGGCCGCGGCTCCGAAACGGCGCTCAGGGCCAGCCCCAAATCCAGATCAGAAGGATCCTGCAGACGCTGCCCCGTCCGCAGGTCGAACGTCTGCGGATCCGGACAGCGCTCCCGCAGCCAGATCGGATGGAGCGCGAAGCGTTGGCCGCTGTCGAGCTCGATAGTGAGTTCCGTGGGAGAAGTGATTTGCAATCGCGGCATGATGGAGTTACTTCGCCGTCTTGATTCGGGTCCAGGTGCGCGTGCGGATGCGCTCGAGCGCCGGGCTGACTTCCGCGGACTGATACAACCTGGTCTCCACTTCCGCAGTGGGGTAGACCGCGGGGTCGTTCAGGACTTGCGGATCGACAAACGCGTTGGCCGCGAGGTTGTCGTTCGCATAATGGATCTCGTTGGTGACCGCGGCGATGACGCGCGGCTCGAGCATGAAGTTCAGGAACTTGTGCGCGGCGTCGGGATGCGGCGCCCCGGCGGGAATCAGCAACGCGTCGAAGGAAGCGTTGGCGCCCTCCTTCGGCACTGTGAATGCGAGGTTCACTGCCAGGCCGGCGGCCTTGGCGCGGGCCCGGGAGGTGGCATAGTCACCGGACCAGGACATGGAGAGGCAGAACTCCCTGTTGGCGAGGCCGTTCATATACTCGGTGGAGTCAAATGCGCGGATGTACGGACGCACGGCAAGAACCAGCCGCGCGGCACGCTCGTAGTCCTCCTTGCGCTGTGTATTCGGGTCGATGCGCAGGTAGTTGAGCGCGAGCTGCAGGACATCCTCGGCCGAATCCAGCAGCGTCACGCCGCAATCCGCGAAGCGCGCGATGACCTGCGGCTTGAAGATCATGTCCAGGCTGTCGAGCGGCGCATCGGGCATACGCGCCTTGATCAGGTCGACATTATAGGTAAAGCCGTTGACGTGCCGCAGATAGGGCATGGCGTGCCGATTCCCGGGGTCCGCTCCCGCCTCGCGGGCGAGCACGTGCGGATTGAGATTCTTCCAGTTCGGCAGCTTGCCGCGATCCAGCGGCTGGTAGATGCCGGCCTTGATCTGGCGACTGAAGAAATCGGTCGACGCGCTCACCACGTCATAGCCCGAGTCGCCCGCCATCATCTTGGCCTCGAGAGTCTCATCGGCGTCGTAAGTGTCATAAACGACTCTGATGCCGGAGGCGCGCTCGAACTCCGCCACTGTGTTCTTGCCGATGTAATCCGCCCAGTTGTAGACGTACAGCACCTTCTCTTCAGGGGCTCTACCCACACGCCCGGACGCCACATGCGGATCGGGACTACAGGCACCGAGCGCAGCAGCGGTCAGCAGCACCAGCCTGCCGGAGGGCGCGACCGCCGCAAGCAGACTTGCGCAACACGCCAGCAGACGCGTCGGCGTCATCATGGGGCCCGCTCGAGGTTTCCGCGCAACCAGGCGTCCTGTATTATTGACACGATAATAATAACGGTGCAAGGCATCGGCGTGCACCTTCTGGCCCGTGGGAACTGTAACCGCCCTCAAACGCTCGAGGGCAGCTCGAAGAGACTGGTGCCGATGATATCCAGCACCTGCACACCCGATTGCGTGGTCAGCAGCCAGCGCCAGCGCACGATCCCGACCTTTCCGGAGCTCGAGACACGGCTCTGGAGCACCTCCACGGTCAGGGACACTTCCTCCCCCGGCCGCAGCGGGTTCGGCCATTTGACCTGCTCGAGCCCGGGGGAGCCGATGGATTCGGAATCCGTCAGCACATGGGTCACCAGCAGTTGCATGGCGATCGAGCAGGTCAGCCAGCCGCTGGCGATGAGGCCCTGCCAGCGACTGCCAGCGGCCCGCTGCGGATCGGTATGGAACCACTGCGGGTCGTACCGGGTCGCGAACTCTATGATCTCCTCTTCCGTGACGCGGCGCCGCCCGGCGCTGATGATCCTGCCCGGCTTGAATTCTGCAAACTTCATGCGGCAACATTTTGCGCCAACACCGGCAGGCTCCGCCAAAAATCGCGGCACGAGGGTGACGTGGGCAGTGAAACCTCCCCAAGCGCCACGTATCGCCATAGAATCGGACGAGCGCGCGGCCGAGCCGGCGCCAAGGTTGAATGGCGCGTCGCTGTCCCCCATCCCCTTGTCCAGGTCTCGTGCCCGGTTTCCAGGAGATACGTTTCCGTGATGACGCTATTCCGGCCGCTACGCGCCGGCGACCTGCAGCTCGATAATCGAATCGTGATGGCGGCGCTGACCCGTGCACGCGCCGGGCGCACCCATATACCGAACGACCTGATGGCCGAGTACTACTCGCAGCGCGCCTCCGCGGGACTGCTGATCACCGAAGCGACGATGATTGCGCGAGATCAGTGCGCTTTCACGGGCGAAGGCGGGGTATTCGATGCGGCCTGCGTGGCGGGTTGGCGGAAAGTGACTGCTGCCGTCCACGCCCGCGGGGGGCGAATCATCGTCCAGCTATGGCATGGCGGCCGGGCGGCCCACTCCCTCCTGAACGGTGGGCTGCAGCCGGTTTCGAGCACCGACCGCGCGATCCGCGGCGGCACGATCCGCACTCCGGAGGGTCCAAAGCCTTATGAAGCGCCACGACGGCTGCGGACGGACGAGCTCCCGGGAATCATCGAACAGTTTCGGGCGGCCGCGAGGCTCGCCAAGGAGGCTGGCTTCGATGGTGCCCAGATTCATGGCGCCCATGGCTACCTGCTGGACCAGTTTCTGCGTGATGGCGTCAACGATCGAACGGACGAGTACGGCGGGGCGCTGCCCAATCGCGCCCGGCTGTTGCTCGAGACGGTCGATGCGGTGGGCCAAATCTTCGGTACGGGTCGCGTCGCCGTGCGCATCTCGCCCCTCGTCGGCCTCAACGACATGGACGACTCCAACCCGGAAGAGCTCGTGAAATACATCGCGACCGAACTGAACCCCCGCAGGATCGCTTTCCTGGAAATCCGGCATGCCGATCACCGTGCGCCGGCCGAGCAGACGCTGGCGAGGATTGCGCGGGAGCACTTCAAGGGTGCACTGTTCGTCAACGGCGCCTATGACTTCGAATCCGCCCGCCTGGCGCTGGAAGGTGGCGGCGCCGATGCAGTGGTGTTCGGGAGACACTTCGTTTCGAACCCCGACCTCGTCGAACGCTTCTCGAGCGGCGCGGAGCTCAATGCGGTGGATACCGGCACGTTGTACACACCCGGCCCCGCGGGGTACACGGACTATCCCGCGTTGAATTCCGAGCGTGAGCCGCAACGGGCCTGAGCAAATCCTCATGCAACCCGCCCTGGTGATTTTCGATCTCGACGGCACGCTCATCGACAGCGCTCCCGACATGCATCGCGCCGTAAATCGCATGCTGGACGATCTCGGATGCGCGCCGTTGTCTCTGGCCGACATCAGATCCATGGTCGGCGATGGCGCCTCCGCGCTGATCGCGCGGGCACTGGCCGCACGTCAATGCGTGACTGCCGACCCGGCCAAGGCGTTGGCGCTGTTTCTCGAGCACTACGAGGCCGAGCCGACTGCCTTCACGCGGACCTATCCGGACGTGCACGGGACGCTCGACCGGCTGCGCGCCCACGGCCTGACACTCGCGCTGTGTACCAACAAGCCGGCGCGACTGACGCAAATGATTCTCGAACGGCTCGAAATCGACCGGTACTTCGTCCGGGTGATCGCGGGGGATTCCCTACCCTTTCGTAAACCCGATCCGCGTGCGCTGCTGGCAGTGCTGACGGGCCTGGATACTCACATGGCTGCGACCCTCATGGTGGGCGACAGCGAAGTCGACGCGGCAACGGCCCAGGCCGCGGGCGTGCCATTCATCCTGATGACCTACGGCTATCACCGCGGCCCGATAGACGGCATCTCGAGCATCGCCACCCTCGACCGCTTCCACGAGTTGGCCACTCTGCTGCACGCCTGACGTTGGACCTACCGTGGATCGGTGATTCCCGACCCCCGCACGCGCTCCGAGTGCCTGGGCAGCCTGGGCGGCTCCAGTTGCTTGAGCCAGCCCAGCAACGTCGCCGCCAAGGCAATGCGGTGGTCGGAATACGCATGATCGGTGGGTATGTGGATTTCCGTCAGCTGCGCGGGCGGGCTCTTGCGCACCGCCGCCGCAATCGCGACATCGTCGTCGTGCAGAAAATCGTCCGATTCCACGATCAACACCGGGCGCGAGTTCCACGCCGCCACATGCCCCGCCAAGTCCCAGGCCGCCGCATTTGTTTTGGCTTCCTCCAGCAAAGCCTCGGCGGTGGTGCCGGCCAGCGGCCCCATGTCCGACCGGAATTCCTCGAGCTGCGCCTTCTCGCGCTGCGGGCTGGGGTTGGCCAGCACTCCGGGGTTCCAGGCGGACAGCAGCGCTGCGCCCAGCACGCCTGGGTCGCGCATGGCGCCGATGCCCGCCATGAAGCCGCCCATGCTGTGCCCGATAAGCGCCAGCCGCCGCGGATCGATGCCGAGTCTGGCAACATTCTCCGGCGCGCGCAGGTACTCGAGTACCGTGTGCACATCGTCGATACAGTTCGTAAACGAAAAAGTGCCCCCGCTGCCCCAGGCGCCGCGGTAGTGGAAGATCAGCACGTTCCAACCGGAGCGCCGCAGGGTCTGAGCGAGGTCGCCGTTCTGCTCGAAACCCGGCAGACCGTGGAGCAACACCACCGTCGGATGAGGGTCGCCTCCCGTGGCTCGATAGAACACACCGAACATCACCGCGTCGTGACTCTGAATCGCGAGTTGGTACAGCGCGGCCGGATGCGCCTCGTCCCGTGCCGGGTCGGTGGTTATCGCGCCATCGATGGCAGGCGGTATGGGAGCCGCGAGCGTCCGCACCGCGCCCCCTAAAGCGAGCAAGGCGCCGGAAGCGAAAGCCACGATGGACCGCCCGCAAGGAATATTCACCGTCTTCGGCTCCGCTGGATCTGGCCTGCCCCAATCATAGCTTGGCGGTCCGGTACTTCTGCACGCCCCAAGGGCCGCAGCGCGGCGATTCAGGCGGGCTGGCCGAAATACACCAGCGTCCGGTACGGGAAAACGACCTTGCCGGCCCGATGATGGCGCTCGAACAGGTCGCGCAGCCCCGCGATCATGGGCTCGTATTGCGGGTGCCCGGGCTCCGGCGCATAGGAAGACGACAGGAGCCGTCCCTCGAGGCCCGCGAAGTCGAAGGTCTGCCGGTTGGGAAACATCGCGAGCTCGGGCAAGCGTCGTCCGAAGAACTCGCGGATCTTGGGCTCGTGCACGCGGTGGCTCGTCACCTGGTCGTATTCCGCGCAATGCCGCCGCAGCAAAGCCTCATAATCGTCGAGAAATGGCAGCGGCTCCAGGGGGCGCTCGTTCCAGATGAGAGCGACCCGGCCGCCTGGCCGCAGTATGCGGGCCAGCTCGCTGCGCGCTTTCTGCACATCGAACCAGTGAAACGCCTGGCTCGCGGTGATGAGGTCAACACTCGCGGCCGCCAGCGTCGTTTCCTCCGCAGTGCCGTGAACACTGCGAAAGCGGCCGTAGTCGCTCAGAAGCCTTTCGGCCGCCTCGCGCATTTCCCGATTCGGCTCGACCGCGAAGACCTCGGCACCCGTCTCGAGCAGCAGCTCGGTCAGGATTCCGGTGCCGGACCCCACGTCGGCGACGCTGGAGGTGCGTGCGAGCGCGCATTTCACGCGCAGCAACTCCAGCACCGCGGGCGGATAGCTGGGACGGTATTTGATGTAGTTCTCGACCCTGGTCGAGAATCGTTCGGTCGAGCTCAGCATAGGGCGGCATTATGGCTCAATTGTTGGCAGAGTACCTGCTGCCGCGGGCGCTGGTCCTTACGCGGCCGAGCAAGTTTCGGGTCGCGCCGTCGCGCGCGCCAACTATCATCGGACCGGCACTAAAGTCGCAATGGCCTGCAGAAGCGCGAGCATGCCCTTGTCAATTGACACCGAACAGGGACAATGACGCCCGCATCGCCGCCGCAGGAGATTCGATCCAATGTCTTCGTCCGAATGCACCACGGCGAGCGTCGGGACGGCCGCGCCTGTAGCCGCCGCCACAACGAAAACCGCGGCCTGGGTGACGCCTGTCGAACTGACGCTGCTCGGCGCCATCTGGGGCGGATCATTTCTGTTGATGCGAGTCGCGGCCGCTGACTTTGGCCCGTGCGCGCTCGTCGAAGTGCGCCTCACGCTGGGCGCCCTCGTACTGCTGCCTTTTCTATGGAAGGCGCGCGCGCAGTTTACGCCCCGGCTCTGGTTGCAACTTGCGTGGATCTCCGCAATCAACTCTGCCATCCCCTTCGTTTTGTTTGCCTGGGGTGCGGAACATGCTCCGGCCGGCATCGGCGCGATCACTAATTCCATGGCGGTGATGTTTGCGGCGCTCGTTGCATTCATCTTCTATGGTGAGCAGATCGGCGCACGTCGCGCGCTCGGACTCCTCGCCGGCTTTGTTGGAGTAGCGGTGCTGGCGAGCGGCAAAACCGGCGGCGCCAGCGCCGGGCCCGCGGTGCTGGCCGGTACCACGGCCGCCCTGCTCTATGGCATCGGTGTGAATGCCATTCGCAGATCTCTCAAGGGCGTTCCCGCGAGCGCGGTAGCTGCGGCCACCCTGCTTACAGCGAGTCTGCTGCTCGCGCCTCTGGCGATATACACGTGGCCCAATCATCCAGTCGCGGCGCTGTCGTGGCTGAGTGCGATATTGCTTGGCGTGCTGTGCACCGGCACTGCATTTGTCATTTACTACAGGCTCATACACCGGATCGGCGGGCCTCGCGCGGCCACCGTCACGTATCTGATCCCGCTCTTCGGAGTGATCTGGGCCTGGCTCATTCTCGGCGAGGCGCTGACCCTGTCCATGGCTGCCTCGGGGGCCTTGATCCTGGGCGGCGTGGCGCTGAGTCAGCAACGTCCCAAAAGCCCGCCTGGCTGACGTTCGTCTGTCAGCATTACGCCCTAACACCCGCGTCCGATCCAATCACCCTTGGTGCCATGTGCAGGCATCCAAGGAGGCACGCTTGAGCGGGGCGGCGGACGCGCGCTGCATCACCACGGCCGCGGTCCCGCAATTCGAGTAAACTGCGGCCGGATGTACGATCAAAAAAGACTACTCGATTTTCCATCCCTGCTGAACGCGCGCGATCTGGGTGGCTATCCGACCACGGACGGCTCGACGACGCGCTGGCGCTCGCTCCTGCGTTCCGACGACCTGGCGCAGCTCACACTCGCCGGCGTACAGGCATTTGCCATGTATGGAATCGAGACGGTCGTGGATCTTCGTTGGCCCGAAGAAGTGGCCGCGAGCCCGTCTCCGGTCACGCGCGTGCTGAAACATATCCGCTATGAGCAGATATCTCTCCTGGCCCGCACGCCCGAGGAATGGCGGGTGCGGCGCGCGGACAACGCCGCCAAGGAGCTTTGGAACCGCGCCATGCTCGAAGGTGTGCGCTCGGAGCTGAAAGATGTCCTGCAGGTCATCGCGACGGCGGCCCCTGGACCTCTGTTGTTTCACTGCGTCGCGGGCAAAGACCGCACCGGCCTGATCGCGGCGCTGATGCTCGCACTGGCCGACGTGGCGCCGGAGGCGATCGCCTACGACTACGCGGCGAGCACCGACAATCTTCGTGAGGCCTACCTGCAACGTTACGCGGACGCCGAGCCTGAAGCGATCATCGAAGCCGTCCAGTGTCCCGAGGAAGGCGTCCACAACATGCTCGCCTACCTCGCGAAATTCGGCGGCGCGGGCCCTTACCTGGAGGAAATCGGGATGCGGCACGAGGAAGTGCAGCGCCTGCGGGCGCGGCTCAGGTAAAGCCCAATCCGTCCCCCGCTCGCGCCGCGGCACGATAACGTCTGGGACTCGAACATTTTCGGAGAGCTCAAGTGGAGATCGCAGGGGGTTGTCTATGCGGGTCGGTGCGCTATCGAAGCACGGCCGCACCGCTCGTTACGCGCCAATGCTGGTGCCGGGTCTGCCAATACATCGGAGCTGGCAGCGGCACCGTAAACACCTGTTTCAGGACGGAGGCGCTGACGATCGAAGGCGAGATGCGGGACTACAGCTGCGTCGCAGACAGCGGCAATATCATGCATCGGCGCTTCTGCCCGTCCTGTGGCACGCATTTGTTCAGTGAAGCCGAAGCGCGTCCACATCTCATCTTCGTACGCAGCGGCACACTCGATGATCCCGAGATCGCAAAGCCGGCCGCGACAATCTGGACCTCGGAAGCGCCCGGCTGGGCCTGCTTTGACGAGCGAATCCCGAAGGTGGAGCGCCAGCCGCCACCGGCGGCATGAGAGGCCCCGCCGCGCACGGCGCCATCGCAGCGGTGGCAGCACTGGCCGCAGCGCCCGCGTCGTTCAACGTGACCGACACCTGATCGGTTATGTCGATCAACGCTCAAACCCCGCTTTGCCAGGCGCGGCTCGGCGGCCGCCGCAGAGCTCGCGGGCGGGTGGCAGCCAGGGCAGTGTCGCTGAAATCTAACATCCGCCGCGTTGGTTACGCAGCGATAGCCACCGGCTATTTCACGCCGAGCGCCTGTCGCAACTGCGGTGCGGTCATCAGTTTGTCGTACACCGGCGTGCCGACATCGAACTGCCTGGCACGCGCCAACCCCCCTACGACAACGGGCTCAAAGCCTGCATCTCTCACGAGGCGCCCGGCAACAGCGAGCGCATCCTGGTCGTCGCCGGCAAGTGGAATCGCGAGCGGCTCAGAGGCCCGATGTGCTTCGCTTGCCATGCTGGTGTCGCTGATGGCGTTGAATGCGCGCACCAGCCGTACCCCGGGGAGAAATTCGGCCGAGGCCACGCCGGTCCCTTTGCGGCGCGCCTCTTCGGCCATCTGGCCGTCGCGAGCGGGATAGGGATTGCCGGTGTCGAGCACGATCTTGCCGGCAAGCTCATGCGCGAGGTCGCGACCCACCTGAGGCAGGGCGCCGTAGGGCACCGATATCAGGACGACATCGCCGAATACGGCGGCATCGTGCGGCGTGCCGACGTGGGCTTTTGGGCCCAGCGAGCGGGCGAGGCTTTTGAGCGCCTCAGGATGGCGTGAAGACAGCAGGACCTCGTGTCCGGACGCGACCCACAGGGCCGCCAGCGTGCCACCGATGTGCCCCGTCCCGATCACACCGATCTTCAGGGAGCCCGGATCGGGCTCGGGTTTCGGCGCCTCCGCCCGCGACGATGACACGCACAGGACGGCGGCCAAACCGATCGCGGTGCCCGCGATCCATCCAAACCATTCATTGCGTGCCGTCTCGCGAATCATTGTGCGCTCCTGGCGCCAGCTTCCGTCGGGCGCCGCCGCTCGCGACTACTGGGGAGCGAAATCAACCTTCGTCGTCCAGTGAGGAAACGCCGGGTGAGTAGTGTCAATGATGAGATTGCCGTGCGCGGTCGGCGCCGTCGAGGCAACCTGTAACTCGGTAGGCGTGCCGCACGGCACATCCATTGGGAACGTGCTGACCACCGAGATGGCCTTCGCCGCGGCCACGTCCGTGGGATCCTGGCTGACCGGTTCGATGTGCGCGGCGGTAATCTGCGTGTTCTGTTCGGTGGCTATGCGGTATTTCACGCTGCCCGGCCAACCGCCCTTGGGAGTCTTGCCGGACCCCGTATCGATGCGGGCTTCGCGCGTGAGCGGCGGCTCGACGAGCCTGATCTCGCGCGCCTGCAGCGGCACGAGCTTCTGTTTGGTGGTCAAGCCCTGCAGCTTCCAGGCAGCCCGTAACTGCAGCGGAAAGCTCGGACGGCAGCGGATCGCATATAAACCGCGCCACTGGGTGCCGTCCCGGTTGGAATTGAGCTCGATCCTCTGTTGCCCGCTCAGGCCGAACAGGAAGACGGAGCCGGGCGTCACCATCGAATCGGGCGACACGGTCGCCTTGATCTCATACATCCCGATGTCGTGGTTGGCCGGATATTCGGCCGGCGTCTGGTCGTGCACCTGCACGTCACAGCCGCCCAGGACCGCTGCCACGGCCCCTCCCACGAAGAAACACGTGAACTGGATCACCTTCGACATGCCGCCCCCCTTTTTATTGATCCCTCACCAAAACAGCTTGCCGATCGTCAGTACCCAGGAGTCTGACAAGTCGGCAGGCCCCTGACAAGAGAGGGGGCTTGACTCGAGGGGAAAGGGATATCCGCCGGCTGGCGCCGGGGGGGAAGTCAGGCCGGACGCACCGCGCTAGCGGGCGCCCGAGCCTGCTTCAGGAAACGCTGACTGCGCTTCCTACTTCTTCTTCTTGGCGCCGGATCGCTTGGCCGCCCGGAAGGAAATCCCTGCCCGCATGGCCTTCTGCTGAACTGCAGCCGCAGTACGCCCGAGCTTCTTGGCCACCTGGCCGGTCGGGGTTCCCGCTTTCGCGAGCGACTTGAGGGTTTTCAGCTCAGTGGAGCTCCAGGAGGAGCCATCATTCGGGGGACGCTTCGCCATTACTCGTTACTCCAAATACACCCAACCATAGGGTGGTTGCGGATAATACACGGATCGAGAACGAAAGGCGCGCCTAACATGGTGTATTGACATGTTGGAAAGACTTCGGGCGCCCCTGTCAGGGGTCAGATGTTGCCGGCGCAGGCCTTGGCGGCGCACGCCCACGGCGCCGCGGAGCGCCAATTCCGTGACGGAGTACGCGTGTCAGGCATGGAAGTTGGTGAGACAGCCGCTGCTGTGAGCCACCGCTCACGCTGCAGCCTCGAAAAGGGCCGCGCCGACGGGCCAACTTGTAACTTTGTAAGTTTTGCAACTGGCCGCGCCGGCCCGGCGGAGCTTAAAAAAAAATATACAGACTCGCCAACGGGCGCCCGGCAGGACACGCAGTCCCATGCCGGGCGCCGCTGCCGGGCGCCAAAGCGGCAAAACAGCGGGAAACGGCTGCCATGCGCTTCTGTCGGGTTGCCAGAGGGCCGCAACCCGGGTGCCCGCACTCATTTGCAGTCTGGAGGCGGTAGCCGTTGCGTTTACATTGCAGACACGCCCGGGGGATGGAAGGTTCCCGCCATACCCACAGGTTGTCGACGTGTTGCCGCAGACAGCCACCCGAGTCGGGCCAGTCGCGAACCGCCCTGCGGGGCCGGCCGTTATGCGAGCGGCCCTGCAGCAACGTGGGCACCTACAAGGCCCGCCCCGGCACCGATCACGAATACGATGCGGTCGGGTGGTCAGAAACGGCTCCGCTGCGAAGTTGCGAATTGTGAATTGTGAATTGTGAATTTTCGCGGTCATCAGCACCGGAGAGTCAACGGGCGATCGATGGGCCGCCTATGCACGTAAAGACGCCGGTGCGGATGCCGCCGAAGCTGACACCCACGAGCAACAAAGCCGGCAGCGCCGCAACAAACCGACTCGAAACAGCCCGAAAGCCCTGGGAGAGCTCGGTCGCGCAGGCGCGACGGCGGCCCCAACATCAGCGCCACACGCATCAGCAGCGAAGCCACGGGCTGCGTCCAGCTCCGCCAAGGAGCATCACGATCCCCTCCTGCGAGAAAACGCGCCTCGGGCCATGGCGCGCATGGGTTCGTACCGGCTGCGAAGCTGCGGCTCCTGCAGGCGATGTCGCCAGCACCCCGAGCGCGCGGATGAGACCGAGGAAGATGTGTGTTGAAGCACGCGAAGTTGATGCGCGTGATATCGAGCGCACCGAAACGCGTGCCTGCGTGCGTACGTTAAGTGCGGATGCCCTTTACGGCCGGAACCGACTTGCATAGAAGTTCGGCGACTCCATCGAACCTCACGCGCGCGCTCTGCCCGCTGCGGATAGCGTGGATCCCGGTCGTAGCCCCGGTCGATATGACATAACCCGCCTTCAGCGGCAGGCCGCGACGAGCGCAACGCCCCAGCGCGAACGCCAATCCGGCAAGCGGGCCGCCCGGCAGCGACAGGGCCCCGCCGCGCCCTGCCGAAACCTCCTCGACCAAGACCTCGCAGGTGAGCGATTCGAGGGCTCGTGCGCGCCAGTCGGGAATTGCTGGTCCGAGCAACAGCCCGGCGTTGTTGCCGAAGTCGGAAACCACGACCACGGGTCCCAGCTCGCTGATGGAGGCGAGCGGACTACCCAGGATCTCTATGCCCACGTGCAGAGCCGCTACCAGCTGCGCCGCCTCGGTACGGGTCCAGTGGGTTTTGTCAGCTTGCGCATCGGCCGCGAGACGAAACACGAATTCCGCCTCGATGGCGGCGAATCCGCCGGTAAACGCCGGAAACTCGACGAGTTGCCCGGGCGGCGCGAGCCGGATCGCGCGCCGGAAAATCGGCCCCACGAACCGATCCTCCCCAACCCGCTCGAGCCAGGGCGGCCCGATGCGCCCCACTTTCCACCCTGCGACATTGTCGGGCCAGAGCGCGATGGCCCGATCCTGATAAGCGTAGGCGGCATTGAGGGTCGATGGGACCCTGCCCGGGAAATCGGTCAACGCCGCGGCGTCGAGCCGCGCACGGACGAATTGCTCGGCAACTGCGTCACTGTCCATGCGCATGTCCTGTAAGGGAAACCGGTGTCATTTACAATCCGGCGCCGGCGACGAGTCCTGGTCCAGCGGGGTTGCGGCCCCGCTCCTGCGCGTCGGGAGCGGAAAACCGCGCAGCGGCCCGGCCGGGCCGCTGCGCGGCTCAACTCAGTACCGGTAGTGGTCCGGCTTGTAAGGTCCGGCCTTGCCGACGCCGATATAGCCCGCCTGTGTGTCGGTGAGGACGGTGAGCTCGGCATTGAGCTTCGCCAGCTGCAGCCGCGCCACCTTCTCGTCGAGGTGCTTCGGCAGCACATACACGCCGATCGGATACTTCGAGGTATGGCTGAACAGCTCGATCTGCGCGATCGTCTGATTGGCAAAGCTCGAGCTCATCACGTAGCTCGGATGTCCGGTGCCACACCCCAGATTCACCAGCCGGCCTTCCGCCAGCAGAATCAGCCGCCGCCCATCCGGGAAGATGATGTGGTCGACCTGCGGCTTGATGTTCTCCCACTTGTACTGCTTCAGGCTCGCCACATCGATCTCATTGTCGAAGTGCCCGATGTTGCAGACGATCGCATTGTTCTTCATGCGCTTCATGTGATCGTGCGTGATGACGTGGAAGTTGCCGGTGCAGGTGACGAAGATGTCCGCCTTGTCGGCGGCATACTCCATCGTCACGACGCGGTAACCTTCCATCGCCGCCTGCAACGCGCAAATCGGATCGATCTCGGTCACCCACACCTGCGCCGAGAGGGCACGCAGCGCCTGCGCGGAGCCTTTGCCCACGTCGCCGTAACCGGCCACGAGGGCCACCTTGCCGGCCACCATCACGTCGGTCGCGCGCTTGATGCCGTCCACGAGCGACTCACGGCAGCCGTACAGATTGTCGAACTTGCTCTTGGTGACCGAGTCATTGACGTTGATGGCGGGGAAGGCCAGCTTGCCGTCCTTGGCCATCTGGTACAGGCGCTTCACGCCCGTGGTGGTCTCTTCCGTCACGCCCTTCACCTGCTTGAGCCGCGTGGAGTACCACTTCGGATCGGTCTTGAGCTTCGCCTTGATGGCGGCGAACAGTGCTTCCTCTTCCTCGCTCGTGGGTTTGGAAAGGACGCTCTGATCGGCTTCCGCGTTCGTGCCCAGATGCAGCAGCAGCGTAGCGTCGCCGCCGTCGTCGAGAATCATGTTGGTAAAGCCGCCGTCCGGCCATTCGAAGATCTTGTGCGTGTAATCCCAGTAGTCCACCAGGGATTCGCCTTTCCACGCGTACACCGGCGTGCCGCGCACCGCAATCGCCGCGGCGGCGTGATCCTGTGTCGAGAAGATGTTGCACGAGGCCCAGCGCACCTGCGCTCCGAGTGCCTGCAGCGTTTCGATGAGCACGGCTGTCTGGATCGTCATGTGCAGCGAGCCGGTGATGCGCGCGCCCTTCAGCGGCTGCTGCGGGGCGAACTCGTCGCGGATCGCCATGAGGCCGGGCATTTCCGTCTCGGCGATGAGGATTTCCTTGCGTCCCCAGTCGGCGAGCGCAAGATCCGCAACCTTGTAATCCACAGCTCCCGCGGTGGCACCCGCGGCCGTTTTCAATTTGGCGTTCATACTTAATTACTCCGATATCGGAAGCGAGCGCCGTGTTGGTTAAACACGCTGAAGCTTCTGAGCCTGGCAGGTGCGGCAAGATCGGATCTCACCCACCTGTCGCAGCGCTCCTCAGAAGCCGAGCATCGCCGCGTCACCTGTGACGCGGCGTGATACTTGATCCATGCGCCGCAGCACAAGGACTTACCGGCATGGCGAGGACGCCGTTGCACGACGCCGCTGCGCCCATAGGCATAGCCGGCGCTTGCGCACCGGCTGAAGACTATGCCGCTCGAACCGATTTCCCTTCAGCGGCCAGCGCCGCCGCGCGATCTGTCCTCTCCCACGTGAACTCCGCCTCGTTGCGGCCGAAGTGTCCGTAGGCAGCCGTTTTCTGATAAATCGGCCGCACGAGATCGAGCATCTCGCGCAGACCGTAGGGCGTAAGGTCGAAGTGCTTGCGCACCAGCTGCGTCAGCCGGTCACGTGACAAGCGGCTCGTGCCGAATGTCTCGACCATGATCGAGGTCGGTTCTGCCACGCCAATCGCGTACGAGACCTGCACTTCGCAACGTTCGGCAAGGCCGGCCGCCACGATATTCTTCGCTACGTAACGCGCCGCATAGGCGGCCGAGCGATCCACTTTCGATGGATCCTTGCCGGAGAACGCGCCGCCGCCGTGACGAGCGAATCCGCCGTAGGTATCGACAATGATCTTGCGGCCGGTCAGCCCGCAATCGCCCACCGGACCCCCGACAACGAAACGTCCCGTCGGGTTGATGTGGTATTTGGTGCGCTTATCGATCCATTTTGCCGGCAGTACCGGCTTGAGAATCTCCTCGATCACCGCCTCGCGCAGCGCCTTGGTGGAGATGTCATCGCTGTGCTGGGTCGACAGTACGACGGCTTCCAGGCCCACCGGCTTGTCGTCCTCGTAGCGCAGAGTCACCTGGCTTTTCGCGTCCGGGCGCAGCCACTCCAGCTTGCCCGACTTTCTCACCTGCGCCTGGCGCTTCACGAGCCGATGCGCCAGCGTGATGGCCGCAGGCATCAGGACGTCCGTCTCGTTCGTGGCGTAGCCGAACATGAGGCCCTGATCGCCGGCGCCCTGCTTGCGCTCGTCCTTGCGGTCCACGCCCTGTGCGATGTCGGGCGACTGCTTGCCGATGATGTTGACGACACCGCAGCTCCCCCCATCGAAACCCATATCGGAGGAGTTATAGCCGATGTCGAGCACGGTCTTGCGGACCAGCGCTTCCACGTCCACCCAGGCTGTCGTGGTCACCTCGCCCGCGACAACCACGACGCCGGTCTTGATCAGCGTCTCGCAGGCCACCCGGCCGCGCTTATCGTCCTTCAGGATGGCATCCAGCACGGCATCGGAAATCTGGTCCGCCACCTTGTCGGGGTGGCCCTCGGAGACGGACTCGGACGTAAACAGGAAGTTATTGGCCATTTGCTTGCGTTCCCGCCGAAAAGAAAGGTTCTGGGAAAAAGATAGTTTACCCGGTCGCCCGGAAGTGTGGGTGCCCGGAAGAGGGGTGGCGAACAGCAATTATTGGACCCTCGACGGCCGACGCAAGGATCCTGTGACGGGCGACTCGCTTCCCGCGGGAGCGCCCCACTCGTCCGGCTGGGGCCCGGGCCCAGCGACCCTTTCGACGACCGGGGCGCAAGGGCCCTACCCCTCGCACCCCGGGTGCATCCGGATTATCCGCTGGGCCGAAGCGGGCCGCGGCTCACTTGCTACGCGTGCGCCAGCCTTCGTGGTACCCCACACGCGCATCCTGCGCGTAGGGAACCGGCGAGACTTTCACGCGAACCTCGAGCTGCTTGTGGCGTTCGACCGTCGTCTTCTTCGTACCACCGCCCTCTTCGCCCCAGACGAGCGTGAGCACGTCGCCGACATTGATGTTCTCGTCGACCACGCCGAGGGACAGCGCCGTCCGCTCGTTGTAGCTGTAGCCGCCGAACATCGAATAGCCGACCGTCTTGCCCCCCATGGTCACGTTGTCGTACGACGAGGAGGCATAGTTCGCCAGCGGCAGGTCGAAGAACTTGTAGTTCTCGCTGCCGGGAACGAACAGCGATGCGAAGATCTTCGCGACGTCTTCGCCGTTCCAGGCGAACGTCACCTTCTTACGCTGCGGCTGCTTGTCCTTGACCATCTTCTCGAGCGCGTCGCGGCCGATGAAGTCATGGTCGAACTTCACGAAGGGGCCGTAACCCAGCTCGTACGGGGTCAGGTAATAGTCTTCGATGTTGTCGGAGACGAAGCTGCCCCCGATCGAGCCGGTCCCTTCGTAGCCGCCGGCCGGCAGCCACTCGCGGTAGTTCTTCATCTTCTCGCCGGTGTAGACCGCCGGCAACGGCGAGGGAATCCAGCCGGATTCGAGCGTGTTGCTCGCGTAGGCGCGCGAGCCGACCGGAACGAGGCCGAACTCCCGGCCTGCCTCCAGAAGGGCATCGCGGATCTCGTCGCCTTCCTCGTAGGGACCCCAGATCTCAAGGCCCGGCGCGCCGGCCATGCCGTGACGCAGAGCGCGGACCTTGCGGCCCTTGATGGTGATGTAGTCCATGGTGAAGAACTTCACATCCGGGATCGGGCCGCCGTTCACCTTCTCGAGGATCCTCGCGGCGTTCGGCCCCTGCACCTGGAAGCGGTAGTGGCGCCGCACGACGGCTTTGCCGCGGGGCATGGATGGCGAACGGTCGTCGCGAATCAGGTCGACCTTGAAATTACCGGTCTCCGCCTGGAACTGGATCCAGTTCACCGAGGGTGCCCGCCCGACGAACAGCAGCTCGTTCTGCGCGAGGTTGAAGAGGATGCCGTCGCCGATCACGTAGCCGTCGTGGCTGATCGGCACCATCTGCTTGGCTTTGTTCGGGGCGAAGTTGTTGAAGCTGTTGATCGTCGTGTACGAGATCAGCTTGAGGGCGTCGGGACCCTTGACGGTCAATTCCGCCATGTGGTGCGACTGGTCGAACAGAACCGCCGTCTCGCGCCAGGCGCGCTGCTCATCGCGCCAGTTGTGGAACTCGCTGGGGACGACCGGATAGACGTAGGCGCCGAGCTGCGAATTGCGCAATAAATTGACCGGATTGCCCGCGGCCTGCAACAACTGCTCCAGATTCTGTTGACTCATTTTCGCTCCTCATGACACAAATGTTTCTATTATCGGCCGGCGCCCGCGCCTGCGGTGTCTGAAGGTTTTGCGCCCGCCCGCATGAACGCCGCGGTGACCGCGTTGGCCAGCAGCATCGCGATCGTCATGGGGCCCAGGCCGCCCGGCACAGGCGTGATCCAGCCGGCCCGCCGGGCCGCCGGCTCGTACTCCACATCGCCCACGAGCTTCCCCGAGGCGATACGGTTGATTCCAACATCGAATACCGCGGCGCCGGGCCGGACCCACTCGCCCGGGATGAAGCCCGCCTTGCCGACCGCCGCCACTACCAGCTCGGCGCGCTCGACTTCAGCCCGCAGGTCGCGCGTACCGGTATGGCACACCGTGACGGTCGCTCCGGCCAGCAGCAACTCGAGCGCCATCGGGCGGCCCACGATGTTGGACGCACCGACGACGGTTGCCCGCAGGCCGCGCAATGCAATGCCATATTCCTCGGCAAGGCGGATGACGCCCAATGGCGTGCAGGGCCGCAGCAGCGGGCGCTTCTGTGCGAGCAGGCCGGTGTTGAGCGGGTGAAACCCGTCGACGTCCTTCGCCGGATCGACCGCGTCCATCACGCGATTCGCGTCCATCCCCTTCGGTAAGGGCAACTGCACGAGAATGCCGTCGACGCGCTCGTCGAGATTCAGCGCGTGCACGAGCGCCAGCAGCTGCGCCTCGCTCGTCGTCGCTGGCAGATCCTGCGCAAAGGACTCGATGCCGGCTTCCGCACAAGACTTTCTCTTGCTCCGTACGTAAACCGAGGACGCGGCATCCTCGCCAACCTGTACCACGGCGAGGCCTGGGGGCCGGCCGAACCGGCTGGCAAATTCAAGCGCGCGCATCGCCACTGACTGGCGCACTTTCGCCGCGACGGCTTTGCCGTCCAGGATGATCGCGCCGCCGGGTGCGGGCGTAGGCCCAGCCGGACTTCGCGCCGCGCTGGAGGGTCTGTCGCCTGACATAGCCATCACCTCAAAACGCAGCGGCGAGGCGCTGTTTGAACTCAGCGGCCGTGAACGAGTGGTTCTGCGTTCCGAGCGATTCGATCTTGATCGCACCCATCAACGAGGCGATTCGCCCGGTGGCTTGCCAGTCCAGGCCGTGGAGCAGGCCGTGAATGAGACCCGCGCGGTAAGCGTCGCCGCATCCGGTCGGATCGACGACCGCCTTCGGCTTGGCACACGGAATCTCGATCGGTCCGCCCTGCGTATGGATGGTAGACCCCTTGGCGCCGCGCGTGACGACGAGCGCCTGCACCCGCTGCGTGACATCCTGCTCTGTCCAGCCGGTTTTCTGTTGGATCATCTGCCATTCGTAGTCGTTCACCGCGAGCCACGTCGCCTGTTCCACGAAACGATGCAGATCCTTGCCGTCGAACATCGGCAGGCCCTGGCCCGGGTCGAAGATGAAAGGAATGCCGGCGGCGGCGAAACTTTCCGCATGCTGGACCATGCCGTCGCGGCCGTCCGGAGCCACGATGCCGATGGCAACATCCTGCGCGTCGGACACTTTGTTGAGATGTGACAGCTGCATCGCCCCGGGATGGAAGGCGGTGATCTGGTTGTCGTCGAGGTCGGTGGTGATGAAGGCCTGCGCCGTGTGCTCAGATTCGATGACCTTGACGTAATCGGCGGGAACGCCAGTCTTGTGCAGCCATTCGGCGTAGGAAGCGAAATCGCGCCCCACCGTGGCCATCGGATAGCCGGCATCGCCGAGGAGTTTCAGGTTGTACGCGATGTTGCCTGCGCAGCCGCCGAATTCCCGGCGCAGCTGCGGCACCAGGAATGAGACGTTCAGCATGTGGATCTTGTCGGGCAGGATGTGATTGCTGAAGCGGTCGCCGAAAACCATGATGGTGTCGAAGGCGACCGAACCGCAGATCAATGTTTTTTTCGTGGCCAAAGTGCTACCTGTCTGGTTAGGCGTCCATAACGAACTTGCCGCCGTCCGGGTTCACTTCGAAGTTTCCGTCAACCACCGCGCGCATCCAGCGCGCCGTGGCGGCTACTCCGCCAAACGAATAGAAATGCGGCTGGACGAGGCGGCTGCCGCTGTGCGCGGCCTGACCCCGGACGAGGCCGGCAAGCATCTCATCCGGAGTGGTCGCGAGTCGAGCCAGGTTGGCCATGGTCTTCAGGTTTCCCATGAGCGAGTTGAGCGAGGCGCCCACGCCGCAGGCCATCGCGAACTTGATGAGCTTCGGCAGGGGCGTGGGACCGGCGATCCCGACGTGCACCGGCAGTGCGATCCCCTCGCGCGTGAGCTGCTGGCCCCAGGCCACGATGGTGTCCGGATTGAAGCCGAACTGGGTAACGATGTGGACCTTGATTCCCGTCCTGCTGGCGAATTCCTGCTTGTGACGCAGCGCCGCCAGCAGCGTGCCGGGCCCGACCGCCTTGTGACCCTCCGGATGGCCGGCGACGCCAACGCGCTTGAGGCCCGCATTCTGCAGAGCGCCCGATTCGATGATGTCGAGTGTGCTCGTGAATTTTCCGAGCGGTTTCTCGAGGTCGCCGGCGACGAGCAGCACCTGCTCCACGCCCGCGTCGGTCAGTTCGCTCAGCGCACTCTTAAGGGCATGCTCGCTGGCGAGCCGTCGGGCCACGATATGCGGTGAGGCGCGCAAGCCGATCGCCTGGACTTTGATCGCAAGCTGCACCACTTCGGCCAGTGTCGCCTTGGGAGTATGCGCGACATAGACAGGAGTACCCGCCGGCAGCTTGTTGGCGAGCGTCAGCAGCATCTCTTCATCGTGCGTGGAGATCTCGGTGGAGGCTCCGTGTGCGAACTCGACAACCGCGCGCTTCAGATCGAAGCTTTGAGAGGATTCGTAGGCTGCGGACTCGTTGGTTTTCATGGTCTCGTTGGTTCTCATGTCGCGACTCGCTCAGGGTTTGCGCCGGGTCACGCCGAAGGTTTCGTCGTTGAACCACGGCCCGCTGTGTTTCTGCAAAGAAGCGGAGCGCTGGCGGTGTCGGCTTCAATAGCCCAGCTCGTGTGCCGCGCGCCTCGCGACGGCAGATTTTTCGTTACAGGTGCTGAGGACCGCGCGGTACTTGCGGCGGTTGTCGTAGGGGCGAAACGGCGGGGAACGGCGGTCGGCCGCCCGGGGTCGTTCGGACCCTACCGGGCTTGAATCTGCGGCTGCCTGCTTTCCGGCAACGTCCACGAAGGCTCGTCCCCCATCCGGTTCAGGCGCGCACGGTAGCGAGTCCCCGCCCGGGGCGGAAATCGGAAGATGGGATGTGAGCTATAGGCGGCGCGAATGCGAGGTATCGACTTAGGCCGGCCGGCAAAGCTCTTTTGACGCCGCAGGAAAGAAGGATTGGCCCCCACCGGCTCAGCCCGCGTCTCCCCCGTAGGGGTCCGCCGGATCGGGCGTCCTCGAGAATTCGCCCAATTCCTGCGCAGCTTCCGGTGGCGCTGCGCCGGTGGCGGAGGCTTTGCTCTGCGCCGCGAGCTGCGCGACCGCATTCTTCGCTATATCGACGAGTCCCGCGCCCTGGCGCTCCTGACAGTAGGCGATGATCTGCGCGCGCATACGAGGATCCCAGTACCTGCGCAGGTGGTTGGCCACATCGCGGGCCGCCCCTTCCGGGTCGCTTTCACCGGCGAAGAAAGCGGTGATCTCGTTCGACATCTTGATGAGCAGATCGATATTCATCGTAGGGCCTCGAAACCCGGTTCAGTTATTGCGCCGCAAGCGGCCCGCGACCGCTGTCGACTCGTCACTTCAAGCGCTCAGGATGAGCGTAAACCACGTGCCGGTCGCGGCGTGCGAAGGCCACCAGCGTCACTCCGGTTTTCCGCGCCATTCGCACGGCAAACGCGGTGGGGGCCGAGAGAGCCGCCAGGAAGGAGATGCCGACAGTAGCTGTCTTCTGCACCATTTCGTAGCTCGCGCGGCTCGTGATCAACAGATACCCCGAGGACAAATCTGTTTTTCCGCGCACCAGCGCCCCGATCGTCTTGTCCAGGGCATTGTGGCGCCCCACGTCCTCGCGCACGATCTGAATTCCCTGGCCCGGAACGACCCATGCCGCGGCGTGAACGCTGCCCGTGCGCGCATTGATGGGCTGCAGCGAGCCGAGTTGCTCGATCGCAGCGTGCAGATCCTCGATCGTTACCGTAGGCCCCGGCCCGACGGGCACCACCTCGCGAATGGCGTCCTCCGCAGTCTCGGCGCCGCAAAGGCCACAACCGGTTCTGCCCGTGAGATTGCGCCTCCTGTGCAGTAGCTCCGTAAAGCGCTCCCACGCGACCGTGATACGCACATCGACAGCCTCGGAGCCGAGTGTCACGGCCACTTCGCGGATTTCATCGGGACGCGTGACCAACCCTTCGCTGAGCGTGAACCCGACGGCGTAATCCTCGAGGTTCGCCGGGGTCGCCAGCATCACGACGTGCGGCACGTTGTGATAGATGAGCGCGACCGGCACTTCTTCAGCGACCTGGTCCGTCGTATGCGTCGTCGCGCCCCCGGCCCAGCGATCGACACTTACCTCGGCACTGACCGACTTCGGCTCGCTGCTGACTGGTTCCGGCCCGCCGTCGACCACCGTTGACATGACGATCGCGGCGCCTCTTCAGGCCGGCGCCGGATCCCGCCTGCGCTTGCGCTCTGGCTTCGGCATCGAACGCTCTTCCTGCGCCCTCTTCTGCCACGCATCCTTCTGGTTCACGAACACGACCTCGACGGCGGTCACCTTGTACTCCGGACAGTTGGTAGCCCAGTCAGAGTTCTCGGTCGTGACTACGTTGGCGTTCGTCTCCGGGAAGTGGAACGTCGTGTAGACGACGCCCGGCGCGATTTTCTCGGTCACCCTCGCGCGCAGCACGGTCTCACCGGCACGGCTCGTCAAGCCGACCCAGTCCCCATCGCTGATGCCGCGCACTTCCGCATCGTGCGGATGGATGTCCAGAATATCTTCCGCGTGCCACACGACGTTCTGCGTTCGCCGCGTCTGCGCGCCCACGTTGTACTGGCTCAGGATCCGGCCCGTCGTGAGAATCAACGGGAAGCGGCTCGTCGAGCGCTCGCTGGTGGGCACGTACTCCGTCGCGAAGAACTTGCCCTTGCCACGCACGAACTGATGAATGTGCATCGTCGGCGTGCCATCAGGCGCGGCATCGTTGCAGGGCCATTGAATGCTGCCCAGGCGGTCGAGCTTCTCGTAGCTGACTGCGGTGAATGTCGGCGTGAGCTGCGCGATCTCATCCATGATCTCGGACGGATGATTGTAGTTCATCGGATAGCCAAGGGCGTTCGACAGCAGCATCGTGACCTGCCAGTCCTCATAGCCGCCGCGTGGCGGCATCACTTTGCGCACGCGCGAGATACGACGTTCCGCGTTCGTGAACGTGCCGTCCTTCTCGAGGAAAGACGAACCGGGCAGGAAAATATGCGCGTACCGCGCCGTCTCGTTCAGGAACAGGTCCTGCACGATGACGCACTCCATCGCCTCCATTGCACGGCTGACGTGGTGAGTGTTGGGATCGGACTGCACGGGGTCCTCGCCCTGGATGTACAGGCCCTTGAACGTGCCATCCAGCGCCGCTTCGAACATGTTCGGAATACGCAGGCCGGGCTCGGACTGCAGCTGCACGCCCCAGGCGCCCTCGAACAACTGCCGCACGCTGGTATCCGACACGTGCCGGTAGCCGCTGAACTCATGAGGGAAGGAGCCCATGTCACACGAGCCCTGCACGTTGTTTTGCCCACGCAGCGGGTTCACGCCCACGCCTTCGCGGCCCAGGTTGCCCGTGGCCATCGCAAGATTCGCGATAGCCATGACGGTGGTGGTGCCCTGGCTGTGCTCGGTGACGCCCAGTCCGTAATAGATCGCGCCGTTTCCACCCGTGGCGTACAAGCGCGCCGCGCCGCGCACGAGCTCGGCCGGAACGCCAGTGATGCCTTCCAACGCCTCCGGAGAGTTTTCTTGCTGCGAGACGAAGGCCTTCCACTTCGCATACGAGCCGGCTTCGCAGCGTTCGGCCGCGAAGTCGTCCTTCGTCAGGCCCTCAGTCACGAGGACGTGCGACATGGCGTTGAGCACCGCCACGTTCGTGCCGGGGGTGAGCTGCAAATGATAGTCCGCGTGGATATGCGGCGAGTGCACGAGGCCCGTGACGCGCGGGTCGATGACGATGAGCTTCGCGCCTTGGCGCAGGCGCCGTTTCATCTGCGATCCGAAGACGGGATGGCCATCGGTCGGATTCGCGCCGATGACCACCATCACGTCCGACTTCATTACGGACGTAAACGTCTGCGTGCCAGCCGATTCACCGAGCGTGTTTTTCAGGCCGTAGCCGGTCGGGGAGTGGCATACGCGCGCGCAGGTATCGACATTGTTCGTGCCGAATGCAGCGCGTACGAGTTTCTGCACGAGGAAGGTTTCCTCATTCGTGCAACGGGAAGAAGTGATGCCGCCCACCGAGTCGCGGCCGTACTTCGCCTGAATGCGGCGGATCTCGCTCGCGGCGTAGCCGATCGCCTCATCCCACGAGACTTCTTCCCACTGGTCGGTGATGTTCTTGCGGATCATCGGCTTCGTGACCCGATCCGAGTGAGTCGCGTAGCCAAATGCAAAGCGGCCCTTCACGCACGCGTGCCCACGGTTCGCGTGACCGTTGCGGTCCGGCGTCATGCGCACCACTTCCACGTCCGCGCCTTCGCCCTTCACTTCAGCCTTGAAGCTGCAACCCACGCCGCAATAGGCGCAGGTGGTCGTGACCGCGCGCTCGGCCTTGCCGAGACCGATCACTGATTTTTCGGTGAGCGCGGCGGTCGGACACGACTCGACGCAGGCGCCGCAGGACACGCACTCGGACTCCATGAACGGTTCGTTCTGGCTCGCGGAGACCTTCGATTCGAAGCCGCGGCCCTGGATCGTAAGGGCGAACGTCCCCTGTACTTCGTCGCAGGCGCGCACGCAACGCGAGCACACGATGCACAACTCGGGATCGAATGTGAAGTAAGGAGTGCTCTCGTCCTTGGCGGCAGGACGGTGCATTTCGATCTCGCCCTGTAGCCCGTACGAGGTCTCCTCGATGCCGACATCTGCCGCCACGTCCTGCAATTCGCAGTGGCCGTTCGCGGGACAGCTCACGCATTCGAGCGGATGATCGGAGATGTAGAGGTCCAACACGCCCTTGCGAAGGCTCGTGAGCTTCTCGGACTGCGTATGGATCTTCATTCCCGGCGCGACGGTGGTCGTGCACGAGGCCGGGTAGCCCTTGCGGCCTTCGATCTCGACGAGGCACAGGCGGCAGGAGCCGAACGCCTTCAAAGTGTCCGTTGCGCACAGCTTCGGTACCTTGACGCCCGCGAGAGCTGCGGCGCGCATGACCGAGGTCCCTTCCGGAACTGTTACCGGCGTACCGTCGATGTCGACCGTAACCGGGCCTGCGCTCTGCGCCGGATCCGGAGTACCGAGATCTTCATAATCGATTGCATACATGTCAGTCTCCTCGATTGCTGAAAGACGCCTGCGGCGCTTTCAGCAGGCGCCTAGCCGCGCAGGGCCGGCCGAAGCAAAAGGCGTGGCTTCTGCCTCCGGTTGATGGCCCCCTCGACCCCGCCTCATTTGGCTGAGTGCCCGAATAAAAAACTCACTGGCGCGTTCGTGCGCGGAAATCGTCCCTGAAGTGCTTGAGCGCGCTTTGCACGGGGAACGGGGTCATGCCGCCCAGGCCGCACAGCGAGCCCTGCAACATGGTTTCGCACAGATCCTCCAGCAACTGCACATTCCGCTCGCTTTCCACTCCGTCGAGAATGCGATCGATGACCTCGACGCCGCGCGTCGAGCCGATTCGGCACGGCGTGCATTTGCCGCAGGACTCGACCGCGCAGAATTCCATTGCATAGCGCGCCATGCGGGCCATGTCGACGGTATCGTCGAACACGACGATGCCGCCGTGACCAAGCAACGCGCCGATGCCGGCCAGCGCTTCGTAATCGATGGCCACATCGAACTGCGACGCGGGAATGTAGGCGCCCAGGGGCCCGCCCACCTGTACGGCGCGAATCGGCCGGCCCGTGGCGGAGCCGCCGCCGTAGTCGTATAGCAACTCGCGCAACGTGACGCCGAAAGCCCGCTCGACGAGACCCCCTCGCTTGATGTTGCCGGCGAGTTGAATGGGCAGTGTGCCGCGCGACTTGCCCATGCCATAGTTCTTATAGAACTCCGCACCCTGATGCAGGATGGTCGGCACGGTTCCCAGCGTCACGACGTTGTTGACGATCGTCGGCTGTCCAAACAGGCCCTTGATCGCGGGCAGTGGCGGACGGACGCGGATTTCGCCGCGCTTGCCTTCAAGACTCTCGAGCATCGAGGTCTCTTCGCCACAGATGTAGGCGCCAGCTCCGAGTCGGACTTCGAGGTCGAAGCGCTTGCCGCTTCCCATGACGTCGCTGCCGAGATAGCGCGCCTGATAAGCCGCGGCAATGGCGTGGTTCAGCGCGCGATAGGCGTGTGGGTACTCGGCCCGCAGATAGATATACCCCTGCGTTGCGCCAACGGCGATACCCGCGATGGTCATGCCTTCAACGAGGGATAGTGGATCGCCTTCCATCAGCATGCGGTCCGAGAATGTGCCCGAGTCCCCTTCGTCGGCGTTGCAGGTGACGTACTTCTGTCCGGCGGGCTGGTCGAGAACCGTTTTCCACTTGATGCCGGTCGGGAAAGCCGCGCCGCCGCGGCCTCGCAGGCCGGAGTCCAGAACGGCCTGAACGATTGCCTGTGGCGTCATGGCCAGGGCACGCCGGAGGCCCTGATAACCACCGTTGGCCACATAATCCGCAACGCTGGTCGGATCAACGATGCCCACCCGGGCAAAGGTCAGACGCTGTTGGCTTGCGAACCAGCTGAGCGCATCGGTTGGACCGAGCAACAGCGCATGGTCTCCGCCATTGAGAAAATCGGCCGCATAGAGGCCCGGCACATCGTCGACCGTCACGGGTCCGTAGGCGATCCGCCCCTTGGGGGTGACCACCTCGACCAACGGTTCGAGCCAATAAGCGCCGCGCGAGCCGTTGCGCACCAGGCGAAGCTCCACGCCCCGCGCGGAGGCCGCCCTGGAAATCGCCTGGGCAACCTCGCCGGCGCCCACTGAAAGAGCGCTCGCGTCCCGAGGAACATAAACCGTGGCAGTCATTTGCGCCCGTTACTCACTGTACGTAGCCATCGCCTGAACATGGGGACTTCGGAATCGGGTTACTACCGCGGCGCGCCGCATTTCGCTCACTTTTTAATACCTTGTTCCGCAATCATCGCGTCGAAGCGCTCCGGGGTGAGGCGCCCGTAGAGGCGGCCGTCGACCATTGCAGCGGGCGAACACGCGCAATTACCCAGGCAGTAGATTGGTTCCAGCGAGAACCGCCCATCCGCGGTGGTCTCGTGAAAGTCCACCCCGAGGCGACGCTTCGCATGCTCGGTGAGATGCTCGGCACCCATCGCCTGGCAGGCCTCCGCCTGGCACAAGCTCACGACATGCCGCCCCGGGGGCGTGCGCCGGAAGTAGTGATAGAACGTGACGACCCCGTGAACTTCCGCCCGGGACAAGTTGAGTCCCTCGGCGACGAGGGGAACCGCCCCCTCCGGAACATAGCCCAGGGCCGCCTGGATGGCGTGCAACACCTCCAGGAGGGGGCCTGGGCGGCCTTTGAGATCCGCCACGATGCGGCGGACGGTGTCGGTATCGGTCAGGGGGGATGTCTGCATCATGCAACAGAAGACGTTACGGCCACGGCCGGAATCAGGCCAATCAATATTCCGAATCCGAACTATTCGCTCCGAGTATACGTCCCGAGCCTGGCGGCGACCGGCGAACGGCGCATGGCGACCCAATGGCCTGGGAAGTGTTCAATTTTCGAGACTACCGCCGGGCGGATTGAGTTCCGCCCGCCGTCGCGAACAGCAGGAAGCCCGTACTATAGCGGGGCTAAAAGCGCTGAACCTGAGCGGAATGCGCCCGCCTCGGTACTGAAAACGACTTGAGCCATGCAACTGAACCGGTTCGACCTCAACCTGCTCATCGCCCTCGATGCCCTGCTTCAGGAGAAGAACGTCACGCGGGCCGCGGAACGCGTATTCGTGTCCCAGCCCGCCATGAGCGCGGCTCTGCAGAAACTGCGGGACTACTTCAACGACCAGCTCCTCGTGCGCGTGGGGCGGGACATGGAGCTCACGCCGCGCGGCCTGTCTCTCGCCGAGCCCGTCCGCGAGGCGTTGCTGCGGATTCAGGCGACGCTCGGCACCCAACCCAGTTTCGAACCGAGCACGGTGCGGCGCGCCTTCACTCTCATCGTCTCCGCCGATGCCGTACTGCGGGTGATGCCAACCGTGTTCCGGCGCCTCACCAGGGAAGCGCCCGGCGTCCAGTGCCACGTCGAGCACTTTTCCGAAACCACCTTGTCGCGGCTCGAATACGGCGACGCCGATCTGTATCTCGGACTGAACAGTCTGCGGCTGTTCGGGTTGCGGGCCTTCCCGGAAACGCTGCGGATCACCGATCTGCGCCCCGTCCGGTGGGTGGCTGTCGTCGCCCGCGACCACCCCACCGTGGAGGACACGATCACGGAGGCGCAGTACCTCGCCCTGCCACACATTTTCGGCTGGCCCAGCGGCCACACGCTGCCGCTGGAAGAACTGGTCCGGCGGCTCACGAATGCGGATATCGATGTACGGGCGACGACCCAGGGGCTGCTGGAGATCCCCTTCCTGCTGGCAGGAACGGAATTGATCGCGACCCTTCCCGAGCATCTGGCGCGCCTGCTCGCCAATCTCGCGCCGGTGAAGATCGTACCGCTGCCTTTCAACACGCCGGAGACACGTGAGGTCGTGATCTGGCACAAGCGCAACGAGCCGGATCCCGGTCACGCCTGGCTGCGCGACATCATCATCGAGGCGGCGCGGGAAACATAGCGCGGGCGGCGGGAACCGGCGGCGCAGGCAGGCTAGCCCGGCGCGAGTGGCGGCCGCGCCATGGCAACTCCCTACGTCCCCCTACTAGCGATTACGCGTCGCCCCACACCTCACGCGCGATCTCCATGACCAGCCGCAGCTTCTGCGTCTGCTGCTCAACGGCGATATCGTTGCCGTGGATGGTGCTGGAGAATCCACACTGTGGCGAAAGAGCGAGTTGCTCCAGAGGGGCATACTTTGCCGCCTCATCGATGCGGCGCTTGATGTCGTCCTTTTTCTCCAGCGCGCCGAGCTTGGTCGTGATGAGACCGAGCACGACGATCTTTCCCTTGGGCAGAAACCGCAAGGGCTTGAAGTCGCCGCTGCGCTGGTCGTCGTACTCAAGGAAATAGGCATCGATGTTCATCTCGGAGAGCAGCGCCTCCGCCACTGGCTCATAGCCGCCCTGCGCGGCCCACGTGCTCTTGAAGTTGCCGCGGCACAGGTGCATGGACAGTGTCATCCCAGCCGGTTTCTGCGCGACCACGCGGTTGACGAAGCTGGCATAGCGATGGGGCAACTCATTCGGATCATCACCTCGCTTGCGCGCGGCTTCACGCATCGCCTCGTCGCACAGGTAGGCGAGATTCGTATCATCCATCTGCACACTGACGCAGCCGGCCGCGGCGAGCGAGCGCAGCTCCTCGCCGTATGCATCGGCAACGTCCTGATAGAACTGCTCGAGATCGGGATAGTGTTCCTTGCTGATCCCGGCGCGGCCGCCGCGGAAGTGCAGCATCGTCGGTGAAGGGATGGTGACCTTCGGCGTCCGCCGCGTAACAGTGTTGAGAAATTGGAAATCCGCGAGTTGGATATTCCTGACGTGGCGGACCTTGTCGATCACCTTCATCACCGGCGGCGACAGCTGTTCCCTGCCGTCGGGACCGTGTACCGCCACCGGGATTTCCGTCTTCACGCCGCCGAGTTGCTTGAGGAAGTCGACATGGAAGTACTCCCGGCGCAGCTCGCCGTCCGTGATGGATTGCAAGCCGACCTCTTCCTGCAGCTTCACCACCTCGACAATCGCCTTGTCTTCGATTGCGCGTAGCTGAAGGGGAGTGATTTCGCCCCGCACAGCCTGCGCATGCGCATCCAGAAGATACTTCGGGCGCAGGAAACTGCCGACATGGTCGGCGCGAAAAACGGCCAGCCCGCCGCCGGGCTTCAAATTTGCATTCATCATGGATCCTTGCGAGTCGGGGGCGAGCTAGGCCTGCAGGATTCTGGCGTGGTGGACCAGGTGATCCTGCACGAAGCTCGAGATGAAATAATAGCTGTGGTCGTAGCCTTCCTGGAGCCGCAGATGCAGGGGGTAGCCCACCTTCTTGCAGGCGGCCTCGAAGAGCTGCGGATGCAGCTGTGTCTGCAGAAACTGATCTACGAGTCCCTGATCGATCAGAATGGGCGGCCTGCGGGCGGCGTCCTTCACGCCGGCCACCAGCTCGGTCGCATCGTAATTGCTCCACTGTCCGCGATCCGGGCCGAGGTAACCGGAAAACGCCTTCTGTCCCCAGGGGGACTGCTTGGGTGCCGCGATCGGGGCGAAAGCCGAGATCGAGCGATAGCGTTCAGGGTTGCGTAACCCGATAACCAGTGCGCCGTGCCCGCCCATGGAGTGCCCGAAGATGCCAGTGCGCGCGGCGTCCGCGGGGAACTGCGCTTCGATCAGCGCGCGCAGCTCCTGTGTGACATAGGTATACATGCGGTAATGGCGCGACCAGGGCTCGACCGTGGCGTCCACATAGAATCCCGCGCCTACGCCGAAGTCCCACGAATCGCTGTCCCCCGGCAACTTCACGCCGCGCGGGCTCGTGTCTGGCGCGACCAGCATGATCCCGAGCTCGGCGGCCACTCGCTGCGCGCCCGCTTTGATCATGAACGTCTCTTCAGTGCACGTCAGACCGGCGAGGTAATACAGCACCGGTACGCGCCCGGACTGCGCCTGTGGCGGCGTAAACACCGAGAACTTCATGGGGCAGGCAGTACTCGCCGCCGCGTGCTTGTAAAAGCCCACTGTTCCACCGAAGCAACGGTGCTGACTCACGACTTCGAACGGTATGACTGCCATGACACTTCACCGATCCTGTTTGAAAGCGACGGCAGCGCGACTCTTCTGTCGCGCCACGGATGTCTGACTGTTGAATGCCTGCGCAAACGTCCCGCGTAGCGTTCGACTGCACCGGCACGCTTCACGGCGGGTGCGCTCAACCCCCCGGCATTGCATCGGGGACCTCGGCTGGCTTGGGCCCTGCATGGCCCAAGGGGGCGCCCCGGTGCTCCGATTCTATCATCGTCTCCAGCAAACGCCGGCCCTGCATGGCGCCCGCATCGGCCTTGACCGCCACCTTGTAGGCCGGATCGAAGTCTCCATCGCCCAGCACGGTTTGCTGCGCTTCGAGCATCTCGCGGTCCTCGTCGAACGTGCGACGCACGTTCTCGCGCAAGAACTCGGTGACCTCGGGCTCGTCCAACCGGAAATTGCGGGCGAACGCCCAGAAGTAGTGCGACGTCGAATCCGTTTCCGGGGTCACGAGATTGATGACCCGGCCCTCGACCCTGTTGGAACCTTCGATGGCCTCGAGTGGCTGTACCCCTACGTCGATGACGCAATATCCCGGCGGCTGATAGGTGGTGCGCTGCCAGCGCTGCACATTGGCATTGGCCGGAACGCGGGCCAGGTATTGATAGAACGGCGGCGGGTTGCAGCTCGCGATTTCTTTCGTGACGCAGACCAGCTTATCCGTGTGTCTGACCTCGACCGGCGTCTCCGCAACGGACTCGTGGCCGATCGTATGCACGTGGACGTAGGTTTCGTGGGACAGGTCGAGCAGGTTGTCGTTCAGCAGCTTGTAGCTGGCGCTGATCGGGTGGTAGCCCTCGCTCGCAATCCAACCCGGCCCATCCATCCAGTGAACTTCCGGGATGAGATCCGGGTCGGCGCGCTCCTCGGCGCCCATCCAGATCCACGCGAACGTATACCGCTCGACGACCGGAAACGTGCGCACTCTGGCCTTCGGCGGGATGAGCGTTTGGCCCGGGATGAAGATGCATTTACCCGTCGCGTCATAACGCAATCCGTGGTAACCGCAGCGCAAGCTGTCGCCCAGCAGTTTGCCTTTGGACAGGGGCGCCGAGCGATGCGGACAGCGGTCCTGCATGGCTACGACCTTGCCCCTGGAGGACCGCCAGAGCACCACGGGCTCCTTCAGCAGCCGTCGGCACAGCATCCGGCCCGCCACGATCTCCCTGCTGAACGCGGCCACTTGCCAACAATTGTTCAAGTACATTAGCGTTCCCCATCGAGGTGCCCGGGTGGGGGATTGTCTGCCTGCGCCAACCCGGGCCGCAACGTGATTCCTCGAATAGCCGCTATATCGATTGCAACTGCCTCGTCATGGCCAACCCGTACCACGCACCGCTCTCCTTGATGCGCCTTGCCCTCCAGCAGGCTGCGCAGAGCGCCGGCGTGAGTGTCCTGAAAGGGTACCAGGAGATCCTGAGCGATCTTGCCGAGCCTATATTGGAAAACGCCGCCCGCTTCGCGAGCGACGTTCTCTCGCCTCTGAACAAAGTTGGCGATCGCACTCCGTCACGCTGCGAGCCGCAGGGCGTTGTCACCCCGCCTGGCTTTGTGGAGGCCTATCGGCGGTTTCGGGAAGACGGTTGGGCGTCTCTCGCCGCACCCGCTGAATATGGCGGACAAGGCCTGCCCACGCTGCTGTCGGCGGCGGTCACCGAGATGTGGGGCGGCGCCAATCTGTCCTTCGCCATGTGTCCCGAGCTGACAGTGGGCGCGCTCGAAGCCATGCGAGTGCACGCTTCGGCCAAGCTTATCGGCGAATACGCCCCGCACCTCGCCAGTGGCTACTGGGCGAGCGCCATGTGCCTGACTGAGCCGCAGGCGGGTTCGGATCTCTCGACTCTGAGAACCCGGGCGGAACCCGACGGCGAGGCCTGGCGGCTGCGCGGTCGGAAGATCTACATTTCCTGGGGCGATCACGATCTGACCGGGAACATCGTGCATTTCGTGCTCGCGCGCACGCCGGACGCACCGCCCGGCCTCAAAGGAATCTCGCTGTTCCTCGTCCCGAAAAACCTCCGCGCGGCAAACGGCAGGCTCGAGAAGAATGACATCGACGCGGTGTCGCTCGAGCACAAGATGGGAATCCGTGCGAGCCCGACGTGTGTGATGGTGTTGGGAGAGCACGGCGGCGCACGAGGCTGGCTGATCGGGCGCCTGAATGACGGACTTGGCTGCATGTTCACGATGATTAATCACATGCGCCTCGGAGTTGGATTGCATTCAGTCGGCCTCGCCGAGCGCTCACTCCAATTGGCTCGCCACTATGCGCGCGAGCGCCTACAAGGTCGCGACACCGCGGGGGCACAGCGGCCCATCATCGAACACACGGACGTGCGCAGAATGCTCCTGCTGATGAAGTCGCTCACACAGGCCGCACGCGGCCTGGCCTACACCGCAGCCGCCACGTTGGATGTGGCGCACCTCGCGAACGATGACGATGCCCGGCGAACGGCAGCAGCGCGGCGGGTGGATCTGCTGACCCCCGTGGTCAAAGCCTGGTGCTCGGACGTTGGTGTGGAAGTCGCCTCTCTCGGCGTACAGGTCCACGGCGGCATGGGTTACATCGACGACGCCGAAATCTCGCAGGTCTACCGGGACGCCCGCATCGGCCCGATCTTCGAGGGCACGAACTACATTCAGGCGCAAGACCTCCTCGGACGCAAAGTCATTCGCGACCAGGGCGCGGCGCTGAATGAGCTGCTCGCCGAGATTGAAGCGGCAGCGCACGAGTTGCCCGCGGATACCGCCCATCCGCTGGCTCAATTGCGGACGGTCCTCGCGCAGAGCTGCACCCGGTTGCGTGCGGCCACCCATACCCTCATCGAACGATCAGCTCGCGAACCCGATCTCATCGGCGCCACGGCTCATCACTTTCTGCATTGGCTCGGCATCCTCGCAGGCGGCTGGCAATTGGCGCTCTCGGCCAGACGCGCGGTAGCGCAGATCGATGCAACTGCCGCGCGCGCGGTGGTCGACATAGCAGCCTTTTATGCTACGCACGTTCTCCCGCGCACCTACACACACGAAGCGGCGGTAAGGGACGGTGTTCGGGCGGTAGCGGAGGCCTCCATCGCCGATTTGTAGGCGCTTGCCTTACATCAACTTGTTGAGCAGTGCCAGAAGTTGAGCGCGGCCGCGTGTGCCGAGGCGTGCCAGGAGACGCTCTTCCCACTTGCTGTGCAGCTGGAGCGCGCGCTGCAGCAGCGCCACGCCTTGCGGCGTGAGATGTAATGCGGAGGAGCGACGATCGGCGATGCCCTCCTTGCGAACCGCCAGCCCGCGCCGCTGGAGCTCGTTGAGAAGGGGGACGAAGTTGGCTTTCTGCAGGCCGAGCGCGGCGCAAATGTCGTTCTGACGAACGCCCGGGTTCTCATTTATGAGCGTCAGGACGGCAAACTGCGTCGGGCGCAGGTCGACTTCCTTCATGGCATCCACAAAGCCGGTCACCGATGACATCTGCGCGCGCCGCAGTGCGTAACCGACGTAGTCTGCCAGAGGTCCGAAGCGCAGCCCGCGGACGCTCGCCCCGTTATTATCACCGGCGTTCGATGCCTTGATCTTCGAGCTCGCGGTGGGTGCGCGACGCGTGCGCACGCCGGCCGAGGATTCCGATTTCATCTCAACCCACCTCCCTGTAGCGGTGCGGCGCGACCCTCATAACTGCGGTCACTTGGGTGCGGATACCTTCGGGGCGCGCTTCGCGAGAAAATCGCGAATGCGGCGCTTGGCCTCTTCGTCGCCCTGCGCGATGGAGGCCATCAGGGATTCCGTCAGATACCCCGTGGCCGGATCAGCCTCTGCGATCCGCGGCAGTGCGTGCATTACAGCAAAGTTCGTCATCGGAGCGTTGGCGGAGACTTTACCGGCGAGCTCCAGGGCTTTTTGCAGACCAGCGCCTGCCCCGACGAGGTAATGAGAAAGGCCCATCGCCTGGCCGGCTTGCGCGTCGTGCGAGCGGCCCGTCAGCATCATATCCATCATGCGCGAGACGCCGATGAGCCGCGTCAATCGCACGGAACCGCCGCCGCCGACGAAGATACCGCGCTGGCCTTCCGGCAAAGCGTAAAACGTCGAGCTTTCCGCCACCCGCAGGTGAGCGGCGCACGCCAACTCGAGACCGCCGCCGATGACCGCGCCCTTGAGCACGGCGATGACCGGGACGGGGCCGAATTGAATGTTCTCGAAGATTCGATGCCACAGGCGCGAATGCGCGATACCTGAGGGAATATCCCGTGAGCTGAGTTCCGACAGATCGAGTCCCGCCGAGAAATGCTCGCCCTCCCCCACCAGGACCACGGCACGAACCGACTCCGGGAGCCCCTCGAATACCGCGCCCAGGCCCAGTACGGTGACATCGTCCAGGGCATTGCGCTTCTGCGCCCGCGCAAGCGTAACGGTCAGAACGTCGTCGCCCTGCGATGCAACGCGGACGGATGCCGGCAGAGCCGCCGCGAGCTCAGCTAATTTCGGGTCTTGCATCGGGGTGGGTACTGCCTTGCCATTGAAAGGAGGTAGTTATAGTATATAACCGTGGGAGACATGACAAAGTCCTCGGCGGCTTGCGGCGGCGGGCGTTGGATGACGGGTGACAAGTTGACGCGGTACTCGAAAGCACGGGGGCCGGAACATGACGCAGCTTGAGACCTTTACGACGGCCGGTCTGGAGCCGCGCCGCAAAATCGAATTCTGGAACGACACGGCCTGCGCCTCGTTCACTCCCATTGTCTCCGATCCGGTCGACCTGCGGAACTTCAACGGCCGCCTGACCCGCACCAGGTTCGGCGACATGCGGCTCGGCGAGGTCTACTCCGACGCACAGACTGTGCGCCACCTGCGCGCCCATGTGGCGCGCACCCGGACTGCGATGTTCTTCCTGCAGATGCAACTCGAGGGCGGCAGCATCAACCGCCAGGACGGCCGCGAAGCGGACCTCGGACCGGGTGACTTCACGCTGTGCGACACGACGCGACCGTACGAGATGCAGTTCGAGAACTCCAACCGGATGTTCGTCGTGGGTATTCCTGACACGTTGCTGCGGCGTCATCTCGCGTCTCCCGAAAGCGTGGTCGCGATTCCCATGTCCGGGAGCTCGGGGCTTTCCGGACTGCTGTCGCAATTCCTGCGGGATTTCTGGACCCGCTGCCACGACGACTTCGACCCTATCGTCGTCCCGCGTGTCAGCCGCGCCATTCTGGATCTCATGGCCAGTGCTTACACGCCATTGCCCCAGGCGCAGTCGGATCGCTCCTCGCTCGCGACCTCGCATCGTATCCGGATCGTGAACTACATCGAGGCTCACCTCGGCGATCCGGACCTCACTCCGATGCGCGTCGCCGAGGCGTGCAAGATGACCCCGCGCTATCTGCATCACCTTTTCTCGGAAGAATCCGAGACAGTCGCGCGGTACATCCTGCGACGCCGCCTCGAGGAGTGCTCACGAGCGCTCACGATCCCGGCGCAGCGCGGCCGCACGGTCACGGCGATCGCGTTCGATTACGGTTTCAACAGTCCGACGCATTTCGGCCGCGTGTTCCGGGCCCGCTACGGCACGACGCCGCGTGAGTACCGACGCGACCGCGTCGTGGGCTGACGATCGCCCGCGAC
>JAQGOC010000357.1 GCA_028293805.1 Gammaproteobacteria bacterium
GTCAACGAGCATCTCGACGGCATTTCGCTGGCGGGCGGAGAGCCCGACGAGCTGCGACGTATCGAGCTCCACATGTCCAATGTCCTCGCGGCCACCCGTCGTCTGGTCGCTGGACTCACCAATCTAACCTGGGTGACGGCGGGTTTTGGCTGGGTCACGCTCGTAGCGCCCATACTCGTCGCGGCGCCTCTGTATTTCGCGGGAAAGATCTCTTTCGGTGGACTCATGATGGCCGCCGCCGCATTCACCCAGGCGCAGTCATCGTTGCGCTGGTTCGTGGACAACTTCAGTGTCATCGCCGACTGGCGTGCGACCTTGCTGCGGGTCGCGAGTTTCCGCCGCGCCCTGACCACTACCGAAGTGCTGCGTAACTTTGACAGCCGGATCACCTACAGCGAAGGCGAACCGGGCACGATTACGATCGATGACCTCGAGGTGGTGTCATCGGCCGGCTGGGACCAGCTGAAGGAAAGAAAGGTGCTCGTGCGCGCCGGCGATCGAGTTCTCATCGTGGGTGCGCCGGGGACGGGGAAAACACTGCTATTTCGGTCGCTCGCAGGTTTGTGGCCCTGGGGCGCCGGGCGCGTGAGTCGCCCCAGAGACGAGCCGATATTTTATCTGCCGCGCGGTACGCCGTATCTGCCACGCGGCACCTTGCGGGAGGTGCTCGCCTATCCGTCGAAGGTCGAGAGTTTCGGCGCGGATGCCTTCGCGCATGCCCTGAGTCGACTCGGCCTGGAGCGTCTCGCGCCCATGCTCGACGTGACGTCCCGGTGGGACCGGGAATTGAGCCAGGACGAGCAGATTTCCCTCGCCTTTGCCCGCATCGTGCTGCAGAGGCCGCCCTGGGTCCTCATCGATGACACCTTCGGCTCCCTCGACGACGAAACGCTCGAGCGCGTCATCGACGTATTCGCCCATGAGCTCGAGCGCACGGGCCTCATCAATATCGGCAGGGCCGCGCAGGCGCGCGACCCGCTCTTTTCCCGCGTCCTGCATCTCGTCAAAGCTCCTGCGGGGAAGCGGTGACTCCGGTGCACTTGCCGCCGCGAGCTTTGGCACCATGGCGAGCTTCGTTGTCGGCAAGCCGGGCCGGCACAACGGGTGCCGTGCGGATGATGAGGTCGCTGTTCTTCTTTCTGGTGCTCGCGCTCGTGCAGTCCTGGGCCGCCGCGCAGGATTTCGAATTTCATCCGCCGCCCAGCCCCGCCGATCCGACGGTACCCGCGGTCATGCGCGATCTGGCGGAGCGCATCCTGCCCGTCTACCAGGAAGACAATCCCGAGCGCTATCTTGCGAATCTTTCGGCTCTGCAGCTGGCCGCCGGCAACTACACGGCCGCGGACGCCTCGCGGCAATCGCTGCGCGATCGCAGGCGCGCCGCGGATTCCGGCCGACCCGCAGCCAGGAGCGCGGTGCTCGATATTTACGCACACGCGCGGGCCATTGAGGCGGCCAGCCGAGTCCCATTCGCTCAAGCGTTCGCGCAGGCATTTCGTGAGGCCCTGTCCCGGCTCGGCGATCAGGACGCCTACGTGATGACAGGGTGGCTCGGCACCGCGCCGGCCGCATTCCAGGATCCGCTGCAAAAGGCGTTCGATCAGCGGCGCGCGAAAGGCAGGATAGACCTTGCGGATGCCATGGATCTCATCCAGACGTATGTTTCCTTCGACGCCTATCGGAACTTCGGTCCGTTGTTGGGTGCGCTCATAGCCGAGGACAATCGTCGGCGCTATACGACTGAGGAAGACGTGCGGATCGATGCCCCCCACGGCGTGAAGCTCGCTGCCGTGGTGGTTCGTCCGAAGAGCGCTGCGAAAGCACTGCCTGCGCTGCTCGAATACACCGTCTACGCTGGACAGAACTATGCGCGGGAGGCGGCGGCCCACGGCTATGTCGGAGTGGTGGCCTACGCTCCCGGCAGAGGGGGAAGCTCAGGCAGGCTGGTTCCCTATCAGCACGATGGCGATGACGCACGGGCGGTGATCGAATGGATTGCCAGGCAGCCGTGGAGCGATGGCCGCGTGGGAATGTACGGCGGCAGCTACAGCGGCTTCACGCAATGGGCTGCCGCAAAACACCTGCCCCCTGCGCTGAAGGCACTTGCCACCTCGGCCGGCGGCATCGCTCCGGGGATCGATGTGCCCGACGAGGGGAACATCTTCCGCAACTACGCCTATCGATGGTCCTTGTACGTGACCAACACGGTGGACGAAAAGACCTACAGCAACGACGCTGTGTGGCGCGCGCTCGACCAGGCCTGGTATGCGAGCGGCACACGTTACCGCGATTTCGGCCGCCTGTATGGCAAGCCCAGTCCGCTGTTCCTGCGCTGGCTCAACCATCCGAGCTACGATCGGTTCTGGCAGAAAACGGTCCCTTACCGCGAGCAATTCGCGAAGATCGGGATCCCCGTACTGTCCACGACCGGGTATTACGCGGGCGGCGAGGCCGGCGCGCTGTACTACTTCACGCAGCACAATCGATACGACCCGCATGCCGATCACACGCTGCTCATCGGCCCGTACGATGATGGACTGATGGAGCGAGCATCGGCGCCCGTGCTGCGTGGGTTGCAAGTCGATTCCGTGGCGAACGTCGATCTGCGCGAGCTGCGGTACCAGTGGTTCGACCACGTCCTCAAGGGCGCTGCCAAGCCGGCTCTTTTGCAGGACCGGGTCAACTACGAGGTGATGGGAGCGAACGAGTGGCGGCACGCTCCGTCGCTCGAAGGGATGGCAAACGGCACGTTGAAGTTCTATCTGGACGCGGCTCCCGTCGGCGCGAGTCACCGTCTGGCTCAGCGAAAGAGCTCGAGCACCACATTTGTGGGGCAGACCGTCGACCTTGCCGACCGCAGCGATGCGAACTGGACGCCGCCGTCCGAGATCTTCGGCGAGAGCATTTCGACGCGCAGCGGCACGACATTCGTGAGCGAACCGCTGCCGAAGCCCATGGAGCTCAATGGCCTGCTCTCGGGCCGGTTCGATTTCACTGTGAACAAAATGGATGTGGACCTCAACATCGCGATGTACGAGTTGCTGCCCAGCGGCGAGTACGTGCAGTTATTCGAGCCGTACGCATTCCGCGCCAGCTATGCAAAGGATCGTGTGCATCGTCATCTCCTGAGGGCCGGGGAGCGCCAGGAGTTGGCGTTCAAAAGCGAGCGCCTGATGAGCCGCCGGCTTCAGGCCGGCAGCCGTGTGGTCATGGTGCTCGGGGTCAACAAACGGCCGGATCAGGAGATCAACTACGGCACAGGCAATGACGTCAGCGATGATTCCATCGCCGACGCCAAGGCCCCCGTGAAGATTCGCTGGTATAGCGACAGCTACATCGAGGTCCCGGTGCAGCGCTAAAGAGGTGCGTGACGGAGCGGGCGGACGTTCCCCATCGTATCGAACGAAGCGGTGTACTGGGGTTAGAACAGGATGCGGACCGTCCAACGTGCAACCCAATAGATCAGCACGGCTTCGAGCGCGAACAGCGCGTACCCAGTCACCGTAAGTCCGATCGCGGCGCGACGGGTCGGCGCCGTAACGATCTTCGCGCTAACAAGTGCGCGCGTCATGCCGTGCACGGCTGCGTAGGATAGGTTGCCGAAGAGAGCGCCGGCGGCAAACATACCCACGACAAAGTACACGGGCGTCTGCCATGAGATCAGTTGCGCTTCCGGCTCGAAGTTGAACAACAATGCCCCGCACACAATCCATACGACTGCCGCGAAGGTGCCATGGCTCGATTTCATGCTTCGGGTTCCAGAAGCTCCTCTTCCTTGACGACAGAACGTGAAGCGACACCGGCGGTTCGCTCGGCAGAGGTAATGGTGTTGAAAAGCAGCATCGTCACGGTCATTGGACCTACGCCACCCGGAACCGGGGTGATGTACGATGCTTTCTGGCGCACGCCCGCGAAATCCACATCGCCCACTATCCGCCCGTCGGGGAGCCGGTTGATTCCCACATCGATCACGACCGCGCCGTTCTTGACCATCTGCGGCAGGATCAGATTCGGCTTGCCGGCGGCGACGACCAGGATGTCGGCGAGAATCGTAAACTGCGCCAGGTCGCGCGTCTTCGCGTGGCAAATGCTGACGGTTGCCTCGCGCTGCATGAGCATGAGCGCCATCGGCTTGCCGACGATGTTGCTGGCGCCGACGACGACGACGTTGCGGCCCTCGACGGGAATCCCTTCGTACTCCAGCAGGCGCACGACGCCATACGGTGTGCAGGGCGGAAAAATCGTATCGCCTACCACCAGGCCGCCAACGTTATAGAGGTGAAAGCCATCGACGTCCTTCGCAACGTCAATCGTCTTCAGTACCCGCCGCATGTCGATGTGCTCGGGCAGCGGGAGCTGCACCAGAATGCCATGGACGGTGGGATCGCGGTTCAGGCTGTCGAGCGTCGCGATGAGCGTGTCCGCATCGATATCCGCCGGGAATTGCCGACGGAAGGATTGGATTCCCACTTCGGCGCACGCCCTGACCTTGTTGCCGACGTACAGTGCCGATGCGGGATTGTCGCCAACCAGGATGACGGCGAGACCGGGGACTACGCCGGTTCTCGCTCGCAGAGTCTGTACCCGGGCCGTGCATTCCAGCCGGATACTGGCTGCGACCTTTTTTCCATCGATGATCTTTGCGGTCATGCTCTCTTCTGTAATTGAATCACTGTCGATGCCGGCCGCAAACGATATCACCAATGGCCAGATGAAAAAGATTGCACTGTTCGCAAAGCTGGCGTGAGTCCCGGCACCTGTTCGGTAAGCGCGCGGGACCGCCGTCAGCGTTCCGCAAGGGCGCTCGCGAGCTCGCCGATCGCGCCGACGATGTGATAGAAACTGCTTGCGGGCGACCGCTCCCGCACGAACTGTCCGTCAACGGTCAGGCGGTCGAACCAGAGGCCTGGCACCTCTGTATCGAGATAGCGTCGCAGCCCTTCCGTGGCGCGTTCGGTCATCGACCAATAGCGCGGATCTCCCGTCAGCATTGCCAGTCGCACCGCGACCTTCACTCGCTCGGTCTGCGGCCACAAGCGAGCGGCGCCATCATGGACGGCGAAATCCTCGAGGAGGGCATTGACGGCGACTCCCTGCCGGACTCCGTGCGTCTCGCCTATCTCCACCAGTCGCGTGGCCGCGTTCAGCACTGCGGTGTCCGGTCGATTGCCCCAGCGAAGCAGCAGCCATGCCCATTCGAAATGATGGCCGGGCTCCACGATCCGCTGCGCTGGAGAGCTCAGCGGCGTCCAGCTCTCGGCGAATCGTTCGTGCAGCGCTCCCGTTCGGGAATCGATCAACCGCTCGAGCGCAAGATGTCCGATCTCATCGGCAAGGGCCCGCCACGCGGGCTCGTCGCTGACTGTCGTCCAGCTCAGCGCCGCCTCGAGCAGATGCATATGCGGGTTGGCCAGTAAGGGCAGCGCATCGGGTACACCGGAGCTGAATCCGGGGCCGGGTCGCTTGAGGTGCTCGTAGAGCCTGGATCGCAGCGCTTGCGCCGCTTGCACGAGCTTTGGATCGGAGCCGGATATCTTCTGGCTCTCGGCCAGCGCGAGCAGCACGAACGCCTGGTCGTACAGCAGCGCGGAGTCGTCGAGCCCGGTTCCATTTGGCGCGACGAGGGTTCGAAACAAGCCGTCGGAGCGGCGGTAATGGGCAAAAAAATAGTCGAGTCCGCCCGTCACTAGACCGCAGGCATTTTCCCGCCAGCCCAAGTCCGCGGCGCGCGCGAACGAGTAGATCTGACGCAGTTGCACTCGGGCGCGACGCGGCTCGTTGGCAACAGGGCCGTCACTGCCCAGAGTCTCGTGGAATCCGCCGTGCACGTCGTCGTAACCCTGCCGCGCCCACAGTGGATACGCGTCATCCGCCAGCCAACGCTGGAGCGAACGCAGCGAATCCCTGACTCTTGCCACGGTCGCATCCAGCCCTGTAAGGATTCCGGTCTCGATATCTGACATCACACCTCCCCCATATTCTTCATCAGTGCGAGCCGCCTCGGCAGAAAGCAATTGCTGAATGGCAGAATTACAGCTGCCGCCGCTGGCGCGTCCCGTGTCAGTGTCACGCCGTGCGTTCGGCGTAGGTGTCGGCCGCGACCGCCAGCGCACCGAGCGGTCCCGCAGCCGTCCCCAGCCCGGGCGGGCGGATGTAGCCATCGCGGTCGGCCATCTCGGGAATGTGCAGGTAGCTGTTCAGGCTGAGGGCGAGTGACTTCCGGATGCGAGGGAGGAGATGAGGTTGGGCGCTGATGACCCCGCCGCCGAACAATATTCGCTGTGGGGCGACGGTCACGACCAATACGTGCGCGAGCTGCGCAAGCGCATGAGCGACCGTCTCCCAGATTGCACTGCCTACGGGAATGCTGCCTGCCGTCGTTCCGGCGCGAGCCGCTATGGCAGGCCCCGACGCGAGCCCCTCCAGGCAGTCGCCATGGAATGGGCAACTGCCGGGCCAGGTGTCGCCCGCGAAGCGGGCGATGCGCACATGCCCGAGTTCCGGGTGGTGGCAGCCGAACACGGACTTGCCGGCCACGATGAGGCCGGCGCCGATGCCGGTCCCAACAGTCACGTAAACGAAGTCAGTCAGCTTCCGCGCATCGCCCCAGCGACCCTCGGCCAGCGCAGCTCCGATGACGTCAGTCGTCAATCCCACCGGCACCGCGAACCGCTTTGCGAAAAATTCGAGCAGGGCGACGTTCGCCCAGCCGGCTTTCGGGGTGGCGCCGATCCGGCCGTAGTGAGGTGAGTCGCGGCGTAGATCAATCGGACCGAAGGAAGCTACGCCGATCGCTTCGATCGCACCGACGCCGGTGTTCCAGCGACTCAACAGGTCCGCCATCGCCGGCAGCGTCGTCGCGGGATCGCGGGTAGGCAATGTTTCTTGTGCGCGGATGTCGTCGGGGCCGGTACCCAGTGTGCACACACATTTGGTACCGCCCATCTCGATTCCTGCTAAGAGGGGATATGGCATGCTGCAAAGTGCTCCTGAACGTCAGCCAGCCGCCACATTCGCCTGCCGCTGATGGGGTGTTCCGGGCTTACTCGCCCGTACGGGCCACACGATTGCCCGGGTCGGTACGATGCAGGGGCCTGATGGGGGCGAGCCAGGAATCCGCCGGCTGCGCCGCGCCGGCGGTGCGCAGCCACGTGAACAGCAGGCTGTGCCAGAGGATGCGCTGCACGTAGCCCCGGGTCTCGTTGTAGGGAATGTTCTCGATCCAGATGTCGGCATCCAGCGGCTCCGGCGGCAACCAGCGCATCACGGCATTCGGACCGGCGTTATAGCCGGCCAGTGCGATGGGGATCTGGCCGTCGAACTGGTCGAGCAGCATGCGCAGGCGGGCGGCTCCCAGCGCGGTGTTGATGTAAGGATCGAACAAGTCGGCAAGGGCGGGCTGCGGCCGTTTCCAGAAGCGCGCCGTGCTGCGGGCCGTGCCCGGCTGCAATTGCATCAGGCCCCGGGCACCCGCGTTCGACACCGCGTCGATGCGGTAGAGACTTTCCTGGCGGACCACGCCATAAACGATCTCCGGCGTCAATTGTGCCAGGTGCGCAGCGGCGTTCACCTCCGCATCGAACGGCCGGGGATAAAGCAGGACATAGTCGTTGAAAACATGCTGCGCGGTGGCAACCGCGACCGCCTGGTCGTACCAACCCCAGCCGATCGCGAGCCGAATCGTCTGCGCGCGAGCGTCCTGGGACAACGACTCATAGCCGAGCTGCCACTCGACAGCAGCTTCCGGCCGCATTCCGCTCAAAAACAGCTCGCGGGCCCGCTCGAGCGCCGGCGTGCGCTCGATTACCGCCAGCAGCTCGGAATTGACGGGGAGACTCTGCGGATGGGGAGCGACCGCCCGGTTGAGGTGCGCGGCCGCCATGGCCGAATAATAATTATCGTCCGTCAGCAGCGTTTCGTAGATCCGCTGCGCCTGATGCGGATCGTGCAACTGCTCCGCGCCGCGCGCGGCCCAGTAGCGCCAGCGCGCCGTCTGCCGGTTCGTTTCCGACATCGCGGCGATCGTCTGCGATGCCAGCTTCCAGTCTCTTGCCCACAGTGCGGCGCGAGCCCACCATTCGCGCGCCCCATCGTCGAGGTCGGGCGCCGCCACGAGTGCAAAGTAGTCGAGCGCCGCCGGATCGCGATCCCAAGCGAGCGCCAACGCGAGTGCCAGTGCATATGGACTGGCGCTCTCGTGATTCAAGCCGCGCGCGCGAATGAATTTTTCGTAGCGCTCTTTGGACGCCGCGCGATCGGTACGCGCCAGACGCGTCCAGCCCGCCAGCAGAACGGCCGCGTCCACGGGAGTATCCGGTGAGGCGATCAAAGCATCGATACTTCGCTCCGGGCTCTCGAGGAGCGCCGCCCACTGCGACAATGGTGCGGCCCGGTCAGCGGGAAGCTGCGGGATGACCTGGCGGGCAAACGCCGCGTTGCCGTTGTCCAATGCCAGATGGATCCGTTGCTCGATGAGTGCCGGGGTCAGAGCGCCGTTCTCCTTCAGCCACGCGAACGGGCGCTCGCACTCCGGCAGGCTGCGCGGAATGAGCCATTGCTTCGCAACGTCGCCGGCGAGCCCCTCGATTTTACCGAGCTCGATGCGCGCGACGAAGCTCTGGCAACGCGCCGCATCGCTCGCACCAGCGTCGCGATACGCCTCGAGAAAGAGACCCCACTGAGAGCGTCGTGCAAGGCTTTCGAGCCATGCGCGTCGCAGGCCGCGCGCGACCGGCTGCTGCCCGTAGACAGCAACGAAATCTCCGGCGCGCTTGTCCGCCTGCGCAACGGTAGCCGCGTCCCCGTTCAACGCCTGCTGAATGCGAGCGGCCACGAGATAAGGGTAAAGAGGATAGTTTTTCAGGCTCTCGCTGTCATCCGAGGGGGTCTCCGCGACGTTGGCCGAGACTCGCGCGTAGGCCTCCTGGAAAGCCTTTCGCGCACCGGCATAGGAGGCGGCACTCGCTGCGCCCTGCACACTCATAGAGCACACAAGCGCAAGCGTGGCGGTTGAGACAAAGCAGAGAGAACGAATCGCAGACCACATCGGTGCAGGTTAACGACGGACGCGTGCGCACGCCAGCCTGCTCATGCAGCCGGCAGGGGACGAAGCAACGGCCCGGCGCAACTACGCCATCAGTGAATGCAGGAGAGCCAGGCAAGTCTGCGGGTCAGTCAGGGCGACGAAGGCGAGGCCCGTGAGTGCGCCGAAGATGTGCGCATCGTGATTGATCCGACCCTGCGAATGCCTCGAGGAGTAATAGCTGAAGCCCAGATAGGCCAGTGCGAACAGCGGCGCGGGAATCGGGATCGGCAGGGGCAGGATGAGCAGACGTTGTCGCGGGAAATACACGATGGAGGCGAACAGCACGGCGAGAATGGCGCCGGAAGCGCCGAGGGAGGCGTAGTTCGGATCATTGCGATGTTTGAGGCAGGTCCCGGCGTTGCTGACCAGCAGCCCCGTGAAGTAGAGAGCGACGAGCTTCGCCGTTCCAATGGTCCGCTCGAGTGGAAAGGCAAAGGAATAGAACGTGATCAGGTTGAATAGCAGGTGTCCGACGTCCGCGTGGACGAAACCGCTGGTGACCAGTCCCGCATACCCTGTCCCTCTCGCCACGAAGTAAGGGCGCAACATCGCTCGCTCGATGAGCTTGCGGTAGAAGAGACCGGCCACGCTGACGATGATCGTCAGCGCCAGGATCGTCGCAGCACCCAAGCATTCTCTCCAATGGCCACACCTCACAGGGGCCGTGGAGAATACGCTATCGGGAGTCCTCAGCTCGCAGGAAGGGCAGTCAGCTCAGTGCGCCACAACCGCGCGCGTTCGAAACAGCGCCATTGCCGCCACAAGTGCCGCGATGGCGACGGCATAGCCTGCAGCCACGGTCAGCGCGATGGCCGGTCCCAAGCCGGCGCCGCCGCCAAACACGTGATCGCTGGCAACAGCGACGGCGGTCGGACCCAGGCCGGCACCGAGCGCCACATTCAGGAAAAAACTGATGGACATCGCGAGCCCGCGCGAGCGATTGGGCACCACGTCCAGAATCGCGGAAAAACCGCAGGCGGTGACGATCCCCGAGAGGGCGAAATACAGCGGCACCGCAAGCAGCACGACCGTGAACTGTCCCGCGTCGATCAATAAGGAAACCGGCAGGATCAACAGGCCGGAGCACAGGCAGACGCCGAGCTTGCGCGACCAGTTGCCCGCACCGCCCACCCGGTCCGCCAACCAGCCGCCAATGAGCACTCCGCCCCCGAAGCCGGCCGTCAGTAACAGGCCAAGCTCCACGCCGACTTGGGCGGGGTCCCGCGCGAATTCGCGGATCAGCAGCGTAGGGGCCCACGCGCCGACGGCATTGTCGACCAGCGAGGCGGCCGCCACGACGAGGTAGATCGGAATGACCCGGGCCCAGGTGGTCGAGCGCCACGTGGCGCCGCTGGAGGCGGCAGTGGCTTCAAGCGAGCCCTCCGTTACGCGCCGCACCGGTTCGCGAATCAGCAATATCGCCAGCGCCCAGGCCATGCCCGGTGCCCCGATCACGAGCAGCACCAGGCGCCACGGCGCTAGTGTGGCCAGCGGCGTATTCGCCAGGGCCCCGTGCTCCACCGCATGCAACACGCCGCCGCCTATCAGGATCGACGCTCCGATGCCCATCGCGATGCCGCTCAGGAAACAGCCTACCGCCGTGCCGCGGCGGGCGGGCGGGAAGTAGTCGCTGATCAGCGAGATCGCGGCCGGCGACAGTACGGCCTCTCCCAACCCGACGACGATGCGGGCCGCAAACAGCTGCCCGAAGGTGTGGGCGAAGCCGCATGCCAGTGTGCCGCAGCTCCAGACCAGAACCCCGGCGAAAATCAGATTGCGACGGGACGTGCGATCGGCGAGGAAGCCCAGCGGGAGGCCGGCAATTCCATAGACCACCGCGAAGGCGGTGCCCAGCAGCAGGCTGATCCGGGTATCGCTGATTCCCAGATCGCTGCGAATGGGATCGACCAGCAGGCTCAATACCTGCCGATCCGTATACGACAGGATCGCAGTGACGATCAGGATCGCAAAGACGGCCCAGGCGTAGGGCCGTGCGGGATACTCGCCTTCGGCTGCAAGGCTGCGCAGGTCAGTCGTCATTGCAAAAGATCACCTGCGCACCCCTGGGGCAAGCGCCGTCAGAACTTGAAGCTCAGATCGGCGCCGATCGTGCGGGGCTGGTTCGTCGCCACCCGATTGAAAATCGACACGTTCGCCGACAGGGCGCCCGTGTCGCTCAGCAGCGCCTTCTTGTTAGTGAGATTGTCGATGAAGAGCAGAATCGACCAGCGGTCGCTCTCCACGCCAAACCGCGTGTCCACCAGGTCATAGGAGGGCAGCGTGTTGCGCGTGAAGGTGATGTCCTGCATGGAGTCGATATAGCTGTTGTTGATGCGGGCCACGAGGTTCATGGCTCCCGGCAGCGGATATCGGTACATCAAGGTCGTGTTGGCGGTGACCTGCGGGACGTCCAGCAAGCGCTCTCCGGCGGTTACACCGGCGGCGAGAATGGTCGTGGAATTGGTGGCGTGGGTATAGCCAACACTCTGCGACAGCGTCAGTCCCTGCACCGGAGTGACGGCGATCTCCAGCTCCGCACCGTAGACCCGCGCCTTGCCGGCGTTGGCCGTGAACTTGAAGCCGCAGCCGGGTGCAACCTGCTGTTGGATGTTCGACCAGTCCTCGTAGTACACATCGCCGTTGATGGAGACGCGGGAGTCCAGCAGCTTCTTCTTCTCGCCCAGCTCATAGCTCCAGACGCTGTCCGGACCGAACTGCGAGGGTGCGGTGGGGCAGGGAGGCGGGATGGGGGAATTGGGTCCGCCGGGACGGAAACCCTTCGCAATCGTCGCGTACACCGTCGTGGTGTCGTCCGGAATGTAGGCAACACTGATTTTAGGCGTCACACCGGAGTTCGATGCGAGGCCAAAGAGCGTTGCGCTGGTGCCGTTGGCGGAGACGCCACTGACGGAAGTCGCCGATTTACTGTGGTAGGTAAAGTAGCGAAAGCCCGCCGTCGCCTTGAAGTTGCCGGGCAACTGGTACGAGGCTTCGCCGAACGCGGCATATTGATCGACGTCGAGGAGACGATGATTGTCCGCCAGATTGTTGGTGCCGAACAACGCCGTAAACCCGTCATAGAAGGAATACACGTGGGACGTTGCATGAAAGGTGCTGTAGTAGCCGCCTGCGAGCCACTGCAGCGGGCCGTCGCCGGTCGAGGCAACGCGCAGCTCCTCGCTGAACTGCCTCGTGTAATCGTCCTCGGAAATCGATCCGGCGCCCAGGCCGCCAGCGGCGGTCGAAAACGGAAAGTTCGCGGGCGGCCCCAGAAAGCCGCCGATGTAATCCTGCATGGCTTCGGAGATGTCCTGCGTCTGGTTCTGGTGCCGATCCCAGTAAGAGCTCGCCGAGACGACCTGGAACTTGTCGAAGTCGTATTTTGCCGTCAGGTCGTACAGATTGAACGTGTCCTTGAACGGCTCGGAGACGTCGAAGGGTTGGTAGTGCACCTCGTTGCCCGGCGGCACGTCGATGGTGTTCGGCGCGCCCTGAGTGATGCGCTGGTACAGCACTCCCGCCGTGATGCTCAGGCGGTCGAGCGGCTTTACGAGGAGCGATGCGCGGCCCCCGTCGAGCTTCTCCCAGTTGGCATTGCTGAAGCGTTGCGAGACCGGGGCCGCGGCGACATTGCCGCGGTCCTTGCTCCCGTTGACCTCCAGCGGGAACGGGCTCACTACGTCGCGATCGATCCAGCCCGCGACGTACTTGTCCGTCACGACCAGGCGCAGCGCCGCGATGTCCTGCACGATGGGCGCGTTCAGCATCGCGTTTTCGGTGTGGTTGAACCCGCCGCCGGTGGTGCCCGAGCCAATGCCCTCGACGTTGGCGGCAAAGCGCTGCGGATCCGGCGAGTTGGTCACGAGCTTGATCGTGCCGCCCATCGAGCCGGCGCCGTAGAGTGTTCCCTGCGGGCCGCGCAGTATTTCGATGCGATTGAGATCGAACAGATTCGGGTCGATGACGACCTTGCCGTTTTGCGCCATGGCCGGTGGCGTCAGCGCGGTCTCATCGAGATAGAAGCCCACCGTCGGCGACTCGCCGCCGGTCGACGTCAGGCCGCGCATCTCGAATTCAGTCTGGCCGGGGCCGGACGTCTTGAACGAGACACCGGGCACCTGCTGGGCCACCGAGACCAGATTCGTCACACCTTCAGCCTGCAGTTCGGCGCCGCTGATCGCGGTCATGCTGATAGGCGTTTTCTGCACCGTGGATTCGCGCTTCTCGGCGGTTACCACGACCTCCTGCAGATCCAGAGCCGGCGCTTCGCGGGTCCCGCCGGGCGGGCCCGCCTGCGCGGCACCATTCTGATCGGCCCATACGGCGCCGCTCAGCGCCCACGAGACGCCCAGCGCCGCGGTCAGCGCGCCGCGCGGACGGGGTACGCAGGATGTTCGTGTCAAAGTTGCGAGTTGTTTTGTAGTCATTTTTACCGCTCCCCGGTTTTGGACGGTCAGCTTTGGTTGCTGCGCATGCGCGGCGTGCCTAAGAAGGATTATTCCGCAGGCGCCGCATTCAATTCGTACTTCATGATCTGGCCATGCCGGCCCGTTCGCTCGCGCTCGAGATCGTAAACATCGCCCAGCGGGCCGCCACGGCGCTCGGTCACTGCGCTGATCGCCGCCAGATCCGCCTCGTCGAGCCGTAGCGAGCCAATCTGAGCATGGGCACGCAGATGGGCCGTGTTGGTGGCGCCTACGATCGCCGCGGCAACCTGCGGCCGGTCGAGAATGGCGCGGGAGGCGATCGAGGCGATATCGGTGCCGCACCGCGTTGCAATCCTGGCCAACACCTGCAGCAGCTGTTGAAACAACTCCCAGCCGCCGAAATCGTCGATGATCAGCTTATATTTGATCAGCGAGCGATTCGCGAGCTCGAGCCGCGGCTCGGCTCTGCCGAGCCAGCGCTCGGACAGAAAGCCCCCGCACACGGTGCCGTAGCACAAGAGCGCGATTGCGTGGCTGCGGCAGTATTCGGCCATGGCGGACTCGGGACGGGCGTCCACGAGAGAGTACTGTAGTTGGTGCGTTACGATTGGAATGCCGGCAGCGACGAGTTCGTCGAGGTGCCGTGTATCGAAGTTGGTGACACCCAGATGCGCGATCTTGCCGGCGCGACGCAGGCGATCGAGCTCGGACGCCGTCTCGACGTAGCGCGGCACCGTAAAGTCCCACCAATGAAACTGCACCAGGTCGAGGCACTCCATGCCGAGGCGCTGCAGCGATCGATCGATGATCCCCTCGACGTAGCCGCGATCCAGCGAGCGCAGATCCGACAGGTCGGGAACGAATTTCGTGTGAACCTGCACCCGTTGGGCGAGCGACGGATACGCCTGCCGGAAGGCTCCGATCAGAAGCTCCACGCCCGTGTAGATGTCGGCGCAATCGAATGTCGTGATGCCCGCCTCGACGAAGCTCGCCATGTCCCGGCGCGCCTGGTGCGGGTCGATCGCGCCGTGATCGCCGGCCAGATGCCAGCCACCCTTGATGATCCGCGAGAATGCATAGCCGTCGGTCAGGGTATGGCGCGGTATCACTGCGAGTCCTGAACTGGTAGCGCCACCGCCGTTACGTCCGATCGCCGGAAATAACGCCGTCCGGTGCGTGTGATCCGGAACCGCGTCGGACAGTTGGGATCCGGGCAGGCGACCTCCGCATCCGATGTCATCCAATCGTTAGGGTCGGTGATGCGCTGTTTCGCGGGCAGCAGGGGTAGCAGGGCGGCCAGGGAATAGATGGAGAAGCCTTGACCGGGCGGCAGTTTCAACAGTTCGCCATGCAGCTCGAAGTAATCGCCCAGCCGCGCGCCGCAGTAAATCGGCCGGTCGGACGGTCCGACCACCTCGACGCGCAGGTCGTAGAGCTCGAAGCCGGCAGGGGCTTGCGGGGGCGATGGATCAGCAGTGGACGTCACGCGGCCCCTCCATGTTGCTGCCAAAGGGCTTGATCGGTCATCACCAGCTCGAACGAGCGGCCGATGTCGCATTCCAAGGCCTCCCGGGCGGCCTTGCCATCCCCGCGAGCCAGGGCATCGACGATCTCGACGTGAAAATTGGTGCCGCGGCCTTCGCGGCCGTCGAACCGCTCCGATGCAACGCGCATGTAAGGCCCGAACTGCAGCCACAGGCTTTCAATGATCGGCAACAGCACGCTCGAGCCGGATTCGCGGTAAATCGCGAAGTGGAAGGCGCGATTCTGCTCGGCGCTGGCCTCGGAGACGTGCTCCGCGTCGGTTGCGCTCTGCGCCTCGATGAACTGCCGCAGCGTCGCCAGTGTGGCGCAACTCATGTTCGAGGCGGCGCGGGCAACGGCCAATCCCTCGACCGCAAACCGGGTTTCCAGGAGGTCCTGCAGGCAGTCCTTGGACAAGGCCGGAACGCGCACGCTCCGGTTGGGCAGGGCTTCGATGGCACGCTCCGCCGTCAACCGGTTCAGCGCCTCGCGAACCGGCATCGCACTCGTGCCCAATGCGCTCGCCAGCTCCGCGATCTTCAGCTTCTGGCCCGGCTCGAACCCGCCGCGCATCAGTCGGTCGCGGAGCACTCCATACACCCGCTCTTGCACCGTCTCGCGCTCGATCCGCGCAAATCCCAGCTGTGAAGGGTCGGACATCCGCAATCCTTGATATTTGATCACAGATTTATAATCAAATACCGGCCGCCCAGCAAGCGATTTAGCAAGGCCCACCGCAGCGGCTCAGTTTTGGGCACACTGGATGCTGTATCTCGACCGGGTCGCCGAAATCACGGAGCGGTTATGAGAACGATGCGTACAGTCCTGACGATTGCGGCAGTAACCCTGTGGGCCGCGGCGGCTGCGGCGGACAGCTACAGCGACACGATCAACCTGTTCAAGCAAGCAGGGGAGAGTGCTGCGTACTTCAGCAAGAGCTACGGCTATGCCGTGTTTCCCACGATTGGCAAGGCGGGCCTGGGGATTGGCGGCGCCCACGGCAGCGGCCGCGTATACGCGCATGGCAAGTACGTCGGCGACACGTCGATGACCCAGGTCAGTGTTGGATTCCAGGCGGGTGGCCAGGCTTACAGCCAGATCATCTTCTTCGAGGACAAACGGGCGTTCGACGAATTCACCAACGGCAATTTCGAATTTGGTGCGGGTGTGAGTGCCGTCGCGATTACGGCCGCAGCATCCGGCGCGGCCGGCACGACGGGTGCCAGCGGAGGTGCAAGCGCTGGGAAGAAAGATGCCACCACCGCGTCGGTGGGCGGCTATTACAAAGGGATGGCGGTTTTCACGATCGTGAAAGGCGGCGCCATGTACGAAGCCTCCGTGTCGGGCCAGAAGTTCTCGTACAAGGCGCGGGAGCCCGGCTGAGCTCGCGCGTTTACACAGTGCCACGTCCGAAGAAGACCCCCGCGGCGCTGTTTCGGCCCCTGAGCGCAACGAGCTCCCGGTCGCGCAAGCCGCTGGCCGCTGAAGATGATCCCGCACTCCAGGCGATCTGGCATGTGGTCTGCGCCATTCCGCGGGGACAGGTCTCCACCTACGGAGCAGTTGCCCGCACCGCCGGATTGCCGGGCCGTGCGCGCCAGGCAGGATTCGCGTTGGGGGTGGCGCCGGAGTCCTTGCATCTGCCCTGGCACCGTGTCGTCGGGGCCGGCGGCCGCATCGTGTTTCCGAAGCACTCCCACGAGCACCGCGAACAGGCCCGCCGCCTGCGCGCGGAAGGGGTGTTGGTGCGGGATGGCCGTGTGCCGCCTTCCGCTGTGACCCGGCCCGAAGAGTAGCCCGCCCGCGTTTTGCGGCCAAGGCGAGTCGATGCGAAAACAAGTAGCCCGATGCGGGCGCGCGAGTGTGCGCCGATCCTAACCCTCGCCAATGTCCTCGTGCCATACGTCAGGATGGGCATCGATGAACGTTGCCAGGAGGTCCACACATTCCGCTGAATCGAGATCGACGACGTCCACGCCTCGCTCCCGCAGCCAGTCAACTCCACCGCGGAATGTGCGCGACTCGCCAACAACTACCCTGCCGATCCGGAACTGGACGATGAGTCCACAGCAATACCAGCACGGAGCCAGCGTTGTGACCATGACCGTGTCCTGATATCTGCGTTGGCGGCCTGCCTTGCGAAAGGCATCCGTCTCGCCGTGCACCGACGGGTCATTCTCTTGGATACGACGATTGTGGCCGCGTCCGAGCAGCACGCCGTTGCGTAAAAAGAGGGCCGCCCCGATCGGGATGCCCCCTTCGGCCAGTCCAGTCCTCGCTTCCTCCAGTGCCACCTCGAGCATGGCCTGGTAGTCAAAACCCGCATTCATTGGCTACCTCGCGGCGGATGGGCCGATGAGACTGAACATGCGGCTGCTGCGTGTCCTCAAGTTTAGCAGGGTGCCGGCGAGCGAAGGTTGTCCGGGAGCCTTATCCGCGGCTGCGGATGCCGGTGCACTCACGCCGGCGGCATTTCATATGGGGAGGTCGCAATCTGTGGGACGCTATCGTCGTCGGAGCGACTGGAACAGTTCTGACGCCGCCGCACGCTCCGCTTTCCATCCGGTCATTACCTCAGTCTTGCTCGATGCGGGGCCGGCGCGGAGTGGCGCTATCATGACCGCGCCACGGGCCTGGTCGCCGCGCGCCCGGAGGGGCTCGCGCTCGCGATGGCGGTCCTCCATTTCATGTCTTGAGCGACGGGACGGTGTTCTGATGGAGAACGTAACGACGGTGGCTCACCCGCTCGTGCAGCACAAGTTGACGCTCATGCGCGACAAAACCACCTCGACCAAGGGCTTTCGGCAGCTGCTGCGGGAGATCGCCACCTTGCTGTGCTATGAGGTGACTCGCGACCTGTCGCTCGCCCCGATACAGATCGAGACTCCCCTCATGCCGATGCAGGCGCAGGTGCTGGCGGGCAAGAAACTCGTGTTCGCGCCGATCCTGCGCGCCGGGATGGGATTGATCGAAGGCATGCTGGATCTGGTGCCCTCCGCCCGGATCGCGCATGTCGGGCTGTATCGGGATCCCGATTCCTTGACCGCCGTCGAGTACTACTTCAAGGCGCCGTCCGATCTATCGGAACGACTCGTCATCGTGGTGGATCCGATGCTGGCGACCGGCAACACCGCGGTAGCCGCGGTCGAACGCCTCAAGGAACATGGCGCGAGCGAGCTGCGTTACGTCTGCCTTCTGGCAACGCCCGTGGGACTCGCAAACCTGCACAGCCACCACCCCGAAGTGCGCGTGTGGACCGCCGCCATCGACGAGCACCTGAATGATCATGGTTATATCCTTCCCGGCCTGGGCGATGCCGGCGATCGGCTGTACGGGACTCGGTGAGGCGGCGGCCAGCGTCAGGTCTTGTAGCCGGCGCGCAACGTCGGATCGCAAGGAAAGCAGGCAGCTCATGTATGGCAGTTGTGCCTTGCGTTGCCTCGCGTCCGCAATTCGGGGCGACGATTTCGCTGCAGCCCTGATACGAGTTGTATCGCCTGCACAACGGCGCAAGGTTCCCGCCGGTGGGTTAACAGCCGTCATTCGCAGCGTATCACAGCATACTGCTACGCTCGTCTGCTAGACTTCCGGCGGCGCTGCTTATAAATATGATTTGAGACGGACGGGGTGTTCTATCGTGTTGTCGATCGACCGCATAAAGCAACAGAAGCGCGCCATGATCGATCGCTACACCAAATCGGATGACATCAAGGGAGCCACGCAGGTTCTCACGACGTTGGCATCCTTCGCGCTCCTCTGGTGGGCCGCCATCCTGTGCGCCGGCACCTCCCGCTGGCTGGCCGCCGCGGTTGCCGGACTTCTCATCATCCTGTTTACCGTGCGCGTTTTCGGACTGATGCACGAATGTGGCCATGGCAGCTTGTTTCGCAGCCGCTGGCTCAATCGGGCCGCCGGGTTTGTCCTGGGCGTCGTGTCCGGCATGCCGCAGTATGTATGGTCGCAACATCATAACTATCACCATGCGCACAACGGCAACTGGGATAAATATCGCGGACCCTATGCGACGCTCTCGGTGGATGAATATGCGGCACTGTCCGACACGCAGCAGCGCCTGTACCGGCACAAATGCAGCATCGCGGCTGCGCCCCTCGCAGGCTTCATTTATCTGATTTTCAATCCGCGCTTTACCTGGCTGAAAGGCAGTCTCGGCCTCGTGATGCACATTGCCAGAAAGAAAATGGCGCAGCCGGACGTGACGCTGCGGGAGCACGCCGCCAGCTACGAGACACGCTACTGGAGATCGGCCCGGGAGTACCGGCACATGTCCTGGAACAATGTCGTGCTGCTGGGCGCGTGGGTGTTGATGTGCTGCACATGCGGTACCGCTGTGTTTTTTGCGATTTATCTGACCAGCGTCTCCATTGCCGGCGGCGCGGGCATAGTGTTGTTCACCGTCCAGCATAATTTCGAGCACGCCTATGCGAGCGACGGCAGGCGCTGGGACTACGTCACCGGAGCGATCGAGGGCACGAGCTTCCTGGTCCTGCCGCGCTGGCTGAACTGGTTTACCGTGGATATCGGCTATCATCACATTCACCATCTTTCGGCCCACATCCCGAACTACTGCCTGGCCAGCTGTCATGATGAATATCAGCATCTGTTCCCGGATGTGACTCGCGTGCGCTTGTCGCAGGTTCTCGGTGCACTGAAATGCATTCTGTGGGATACGCGCGCGCAGCGGATCATTTCGGTCGCGGAGTATCGGCAACGGCTGCAATTGTCGGTGTGACTCGGGTGAATTGGCTCCTTGCGGGATCGGGGGTGTCGGCCCGCGAGGATTGCTGCCCGGCGGCACGGACATCTATACTGGCCACCTGAGGCGGCGGGAGCGGCGATGTGTTGGATGGGCTGCCGCCGGCCCGGGCTCGCTGTTACAGAGTCAAAGTCCGAGCTCGGACTGCCGCGCGACCGCAAGCCGCACGGGATACGCTGGTTGCGATGACTGCATCGGGAGCAAGCGATGGCGACGAACACTCTGCCCGGAACCCCGCAGTTTGACGACGTCCCGCAAGTGGGCACAGCCGACCCGGAGCGGCGCAATTCCCCGATCCAAACCGATCCGGAAGAGTGTTTCGAGCTGGTGCGGGAGGAGGTCGGCGACGAAGCGGCCGGCTGTTATTTCAACGATATCCTGTACCCGGATGGCACCCACGTAGCCAGCGGCAGCACCTTCCTGCGCTGCGAGCAGGGCGTCTGGTACGAAGTCGGCAGCGAAGTGCCGTGACTTGCGCAAACAGGGGACGGCCGGTCGTCTACCTCTGCCGCCAGCGTGAGCTCGTCGTCGGTGCGTCGATCGCAAGGTGTCTTTCCACGCAGTCGCGACCGCGGATCGAGCCGCTATTGCGAACGACTTTTTCTCTTCTCCCGTTCCTGTAGCTCCAGCTCTTGTAACTCTTCCACGGTGGCGATTTCCGCCTCACGCGGTGCGGGCCCGGCAGTTTCGCGCAGCCGCGCCAGCGCGTGATCGAGCGCGCGTTCGAGTTTGGCGGCCGCGCCTTCGATCGCATCGATCAATGCCGGCGCCTGATGAGTTGCCGCGATGGGCTTCGTGCCGCTCACGTGCGCTTCGATCGTGCAGTGCTTGTCGCGATCCCCGTGCTTGGGACCGTTCACGTCCTTGAGATAGACCTCTAGACGCGTAATCTGTCGCGAAAATCGCTCGAGCGGGAGGCCCACCACAGACTCGACTCGCGCGGCGACAGATTCGCTTGCGGTAATGTGATGATCCGAATGGACAAGTATCTGCATAACCGCTCCTTGCCGGATGAGGTCCGCTCCTGGCGGCAATCGTGCGCTGGCCAAGTGCCGCAACCGCTGTACCCGGCGAACGCCAGGCTCGAGCCGCCGGTACATGTCCCGCCTCACACCCTTTTCCGGCGCGCGGATTTCGGGACGGTGAAGCTCCCGAATCACCCTAGGCCGCATCCCAGAACTGCTCCATTTTTCGACGCATCGATTCGTCCGGCAGCCGGCCCCGTGCCGCACCTTGGTTATCTTCCAGATGCGCCACCTTCGTAGACCCCAGGCTACTCGGCTCCGAACGGCACTCGTGCATCTGTCTCGCCAAAGAAACTGTCGGACAGCGAGAAAATGGGACGCTGGCAGGACGTCTGGTTTTCCAATGTCAGTGTCGTCAACGTCGCCACCTGACCAGTTCATCAATCCCGCCGCCTGAAAATGTCGGGCGCGCGCTCCGGGCGGCTACTTGCCTGCCGCGACTCGCAAGCGGCGGACAACTGTCAGCCGTCCGCCGCCGCGTGAGCACGCAAGTCGTCCCGACTACTGCTTATCGAACACGAGGACGTTATCGATCTTTTCGCCCTTGGCATCCGTTCCCTTGGTCTTCAACGTCAGGGTTTTCCCATCCTTGCTGACGTGGCGCAGCGTCGTTTGGACGACCTTGCCGTCCTTCTTCAATTCGGACCTGGCGCTGTACTTGTCGAGGCGCTTTACCGCGATCGCATCGGCATCGGGATTGCCGGTTGTCGGGTAGTCCTTGCCGTCGTACCGGGCGGTGAATTCAATGTGTACCGGCTTGCCCTGCGAGTCGATTCCGTCAAGCACTTGTTTGACCGATTCACCCGACACCTGATACGTGCGCGTCTGGCTCTTGAGCGCCGGACCCGCCGTAAACTGCGACTTTCCGGCGTTCAGGTGCCATGTGCCGTTCAGCGGGTCGGCGCCCTGGGCCCACGCATGGGTGGGAATGGCAATGACGACGGCTGCCGCCAGAGTGATCATGCGTATGAGACGTTGCATTGCAGTGTCCCTCCACGCAGCGGTGTTAGGGGTATATTTCTGCTGCGCAAACGGCATTATGCGCCTGCGCAGCCATGATTCAAGACGCGAAATCTGCCTGGCTGCTGTCGCTTCCTGCAGACATCCGCGCGGTGGGCCAATGGTTCGATAATTGCGATGGCGGCCGCTGTCCGGGTGCGCTGCTGCTGCTACATTAGCCGCACCGATTGAATGGGAGGTGTCGATGAGTAAGTCCTTTGTTGTAGGCGCGCTTGCCGGAGCCATTGTGGTGACTGCCGGAGGCGCAGCCGCGGGTTACAAGATGTATACGACCGCGCATTCCGCAACCGTTCTCAGCGCCAAAGCGCTGACTCGCAAGCTCAGAATCCCCCGCCAGGAGTGTCATGACGAGACCGTCACGCACACCAAGCCCGTAAAAGATCGGCAGCGGCTGCTGGGCACCGGCCTGGGCGCGCTCGTCGGCGGCGTCCTGGGTCATCAGGTTGGCGGCGGCAGCGGCAAGACCCTGGCGACGGTCGCGGGTGCGGCGGCGGGCGGCTATGCTGGCAACAAGATCCAACAGAGAACCCAACAGGGCGATACCTACACCAGCACGGAGCAGCGCTGCCTGACTGCCTATGACATAAAGGAGCAGCCCGCCGGATTCGAGGTCGTGTATGAATATAAAGGGAAGCAGCATCGCGTGCACACGGATCGGGATCCGGGCCCCGCGTTGCCGGTCAAGGACGGCAAGGTTGACGTTGCCTCTTTGAACACTCCGCCCGATGCCACGCAAGGCTCCTAGCGTCTGGGCAGGTCGACCGGGAGCGCCGTATCGCGCTCCCGTGCGGCCCTCGAGCAGGCACGCATTCCACCAGCACACGACCGCAACGTCCCGAGTCTCTACCCGCAGACCCAGGCACGCGGGTACGTAACCAACAGTACCCATCCTCCCCGACCTCGGGAGCCGCGCTGCAGCGGTCAGGTGACGCATCACCGATATCCCGTGCCTTAATAATGGCATCGCGCTCATGATCCGGTGCGCGGGGTTCACTGCGGGTCAATATCACTGTTAATTGGTACTATCCCGTCTACGGAAGAGGGCATCACTCCTGGGGGTGATTCCCCCGAAGATAAAGAAAAGTTTCGATTTTCCCTGGAGATGTTGCGGTGCTGGGCGGTCGCGCTCGGAGTACGCCCCCAGTGATGCGGACTGGAACTCTCATGGAGAGCCTATGAGCGATGCTGCCGGGAACGGAGTTGCCCCACCCTTATTGCAGGGCAGCGAAGGGGGACCCGCCACGGGAGAGCTGGCGTCCACTGAGCGGAAAGTGCGGTTCGGCTTCGCGTTTGCGCTGACCTGCCTGGGCGTGGTCGGGGTGGTCTCCTTTCTCAGTGTCGTGCGTCTGAACCAGAACGCGGCGAGCGTCGACCGCACCCACGAGGTTCTCAGCGGTCTCGAATTGCTGCTTGCCGCCGCAACGGACTCGGAAACCGCTGAGCGCGGGTACGTCATCACCGGGGATGAGCGCTATCTGGAGCCCTATCGGCAGTCTGCAGCTGTCGTCGAGAGCCAGGCGGGACGCCTGCGCGAGCTGACGGCCGAGAACGGCCCTCAACAGCAGCGGCTCGAGGCCGTCGTGTCGATTGTTGCCGACCGGCTCGCGAATTTGCGGGCAGTCCTCGAGCTGCGCAAAAACCAAGGTTTCGCCGCAGCGCAAAACGAGATTCTCAGTGGCAAGGGCAAGCGGTTTCACGATCGGATTCGCCGCCTCGTCGATGAGATGAAGGGCGTCGAGACGTCCCTGCTCGAGCAGCGCAAACGACTGGCCCGCCGCAGTTCCACGATCGCGGAGGCGGTCATCATAGCGGGAGGCTTGCTCGCATGCGGCCTCGTCGGACTGGCTCTGTTTGCGATCCGCCGGGACTTTGCAGGCCGGACGCGAGCGGAGCAAGCCTTACGCGACGCGAAAGATCAGCTCGAAGCGCGGGTCCAGCAGCGCACCGAGCAGCTTGCCCTGAGCCATGAGCACCTGCACGCAATCTTCGATACGGCGTTGGATGGCATCCTTACGATGGACCACGACGGCCGACTTACCGAGTTCAATTCCGCGGCAGAAGGGATTTTCGGCTACCGCCGTAGTGAGGTGATCGGGCGGCCGCTGGCGGAGGTCATCATTCCCCCCGCATTGCGCGAGCGCCATTGCAACGGGCTCGCGCGGTATCTCGCCACCGGTGAAGCAGCCGTACTGGGCAGAAGAGTGGCCCTGACGGGATTGCGGGCCGACGGGACGGAGGTGGCCCTGGAGTTGAGCATCAACCGGATGCCCGGCGGCGGACCGCCCTCGTTTGCCGCCTTCGTACGCGACATCACGGAGCGTGAGAAAGCGGCAGAGATGAACGCGCGGCTGGCCTCCATCGTCGAATGCTCGGACGATGCGATTGTCAGCAAGAATCTGGATGGCATCATCACCAGCTGGAATCCGGGCGCGCAACGGCTCTTCAGCTACTCCGCGCAGGAAGTCCTGGGCCGGCCGATGGCCCTGCTGGTCCCGCCGGAGCGTTCGGCCGAGGAGCCGGCGATCCTGGCTCGAATCGCGCGCGGGGAGACGACCGATCACTTCGAGACCGTACGGGTTGGAAAAGACGGCCGGCCGATCGATGTCTCCGTCACCATCTCCCCGATCCGGGACGGTCAGGGCCGGATCGTCGGCGCATCCAACATCGCCCGGGACACCACCGACCGCAAGCTCGCGCAAGCCAGAGTACAGGCCCAGCTGGCGCGGCTGAACCTGCTCCAGCAGATTACCCGGGCCATCGGCGAGCGTCAGGACATCCAGAGCATCTTTCAGGTGGTCATCCGCACGCTCGAAGAGCATCTGCCGGTGGATTTCTGCTGTATCTGCCTGTATGACCCGGCCGAGAACTGCCTGATCGTCACGAGCGTCGGCCTGCGCAGCCAGGCGCTGGCGATGGAGCTTGCGCTGACGCAGCAGGCGCGCGTCGTGATCGATCAGAACGGCTTGTCGCATTGCGTGCGCGGGCAACTGGTCTACGAACCGGATATCGGTCAGGTCCCATTCCCGTTTCCCCAACGCTTGGCCGGCGGCGGTTTGAGCTCGATGGTCGCAGCTCCCCTGCTGGTGGAGAGCAAGGTGTTCGGCGTCCTCATCGCCGCACGCCAGCAAGCGCGCAGCTTCAGCAGCGGCGAATGCGAATTCCTGCGGCAATCGAGCGAGCACGTGGCATTGGCGGCCCATCAGGCGCAACTTTACAGCGCTCTGCAACAGGCGTACGACGACCTGCGCCAGACGCAGAAGGCAGTGATGCAACAGGAGCGCCTGCTTGCCCTGGGCCAGATGGCTAGCGGTATCGCGCACGATATCAACAATGCAATTTCTCCGGTGGCCCTTTACACCGAGTCGCTGTTGGAGAGGGAGCCTGGTCTCAGTCCACGCGCCCGCAGCCATCTCGAAACGATCCAGCGCGCGATCAGTGACGTAGCGCAGACCGTCGCGCGCATGCGCGAGTTCTATCGCCAGCGTGAACCGCAGCTGATGCTCCTTCCAGTAGACATGAATCGCCTGGCGCAGCAGGTAGTGGACTTGACGCGCGCCCGCTGGAGCGACATGGCACAACAGCGTGGCATAGCAATCGAGGTGCAGACCGAGCTGGCCCCGGACCTGCCAGCGATCATGGGCGCCGACAATGAGATCCGGGAAGCCCTCACAAACTTGATTTTCAACGCTGTGGATGCCATGCCCAGCGGCGGCCAGTTGACGTTGCGCACCAGGGTCGCGCAAGAGAAGGACTCCGTTTCGGAGGAGTCTGCGGGGCGCAAAATCGTTCAGGTCGAGGTTATCGATGCCGGCGTTGGGATGGATGAAGACACGCGGCGCAGATGTCTGGAGCCGTTCTTCACCACCAAAGGCGAGCGTGGCACCGGACTCGGGCTCGCCATGGTCTATGGCACGATGCAACGTCATGGCGCAGATATAGAAATCGAGAGTGGGGTCGGGAAAGGCACAACGATGCGTCTCAGTTTCGCGGTACCGAGCACGCCCATCGCGGGTGCCGTCGCGTCGAGCGTTG
>JAQGOC010000390.1 GCA_028293805.1 Gammaproteobacteria bacterium
CGTCACCGGAGTCACCTGGGTCGACGGTGAGCTCTGGCACGGCACCTGGGAAGGTGACGATAGCGATTTGAGGCGAATCGATCCTCGCACGGGAGAGGTCCTGGAGAGGCTCGACATGCCGCCCGGAATGGCCGTTTCGGGGCTCGAGTCCAATGGCAGCGATCAGTTCTTCTGCGGAGGAGGCGGGAGCGGCAAGGTCAGGGCCGTCCGCCGGCCCAAGCGAGCCTCCGCGACGGGCAGCGGTTCCGGGATAGCCGCCGACGCCCCGCGGAAGTAATCGAAGAGGCCGTCGCCGGCGAGCTTCGATACCTCATCAGTGGGTCGGGCGCCCGAATCCTTCAGCCAGCAAACTCCCCTTCCACAAAACCGCTGGTGGCTTCGGCGGGTTGTAGCGGACGCGATAGAGAACTAGTTGGCGCATCGGATTTGACGTAAGCGTCCGTCGCGTACTCTGTTGACTCTTCAGACGACGCGACACTCACCACACGCCCCCAAGAGCCACAGTGATCGCCTCGCCGTTGATGCCCCCGGCAGCCTCGCTGCATAGGAACGCGATCACCTGCGCGACCTCGCGCGGCTCCAGCACTCGATTTTGCGGGTAGATGGCGGCGCGCTCGCGCCACACCTGCTCGACGCTGATGCCACGTCGTTCGGAATCCGCCTGCGCCGAGCGCTCGGCCATCGCCGTTCGCACCCAGCCAGGCAGCACCGCATTGGATGTGACTCCGAACGGGCCAGCGTCCTGCGCCACAGCGCGTGCGAGCCCAATCACTCCATGCTTGGATGCCGTGTACGCGCTGCCGCAGCGCTCGGCTTTCTCGCCGGCGGTCGAACTCGTGAATACGACCCGGCCGAAGCCGCGCTTGCACATGCCGCCTACGGTAAGCCTGGCGAGCTCGAACGGACCGTCGAGGTTGACGCGCATCGTCTCACGCCAGACCTCGGGATCCTGCTCCCACACGACACGCTCGTGGGCCGAGCCGATGCCGTGGTTCACGACCAGCACCTCAACCGGCCCCAGTCGTCGCTCGGTCTCGGCAACGGCCAAGGCGCAGCCCTCGGCGGTGCCCAGGTCGGCCGCGACGTATTCAAGGCCAACGCCCGCCAGTTCCGTCGCGCTGCGCGACACCACCATCACGCGCGCTCCTGCTGCCGACAGCAACAAAGCAGCCTCGCGTCCGATCCCCCGGCCGCCCCCCGTGACCAGCGCTACACGTCCGTTCATCATTCAGCTCCCATATTGGTGTTCGCAGAATCGTCCCACGCTAGGCTGATGCGCACAATCCAATATACCATCGGTGGATCGAGCAATTGAGCCCAGGGAGGCCGCCGGTTGCAAGGCAAGAGTTACCTGCGTCTCGCGCTTTTCCTGCTGTGCGCATTATCCGGCCCAGTAGGCATCCTCGCCGCTGACGATCCATCCGACGCGCGGCGCTCGCTGCAGCAGTTGGATTGGAGTACCGAGTCCACCCAACCTGGCCGTTTCATTGCGGCTCACGGGCGGCGGTCAGCGATCTTCGGCTATTCCGAGAGCGGATTGGAGAGCTGGGCTTATCCTGTACAGATCCTGACTTCCTTCGGCGTCGCATTCCGCCAGCAGGGCGCAACGACCGAAACCGACGGCCGCAGCGTGCTGCGCCGAATCATCTATGCACCGGCGTTCGTAACGCGCATTTACGCCGGCCCCGATTACATCGTCCGCGAAAAGATCTTCACTCCGCTCGATACGCCGGGCACGCTCGTCAGCTATGAAGTTGCAGGCGCCCACCCGCTCGACATCGTGATCCGCTTCGTGCCCGTGCTGGACTTGATGTGGCCGGGTTCCGTGGGCGGGCAGGAAACCAAGTGGAGCTCCGCCGCTTCGGCGTATCTGCTTTCCGAGCCGACGCATCGATACACGGCCTTCGTGGGCTCGCCCGATATCGTGGCACATGATGATACTGCCAATACCAACAAGCCTGCCGCCCGCTCCGGCGGCCTGGCCTTTACGATTCGCGCGGGCGGTGGCCACACGGGACGAGTCGTTATTGCGGGTGGCTTGCCTGGACAAGACGCCACGGCGACAGCGAAGAGGCTTCTAAGCGACAGCGCCTCGCTGGAGGAAGCTGCAGCCGATCACTATCAACGTGTATTGAATGACGCCTTGCAAATCGAGACACCTGACCCCCTGGTCAATCGCGCGTTGTCGTGGTCCGAAATCGCACTCGATCAAGCTTGGGTCTGCAACCCCGACCTGGGGTGCGGGCAGGTAGCTGGATACGGTCCGTCGCGTCAGGGGCGGCGTCCGCAGTACGACTGGTTTTTCGCCGGTGATGGCCTGGTCTCTACCCGCGCCCTGCTGGCCTCGGCACAGTACGACCGGGCCCGCGACGAGCTGGAATTCATTCTCAAATTTCAGAAGCGCAGCACCGGGATGATCTGGCACGAGCTCTCGCAAAGCGCCGGAGCGCTGAAGTGGGAACAGTACCCGTACATGTTCGTGCATGTCGATGTGACCTTCGACTTCCTTGCGACCGTTGCCCATTACTATTCAACCACGGGTGACCTGGACTTCGTGACCCGCCACTGGGACTCGCTTCAATCGGCCTACCGGTATTGCCGCTCCCTGCTGGATCCGAAGGACGGGCTGCCTCGCATCCCCAGCGACAAACAAGGTCACAACGAGCAGGACCCACTCAACGATGAGCTGACGCTGTCAGCGAGCTGGGTAACGGCAGCGGAAGCCTTTGCGGATCTTGCAGCCGCCAGCGGCCACCAGGCCGCGGCAAAAGCCGCCCGCAATGCCAGCCAACGGGCCAGACAAGCGATTGGCCGCGAATACTGGGACCCACGGCAGCAGGTGTGGATCAGCGGCCACACTCGCAGCGGACAGTCATTGGCGCCGCGCGACAGCGGTGCGGCGATCACGGTGCTGGAGTTCCTGTCCTCAGCGCAAGAGCGCGACTCCCTGCTGGATCAGCTCGCGTCTCACGAGTTCCAGGCCGATTGGGGCACACGGAGCAAAGCATCGACCAGTACCACGTACGATCCGAACTCTTATGCCAGCGGCAGTGTTTGGGGCATTGGAACCGCGGCGGTGGCGGATGCATTCTGGGCGGAGCACCGGCCCGTGACTGCGCTCCCGATCTGGAGTGGGCTTCTTCCCTGGCTGTCACTCGATTCTCTCGGACACATGCACGAAACTCTCGCTGGAGACTACTATCACGAAGAGCTGGAGTCCGTGCCGGAGCAAACCTGGTCTTCCGCCTCTTTCCTGACGACCAGCGTCCGTGGGCTGTTGGGATTGCGAGTCGACGGAGCGTCGCGGCATCTCAGCTTCGCGCCGCATTTGCCGCCGGGCTGGAACGCAATCACGCTCCGACACTTGCGCGTCGCTGGCGCCGAAATCACGCTCAACATGCTTCGATCCGCGGATGAAATCAGGCTGGAGGCGCGCAATGAGGGCACTCCCGTCACCCTGGTGTTCGATCCCGAACTGCCGTTCGGTGCGCGGCTGACGGGTGCACGGGCCGGGAATCTTCCGATTGCGGCGAATCTCGAAGAGAATCGGCAGGATACTCACGCCCGCCTGGAGGTCAGCCTGCCTCGCGGAAATACATTGCTGACAATCGCCTATGCGGGAGGGGTTGCGATTGTTCCCGTCCCACCCCAACCGTTGATCGGCGAGCCGAGCACGGCAATCAAGGTTACCGGCGTGACTCTGAAGGACCGGGTGCTCACGATCGAGTTCGATCACATGGTTTCGGCCCGCTCGAGCTTCGAGCTGCACACACCATGGGTGATCAAGGACGCTCAGGGAGCCGACTTCGCGAGCACTGCGCCATCCGTCTACCGCTTTACGGTCAACGCGATTGCGCAGGATGGCAGGGTTGAATACGAACGGAGCAAAGTTGTGGTGAGATTCGCGGCGTGGTGACAAGAGCACCCAAACGAAAGATATGGAACGAGCGCATGCGTACTGGCAAGACTACAAAGTGCGTTCCCCCAGGCCGCCCATTCAACCCGGCGGATCATCTGCAGAACGAGGCCGAAATCGCTGCGTACATTGAGGCGATGCTGGAGGATGGCGACGCGCGTGCCGTTCCTGTCGCCCGGCGCACCGTTGCCGAGGCAGTAGGTGGAATGGCCGCACTTGCTCACCAGACGGGGTTTCCCGTGAGACGCTGTATCGGACCCTTTCTGAGCGCGGGAATCCCCGGCTGGACACGTTGGCTGCCGTCCTGGCGGCGTTTGGGTTGCGCCTGACGGTGCGACCGGCACAGAAGCTTGGCGGACATCGTCCCGCGAGGCGATCAGCGCCCACATGACAGCCATCGCTCGAGCGCAAGCGCGAATATTTTTGACTCGGCAATTCAGGTCGTAGATCAGCTTCGGTAAAGCAAAGGAACCTGCGCACCGAAGCGCGTCGGTACTGCGAGTACATCACGCCGCCCAGGACCAAGGCTGTCTACCAGGTAGCGCCTCGGCCCAAGACGCGTCAAACAATTTTCCGCAGCGATCGGCGAGCAGCCTCAGATAGCGCTTGACCCCCGTTCGCTGTGCTGCGAGTTTCCCGCACAGACGCCAGAATTGCCACCTGGGAACAATCATGCGGCCGAAATTGCATAACCATCCGCGCACGACGGGGGTGCAAGGGCTGCTGTTCGTGTCCCTTGCGCTCAACATCTGCCCGTCCCAGTACGCCGGCGCGCAATCGATCACGCAGGACGTGGTCATCGACAACAACTTTCCGGCGGGGGAGCCGTTGGAGAAAGTCATCGAGTTCTTTACTTCGCTGACATTCCCCAGCGTGGCCGTTGGAAACGGACGGGGCGGCATGTACCTGTATCAATCGACTTCGGGGACGCCCGCGGGGCCGTGGCGACGGTCCACCATTGCGAAGGGTGGCGCTGCTTTCGAGCAGGCGCGGGCCATCACATTTCCAGGCCAGAGCCATCCGGGGATCGTGGCCTCCATCGGGAACCAGATCGTCTGGTTCGAGAACCCCTGGAACAACGGCAGCGCCGCGAGCGTCACTCAGCCCTGGAGGGTCCACGTGATCAATCCGAACCATGGCTGTCACGACCTGCTCCTCGAGGACCTCGATGGCGACAGCAGGATCGATGTGATCTGCTCGAGTGCAATCAGCTTGCGGGCGCCGGAATTCGTGGCGTTCCAGAACGATCCTCAGCACTGGCAAGTCGTTTACAACGTTGCGGGCGCCGGGGACGGCGTTGCGGTTGTCAGGATCGGAGCCAATGCCACGCCGAATCTAGTGGGCACCGATAGCAGCGGAAATATCTCCTGGTATGAGAATCCGCGCCTGCATGGCGGCAACGCGCGCACTTCCAACTGGATCAAGCACTACATCGGCCCCGGCAACGTCGGCAACAGCTTGGTCGGGGGAAAGTTCTCGTCCACGACAGAGGCCGTCATCACAGCTGCTAACGAACATGAGGGACCCGGTGGCACGACGGATACCAGGGGGATTACCTTGTACGAGCAGCCCGCCGATCCCCGCACACCCTGGATCGCGCACGGCGTTGGCCCAGACTATCGCGACATGCATGCGATAACACTCGGCCAGTGGAATGGCGTGCCGTACTTTCTAGTAGCCGAAGAGGAGCAGGCCTGCAAGCCCGCCAGGCCGGAAGGCAACCCGCCCACTCACCCCGGCATACCTTGCCGCATAACGATCTTCCAGTGGAAGAACGGTGCGTTGCGAGCGACCGTTTTGGCCAACACCAGCACACACAACCAGGCGGTGCTGCCCTGGGGCGCGGGTCTGATGATGACGGACGCAAACCACGGCGTCTTTGGTGCCTCGAGAGCTATCCACCTCCGAGTCATCATGCCTTGACGCCTCCCGGCGCTCGACGCGATAGAGGCTGCCAAGATCGGTTCTGATGAGCGAGGCGTGATGATCCTTTCCCGCCGCCACGGGCTGCCGAGCACCGCCGGCCTTCAGATCAGAGATGGAGGAGTCCGGTTGGCCCCCCGTCCCCGCCATCGCGCAACACCCGCGCGGGTATAAGTCCCCATTGCGACCCCGTCGGTCGGGAGGCACTGTGCCGCCGCTGGCGACCCGCTCGAGGGGCGCACCAGCAGAAGAATGCGAAGAAGCAGTGAGTGGAGGTCAGACAGCCGACTCTCGACGATCGGATCGCGAAATAATTCAAAACGTGGGGGTTTGTATGCTCAACGGAATTGGCGCCGCTGCTAGCCGTCATTCGGTCTTTGCGCGCGCCTGTGTGGCGGTAGTTGGCGTCGTCGCGTCGCTTGCGACGCAACAGGCCTTGGCGGCCTACGAAGTCGTGGCGGTCACGAATGGTGGCTCGATAGACGGCATCGTCACTCTGACCGGTGCGGCGCCCGCCCAAGCCGCGATCAAAGTCAGCAAAAACCAGGATTATTGCGGCCAGACCATCCCTGATCCGGCCTACACGGTCGACAGCAGCGGCGGCTTGGCCAACGTCATCGTCTATCTCAAGGACATCACGAAGGGCA
>JAQGOC010000015.1 GCA_028293805.1 Gammaproteobacteria bacterium
CACCGGTGCAGATCATGCGCCTTCCGCACTAACCTAACCAGCCGGGCAGTGCACGGCGGGCGGCTTTACCCAGGTCTGGACAATGGTACGGCGCGCTCCTCCATCCTGACGCAAAGCAACAACAGCGCATGTCAGTTCCGCTGGCGCGCGGGAGTTCGCGTAGGTTGCTCGTCGCGCGGCAGCTTTGAACGGAAGGTTGTCCGCCGCGAATTTCCGTTGTTCCTGTTTCCTTCGTGATCGTCTCCCTCGAAAACGCTTGCTCGTTCTGAAGTAAGACGACGGTGACCCTCGCTTTATGATCGAGAGGAAGAGTTCCAGTGCTACGTCGATCTTAGGGCGGGTAATACGGCCGAGGGCTTCGACCAGAAGGGATGCCGGGGTTCTTGATGATCTCGTCGTCTAGCCTTCAGGAAAGCCCGCAGGCTGCCTTCGTCGAGGTTCTTCCCTTTGAAGGCACAGATGCCGGCAGGTGGAATTGTCGAGTTCGAGATTGAAGCGCTTGGCGTGATTCGCCGCCATATCAGATTGGCGGCGGCAGCTGTCGCCATGGGACTGACGACGCTGCTCCAGCGGACGGTAGCTGAATGCCTTCACCGAGGGTCGCTCCCCGGCTCAGCGGCAGCGATATCGTCCAAAAGCGCTGTAATCCGTGTAAAAGAACGCAGCTTACGCTGCGTGGCTCTACGCGGAAGTGATCCCTCTGGTGCTGGCTCGATGGTCATGTGCATCGCTGAAATCTCCTGCTCAGCGATGGCGCTAGCCGCTCCTGCAAGCTATTGATCTTGCAGATATTTGCAAAAGTGACTACCCGCTGATTATAAACTGAAGCGTTCCGCGCACATGTCACGGTAGCGCGCAAGGTTGCGCGTGCAACTCGCGAGCTCGACCTGCAAGAGGTGCCGTGGACCTTCACGGGATTCGCGCTGGTCGAGAGCCGCACTGCGGCGGCCGCAGCGCTATACAGTGTTATCAATTCGTGGGTACTGGATAGTCGGCGAAACAACTGAAATAACACAGAAACTTACGCGGTTGGAACGTCCCGGTCGCAATTCTTTGTGAGATAATCTCGCATCGAAATCCGCCCTCCAAATCGCAACTCGCAGGAATCCACGAGATGGAAGAGAATCGTAAAAAGGCGCTCGCCGCCGCATTGGGTCAGATCGAAAAGCAGTTCGGCAAAGGCTCGGTGATGCGCCTGGGCGATGCCTCGGCGGCGAGCTACGAAGTGGAGTCGGTTTCCACCGGCTCGCTCGGCCTCGACATCGCGCTGGGCATCGGCGGTCTGCCGCGCGGCCGGGTCGTCGAGATCTACGGACCGGAGTCGTCCGGAAAAACCACGCTCACCCTGCAGGTGATCGCGGAAGTGCAGCGTAGCGGCGGCACCGCTGCTTTCGTCGACGCGGAACATGCGCTCGACCCGGCATATGCCGAGAAGCTTGGCGTGAACATCAACGAGCTGCTCGTGTCGCAGCCTGACACGGGGGAGCAGGCGCTCGAAATCACCGACATGCTCGTGCGCTCGAGCGCTGTCGACGTCGTGGTCATCGACTCTGTCGCCGCGCTTACGCCAAAGGCGGAAATCGAAGGCGAGATGGGCGAGATGCAAGTCGGTCTCCACGCGCGGCTCATGTCCCAGGCGCTGCGCAAGCTCACGGGCAACATCAAGCGCTCGAACACCATCGTCATCTTCATCAACCAGATCCGTATGAAGATCGGCGTCATGTTCGGCAGCCCGGAGACCACGACCGGTGGTAACGCGCTGAAGTTCTACGCCTCCGTACGCCTCGATATCCGCCGCATCGGCGCCATCAAGAACGGCGAGGAAGTGACCGGCAACATGACACGCGTCAAGGTCGTGAAGAACAAGGTTGCCCCCCCTTTCCGCGAGGCCGAATTCGAGATCATGTACGGACAGGGTATTTCGCGCGAAGGCGAGATCATCGAGTTGGCGAGCGCCCATGGCATCGTCGAGAAGTCGGGTGCATGGTATTCCTACAAGGGCAACCGCATTGGCCAGGGCAAGGACAACGCGCGCACGTTCCTGCTGAACAACAAGGAACTGTCGCGCGAGATCGAGGATCTGGTGCGCGCCAAGCTGCTGCCACCGAAACCGCCGCGGATCGTCAATGGCGGCGATCAGGCCAACATCGCCTGACCGCACCGGCGAGGGCCGGAACGGAAGTCGAGCGCCGCGGCTTTTCTCGCTGAGCGCCGCTTTACTTCCGGGCCCGGGGAGCCCTGTCGGACAGGCTCCCGGCGGACAGCATGGCTTTTCGAAGAACGCAAAAATCGGTGAGCTCGCAACGGGCGACGGATCCGGACGCCGCACGGGCGGCGGCCATCGCCCTGCTGGCCCGGCGGGACTTCGCCGGCGGGGAATTGCGCGAAAAGCTGCGATCCCGCGGCTATGACCCCGCGATTGCCGCTGCGGTGGTGGCGGATCTCACCGAAGAGCGGGTGCTCGACGACACCCGCTACGCCGAAAATTATGTCGCGTATCACGCGGGGCGCGGCCACGGACCCATGCGGATCACCGCGGATCTGCGCTCCTTTGGGCTCCCGTCCGAGCTGATCGACGCCGCTCTTGCCGCGGGGCACGATTGGCGGGCTCTGGCGCGTGACATCCGCGTTCGCAAGTTCGGCGCCGACCCGCCCGCAGACTGGGCCGAAAAGGTCCGCCAAGCGCGTTTTTTGCAGTATCGTGGCTTTTCATCGGATCATATCCGCGCGGCCACTGGCGCCGATCTCGACTCGGACTGAACAACCTTGAGCAAAGCCTCTCATTTGAGCGCGGCGGACGTTCGCCGCGCCTTTCTGGAATTCTTTCGCGAACGCGGCCATACCGTCGTGCCGTCGAGCCCGCTCGTCCCGGGCAACGACCCGACCCTGCTGTTTACGAACGCGGGTATGGTCCAGTTCAAGGACGTCTTTCTCGGCAAGGAGCGCCGCGACTACGTTCGTGCCACCTCGAGCCAGCGCTGTGTGCGCGCCGGAGGCAAGCACAACGATCTCGAGAACGTGGGCTATACGGCCCGTCACCATACGTTCTTCGAGATGCTCGGCAACTTCTCCTTCGGCGATTACTTCAAGCGCGACGCGATCCGCTTCGCGTGGGACTTCCTGACGGGCACGCTCGGGCTCGACCCGACACGGCTGTGGGTCACGGTGTACCGGGACGACGAGGAAGCGGCGGCGATCTGGTTGAACGAAATCGGCGTTCCCGCGGAGCGCTTCTCCCGCCTGGGCGAGAAGTCGAACTTCTGGGCGATGGGGGACACCGGTCCCTGCGGGCCCTGCACCGAGATTTTCTACGATCACGGGCCGCAGATCCCCGGCGGTCCGCCCGGCTCGCCGGACGAGGATGGCGACCGCTTCGTCGAGATCTGGAATCTCGTCTTCATGCAGTACGACCGCTCGTCCGAGGGCACGCTCACGCCGCTCCCGAAGCCGTCAGTCGATACGGGAATGGGCCTCGAGCGCATCTCCGCCGTCATGCAGGGAGTGCATTCCAACTACGACATCGATCTTTTCAGGAACATCATCCGCGCGGCCGCGGAGCTTGCCGGGACGAAGGATCTGGCGTCGAGCTCGCTGCGGGTGATCGCGGATCACATCAGGGCGTGCACCTTCCTGATCGTTGACGGTGTATTGCCCTCGAACGAGGGGCGCGGTTACGTGCTCCGTCGGATCATCCGTCGCGCCATCCGACACGGTTACAAACTCGGTATCCAGGAACCCTTTTTCTACAAGCTCGTTCCCGTCCTCGAGCAGGAGATGGGTGCAGCGTATCCGGAGCTGACCCGCGGACGCAGCCACGCCGAACGGGTGCTGAAGCAGGAAGAAGAGCGCTTCGCCGAGACGTTGGCGAACGGCATGACGCTGCTAGAGACGGCTATCCGCAACGTGCAGGGCGAAGTGATTGACGGTCCAACCGTCTTCAAACTCTATGACACCTACGGCTTCCCGGCAGATCTGACCGCCGACATTGCGCGCGAGCGTGGCCTCAGCATCGATCAAGCGGGATTCGACGTCGCGATGGAAGAACAGCGACGCCGCTCGCAGGACGCGAGCAAGTTCGGTGTTGATTTGCGTGGCGGCGCTTCGATCGATTCGCGCACGCTGTTTCAGGGTTATGAGGGCCTTGAGGCCCAGGGCCATGTCGTTGCTTTGTTGAAATCGGGTGCTGCCGTTGAATCGCTGAGCGCGGGTGAGCAGGGCGAAGTCGTTCTGGATCGGACCCCGTTCTACGCAGAGTCTGGCGGCCAGGTTGGGGATGCCGGTGAGCTCGGCAGTTCCGGCAAGCTGTTCCTCGTAGAGGACACGCAGAAGCGGGGAGCGGCGCATTCGCATAGAGGACGGGTGACGGAAGGAAGTATTCGCGTTGGCGACACGCTGGATGCACGGGTGAATGGCGAGCGACGCCGCGCGATTGCTCTCAACCACAGTGCCACACACCTGCTCCATGCAGCTCTGCGCAAAGTTCTTGGTACACATGTGCAGCAAAAGGGCTCGCTCGTGGCCCCTGATCGCCTGCGTTTCGACTTCTCGCATTTCGAGGCGATCACGGCCGAGGAATTGCGGGAGATCGAGCGGCTGGTGAATTCACAAATTCGTCTCAACAGCGCGGCCCACACTGAGGTCATGGACTATGAGGGTGCCGTGGCCGCGGGCGCTATGGCCTTGTTCGGCGAGAAGTACGAGAAGGACGTGCGTGTCCTGCGGATGGGCGATTTTTCGATGGAACTTTGCGGCGGTACGCATGTTGGTCGTACGGGCGACATCGGCTTCTTCAAGATCACGAGCGAGGGCGGCGTTGCCGCAGGCGTTCGTCGAATCGAGGCGCTCACGGGTGAAGCAGCGCTCGAGTATGTGGAGCAGAACGATGCTCTGTTGAAGGACGTTGCGGGCCTTCTTCGCGGTTCGCGTGAGGACCTCAAGGAGAAGGTGCGCGATGCGCTGGATCGCGTGCGGCAGATGGAGAGGGAGATCCGGACGCTCAAGGATCGGTTGGCGTCCGGCCAGGGAGTCGATCTCGCTTCGGGTGCAGTGGATGTCAAAGGCGTGAAGGTCGTCGCGACAAAGATTGAAGGGGCAGATGCCGGCGCCTTACGCAGTGCCGTGGATCAGCTCAAAGACAAGCTGAAGTCCGCCGTCGTCGTGCTCGCCTCCGTGGAAAATGCCTCCAAGGTAGTGCTCGTTGCCGGTGTCACGGCGGATCAGACAGGGCGCATCAAGGCCGGCGAGCTGGTGGGCGCCATTGCCGCCCAGATCGGCGGTCGCGGTGGCGGCAGACCTGACTTTGCGCAGGCCGGCGGGAGTAATCCGGCCGCGCTGGACGCTGCGTTGGCGTCCGTGCAGGCGTTCGTGCTCGCGAAGCTCGGGACGTGACAGCTTCAGGTTAGGCCTGATGGTGAAGGTGTTTATTGCGCGCTGGATATGACACAAATTCAGGGTTTCTCTGATTTGTGTCCCCGGCGCAGAACCGTACAGTAATCTGTGCTCTTGCGGCGCTCCCTATCCGGGTCGCCCAAGATCAAGGAGGAAGTACAATGCTCATACTCACGAGACGGGTGGGCGAGACCGTGATGATCGGCAACGACGTCACCGTGACCATCCTGGGCGTAAAGGGCAACCAGGTACGAGTCGGCATCAATGCGCCGAAGGACGTAGCCGTCCACCGGGAAGAGATCTACGAGCGCATCAAGCGCGAACAGCAGGGTGAGTCGCAGCAGGGTGAGGCGCAGCAAGGTGAATCGCCGCAGGGCGAGTCGCAAGGCGAGCCCAGCGAGCCTGCCGAGTTCCTCTCCGCCTGACGATTCTCGAGCGCACGGACCGACCCCGCGAGTTCCCCTGCGCGCGGCGGACGCTGATCGCGTTGGCCTGCCACTCTTCTTTACCTTTTCCGATCCGCTTCAGTATCATTACCTGCTCGCCAGGTGGGCGACGTGGCTCGCCCTGCTTATAAGTTATTGATAAGCTGAGCTTTACAGCCAAGACGGAGAGGTGGCCGAGTGGTCGAAGGCGCACCCCTGCTAAGGGTGTAAGGGTCTTAAAGCCCTTCGAGGGTTCGAATCCCTCTCTCTCCGCCAAATTTCGTCGATAGCCGAAACCGTGCGCCCGGAGTCAATTCTAGGTTTTAGAAACGACGGAGAGGGATAACGCCCGTAGGGTACGTTTCAGGCCCTCGTTATATCTCGCGCCGTGGTGGCGAAAAGCCGGCGCCGTTGGTTTTGCCAACACCCGAAGGGCGGCCCCGAAGGGGCGAGGCGC
>JAQGOC010000041.1 GCA_028293805.1 Gammaproteobacteria bacterium
CCTAACACGGGCGCAGAGCCTCATGGTTCTGTACTGTCTGTAGCCTCACCGACTACCTCGACGCGCTCGAGCAAGCCTACGGCCGCTTCAGTCCTTGCTCCCATGCGGGTCCGCGGTCTCGGCTCGCGGCGCTGCACGGACGGCGTCCCACTTGGCCTCTGCATTGACCGGCGGTACATCCGGCAATCGAGAGGCCGGCGGGTCACTGGCGGGAAGCGACTCGTCTACCGATTCATCCACGGCATCCGATGTCGTCGCGTGGACTGATGACCCGGGCATGCCCTTTCCCGCGGGCCTTCCCGGCACTGACATTCCATGCCATTGATCCACGATGCCCTCGCGAAGCGATGAATGGCCGGTGAGCGCCGCCTTCACTCCGCAATGTCCCGCCAAAGCACGCGCAAGCAGGCCTGCAGCTGCCACTCCCGCCAGCGCCCGTAGCCAAAGCCTCCCGCGGCGCAGTGAAGTGATTGAAAAGGCCACTCCTATGAGCGCCGAAACGGCGCGCTCTGTGTCAGAAAGGTTTCCAGTCTGTCGTGTCATCGGCGTCTCCCCGCAAGTCCGGTGCTATGGGTGCTCGCAGACGCAAGCTGCGTGCCGGACGGCCTTCGGACGTCTGGTTTATTTTACCACCTCTACCGCCGATTACCCGGGACTAACCTAGGTTAGTCCCGGGGCTGTATGGGATTGATCCTTTGTTCCGCGACCTAACCCACCCGTATGTCTGACACGCATCCGGCGCATTTGCCGATAGGACTCGCGAACGCCGGATGGCATGCTTGAGCCGAGTAACTCCTCTCGCCCACCTGGACACCTGCCGATGAACTCAGACGAGTCTCTTCCGTTAGCCGAGGAACAACTATCCATCCACAAACGCTCCGTGACTACCGGGCGCGTCCGGATAACAACCTCGGTTGATGAGCGCGAGCACCGGATCCATGAATCGCTCGAGCGCGAAGTAGTCAGCGTCGAGCGAGTCGCGGTGGATCGGATCGTTGACGAAACTCCTCAAATTCGGCAGGTCGGCGATGTGACGATCATCCCGGTCGTGGAAGAGGTGGCGGTCGTGGAAAAGCGACTGTTGCTGAAAGAAGAAATCCACGTATCGAAGCGCCGATACGTGGACTCAGTCGATGAGCCCGTGACGCTCAAGTCGACGCGCGCAGTAATCGAGCGGGAGTGATCTCTCGCTCCGAACCCCCGTCAACTGTAGGAGCTCGAATATGATGATGCGAAAAGTTACTGCGATGTACGACTCAAAGGACGACGCGCAGCAGGCGAAACACCGTTTGCTTGAACTTGGTGTTGCCGACGAGCACGTGCAGATCCTCAACCAGAACGCTTCGGGAAGCCCCAATGCGCAGTCCACTGTGGAGCAGCAGTCCACTGTGGAGCAGAAGGGGCTCTGGGCCAGTATCAAAGAGATGTTCATACCTGAAGAGGACCGCCGGACGTTCGAAGAGAGCATTCGCCGCGGCGGGTTTCTACTCGTCGCATCGGTAGAGGCCGACCATGCGGATGCTGCCATCGAAGCTCTCGAGGGGACGAATGCGGTGGATCTGGACCGCAGGCAAGAGCAATGGAAGAGTGAGGGGTCAGCCGGGCAGGAGCCCGCACCCGTGAGGCCCTCTTTGGCTACGGATCAAGCCGACGCAACAGAGCAGACTATCCCTGTAGTGGAGGAACGTCTTCGCGTGGGGAAACGCCAAGTCGATCAAGGGCGCGTTCGGGTGCGTTCATTCGTTGTCGAAGAGCCCATACATGAGGAAGTTCAACTGCGGGAAGAACACGTCGAGATAGAGCGCCGGCCCGTAAACCAGCCCGCCCCCTCAACTGCGGACACCGGCGGGAGCGGACTCTTCCGAGAACAGACGGTCGAGCTTCAAGAAACTGCGGAGGAAGCAGTTGTGGCTAAGGACGCCGTAGTCACCGAGGAGTTGCGTGTGCGAAAGCGGGCAGTTGAGCGCGTTGAATCGATCGAGGACACCGTGCGGCACACTGAACTCGAGGTTGACGATAGCCGCGGCGCCACCCCGACGGATTCTGAACGTACGTCGTCGGACCCCGGTACCCGCCGATCACAGTAGGTCCGCCGCCAGAGGTCATCGGCTCGCTCGGCGGGCCGGTGATCTCCTCCTCGGAGATGCGTCCGTTCGTACAAGGCCCGGAGCGCAAGCTGATCGCCCGCGCCAATGGACCGGACGAGCACGACCTCGATCAGCCGTTTGCCGTGGCTTCCTGCACATACCCACAGGCTGCCATTTCAATTGAAATACCTGAGACGGCCGCTGAAATGCAGCCCTGATAATGGCCGCATAACCTACATCGAGGTGGATTCCCCCAACGCGTTCTCATCAGATGCGAAGCGGCGCCTGCCCGTGGTTTTTTCCACGCCAACGGGTCCTGCGGTGGCGTGAAAGGTTATGACATGAGCCAGAGTTTGAAGGCGAGGCACAACTTTCTCCCGGCCGTTGCGGCCACAACGGCGGGCAAACGGGCGGTGACGACCGGTTCGCTGCTTTTCGCCGGCCGTGTGACAGCAAGGATTGTCGCTGCCGCCGGCGTGTTCCTCGGCTCGCATACGACTTCGGCACTGGCCGACCCCGCGGCGCAAGTCGAGGCTTCCAAATGCACCGTGTGCCACGGGATGCACGGCGAAGGTGGCCCAGGCGGAGTGCCGCGCCTGGCTGGGCAGAACGCCGACTACATGAATCACGCGCTTT
>JAQGOC010000117.1 GCA_028293805.1 Gammaproteobacteria bacterium
CAGGACATCATCATCGCCGCCCTGCGACTGATCCTGCGTCGCATAGAAGAACGGCTTACCCGTCCATCCGGCGATGCACAGGCCGATCTGCTCACCGTGCTGTCCGAAGCATTGCCGATCGACGAGCAGCGCTACATCGAGTGTGCGTTCTGGACGGCGTTTTGGGGCCAGGTCTCGGCTGACAAGCGTCTGAAGCGTATCAACGCATGGGTCCACCGGCAGTACATGCGGCTCTTCGAGCGGTGTCTCGCGGAGGGTTGGCCCATCTGGCCGCAGTTGACAGCGGGCACCCGCGAGCAAGTGCTCAGGTCCGTGGTCACCTTCATCAACGGGGTCACCGCGAGTGCCGTAGCCAGTCAAAGCGACTGGCCCGCAGCCAAGCAGACTGAACAATTGCGCCTGCAATTGCAACTGCTGCACACGTGGGCCGCCGACACCATTGCGGTTCCCGCCAAGAAGGTATCCTCATGGACTTCGCGCTGACCGAAGAGCAGCAGCTGATCGTAAAAACGACTCGCGAGTTCGTCGAGAGCGAGTTGTATCCCCACGAGCAGCAGGTCGAGACCACCGGCGAGCTCGATGAAGGTTTGCGCAAGCGGCTGCGGGCCAAGGCCATCGATGCGGGCCTGTTTGCTGCCAATATGCCAACGGAAGTGGGCGGCGCGGGCCTCGATACGGTCAGTTGGATTCTTTACGAGAAGGAGCTGGGCAGGGCCAACTACGTTCTGCACTTTGCGTGTGTGGCCCGGCCGTCCAACATTCTGCTGGCATGCGAGGGCGAGCAGCGCGAGCGCTACCTCTTACCCGCGGTGCGCGGCGAGCGAACCGAGTGTCTCGCGATGACCGAACCTCAGGCAGGGTCGGATGTGCGGGGGATGAAAGCGACCGCGGTACTGAAGGGTGATGACTTCATCATCAACGGGACCAAGCATTTCATCAGCCACGCCGACCATTCGGACTTCGTGATTCTGTTTGCCGCCACCGGTGAGGAGGATTCGCCTCGCGGCAAGCGCAAGCTCATCACCGCGTTTCTGGTGGACATGGGTATGCCTGGTTTCGAAGTACGCACGGGATACAAGAACGTCTCGCATCGGGGCTACACCAACAGCATCCTGGAGTTCAATGACTGCCGGGTGCCGAAATCCGCAGTGTTGGGTGAAGTGCACAAGGGGTTCGAAGTTGCCAACGCCTGGCTCGGGGCGACCCGGCTACAGGTTGCGTCGAAAAGCCTGGGGCGCGCCGAACGTGCGCTCGAGCTCGCCACGCAGTGGGCCGTGGACCGCGTTCAGTTTGGTCAGCAGATCGGGAAGTTCCAGGGCGTTGGGTTCAAGCTTGCCGATATGGCGGTGGAGCTGCGAGCGGCCGAGCTGCTCACCCTGCACGCGGCGTGGAAGATGGACCAGAGGACCGCAACCGACATGGACATGGCGATCGCGAAGCTCAAGGCCACCGAGATGTTGGCCATGGTGGCTGATGAGGCGCTGCAGATTCACGGCGGCATGGGATTGATGTCAGACCTGCCTCTGGAGCGGATCTGGCGCGATGCCCGCATCGAGCGCATCTGGGAGGGCACGAGCGAGGTGCAGCGGCATATCATTTCGCGCGCGATGTTGCGGCCGCTGGGAGGCTGAGCGGTCGTGCCCGTCCGGAGCTGCGTGCGGTAACGCCGCCTGCGCGTTGACGGATCTGTTCCTGGTCCGATGACGTCGATTGTGTGTGGTGGGCGCATACGTGGTGCCTGTCACCGAGGGTGGATGCGACGACCATTCAGTCGGTGAGAGCTGAGCAGGGAAGGATCTCTTGCAGCATATTGTCCGTTCAAGTTAGTTTCCTGGGAAACTATCATGGTGCAGCACATAGGCACGTTGGAGCTCGCATGGAAGCCGCATCTACCCGCACTGGCGCTCGTCGGCGCCAGAACAACCCCTGGAAGCGCATCGCCCAAGCGCAATCGCTCTGTAGCTATTGGTTGAAGCAGGCCGACAGGCATGTTTCGAGCAGCTTCGCCCGTCACCTGAAGGCGTGCCACCTGCTCGCTTCAGAATGGGCGGCCATTCGGCGGCTGTATGGGCCAATTCGAATGTCGCCCGTCGAGATTGGGCAAACGATCGGGATGACGAAGGGAGGCGCGTCCAAGCTGGTCGAGAGGCTGGTGAAGAAAGGTTATGCGAGAAAGAGCGTCGGCGAGTTCGATCGGCGCTTTCGCGCAGTTGAGCTCACGGAAGCCGGACGGGATCTCGTACTGCGTTTTGCGAAGTTCGTCGACAATACTGATCGCGAGATCTTTGGCAATCTCAACCGGCGGCGCCGCCTGTTGCGCGCATTGAAGCGCGTCGTTCAGACGCGGCGGCAAAAGGAGCGTGTAGACATATGGCACCTGCCCGGATCGAGGGCGTCGTTGCTGAGTGCAGGTGCCCACGCGGGGTAGGCAATTTCGCGTCGGCGGAGCGCCACGTTCGGCGCGCTTACCGTTGCACGCCATGGCTGTGCCTCGCCATGTCACTGGGTTGCCGGGCTATCGTCCCTTCCACTCCGGCTTGCGCTTCTCAGTGAACGCCCGTGCACCTTCCTTCAGGTCCTCCGAGCGAACGACCTTTTGGACGGCGTGCAGGCTGTCGTGCAGCTCGAACGCCTCGTGCTCCGCGACCATCTCCGTGTGGCGCAGCAACTGCTTGATGGCCGGATATAACAACGGCGGCCCGTCAGCGAGCTGCCGGGCAATTTCCCGCGCCTTCGTCAACGCCTGGCCCCTCGGCACGATATGGTTGGCCATTCCCCAATGCTTTGCTTCGGTGGCGTCCATCCATCGCCCCGTCATGAGGAATTCCACGGTTACATGGTATGGAATTCGCCGTCGCAGCTTGATGGTAGCTGCGTCGGCCAATACTCCAACGTTGATTTCGGGCAATGCAAACCGCGCATGCTCCTCCATCACGATGATGTCGGTGCCTAGAACGATCTCGAATCCGCCGCCGCACGCAATGCCGTTGACGGCAGAAATGATCGGCTTGTCGAGATTGCGCGGGTAGTTGAGTCCAC
>JAQGOC010000183.1 GCA_028293805.1 Gammaproteobacteria bacterium
ATTTCCTGTGGCGGGGCGACTTCAACGCGCCCATCGTCTATCAGGTCGACCGCAGTCTCGACGGCCATAGCTTCTCGAACCGCCGCGTCGTCGCCATCCAGCACGGCGAGCAGATCTTCAACATGGCCGCCTCGTTCCAGGTGCAGGAGGATGGGTTCGATCACCAGGTGGAGATGCCACAGGTACCGCTGCCCGACGCTCTGCCGGACTCGAGCCGGCCGCCGCCGGAACTGCTCGAGCGCTTATCCGAGCGCATGCGGCGTTTTTTCGAGCAGCCACGCCCGTTCGAATTCCGCTCGGTACAGCCGATCGATTATCTGCGGCCGCGCCGGGCTGCGCCGGCGCGGCAATTGTGGTTCCGCGCCGTCGGGCGGCTCCCGGACGACGAGAAGTTGCACCGCTGCCTGCTGGCCTATGTGTCCGATTATTTTCTGCTCGACACGGCCACGCTGCCGCACGGGACGTCCTTCCCCAGCAGCTCCATCATCATGGCCAGCATCGATCATGCGATGTGGTTTCATCGTCCGCTGCGTGTCGACGAATGGCTGTTGTATGCGGTAGAAAGCCCGAGTGCGTCCGGGGCGCGCGGCTTCGCACGTGCGGGCCTGTTCGCGCTCGATGGCCGCCTGGTTGCGAGCACGGCGCAGGAAGGCCTGGTCCGTACCAAGAAGGGCTCTTAGCTTTCCGGTGACCCCGATGGTCCTCGTTGCGGGAGTGATGGCGGCTCTGGCGGCAGGAACCGCGACCGGAACGGACGTCGACGCTCTCCAGCAGCTCTGGTCAGGTGTTCGCGACTCCAGCGAGCAGGTCGTCGTGAGTGCCGACCCCGGCATCTCTTCCTGGCCGGAGACCAGCGAGCGGCGCGTACGCGCGGTGGTGGAGCCTGTCGCTCTGCCGTGGCTGGGATCCCACGTGCTGTATCTGGAAGAGTTCCTTCACGACGATCCCGATAATCTGCGGCGTCAGGTGCTGATGAAGCTCGAGCCGGCGGAGCCGCCGGCGCGCGGCGTTCGTGCCCGTCTGTTCACCTTCGTCAAGCCGCGAGCCTGGATTCATCTCAACCTGCGACCGGGGCTGCTCGCAAGTCTCGGAAGTGACGATGTCGCGGCGGCTTCCGGGTGCGATCTCGTGTTTGTCCGGGAAGGCGATCAGTTCCGCGGAGGCACCGTCGGGCATCGTTGCCTCGATGCCCGCGGAGCAGTGACGCGCTATCTCGACTACCAGCTCCTCATAGGGTCCGATCTATATTGGTACCGTCGTCGGCTGCTGCTCAAGGGCAACGGCGAGGTCAAGGAAGAAGTCATCGGCTTCAACTGGTTCGAGCTCGACACGACGCAGCTGTACACGTGCCGCGTCGACTGGGCCTCAACAGGGCGTCCGCAGGACTTGCGGCCGCTGGTGAAACTCGATGTACAGGATCAGGGCGGCCATGGCCGGTTCGTCACCCCCGATGGGAGGAAAATCGAGCTTACGTTGCACAGTGACGACTGGCCGTTCGCCGTCGAGCGCGACGCGCTCATTCTCGTCGTCCAGGATCAGGGGGCGGAGATTCCATTTGCCACCGCGTGGTCGTCCACCGACGAGGAGCAGATCTCGATCGACCTGAGCTGGCTGCGCATCCGCTGCGGCCCGACGGTGCCGGACGCGGACGAGATGCGGTCGGATGGGCGAACGCAACCTCCGGCGATGTCCGCGGTCCTCAGCGATGAGCCTTCTTAGCGATCAGGTCGATATCCCGCAGCAGAACCGGGTTGAAACGCTGCGGTACCTCCATCATCAGAAAATGGCCGGTGTGCTCGAGCACGTCGGCCTTGAAGCCGGGCAGCGATTTGCGAATGCGCGCCTCGTCCGTGGGACTGAGGTCGGAGTTGATGGCGAGCACCGGTACTTGGATGTCGGGCAGCACGGTCGTGAAATCCATGGCGAGCAGGGCCTGCATGGAAGGAACCGCGACCTGCGGCGGTTCGAGCGACATGTCGTAGGCGACCTTCTGCACGAGGAGCGGATCGGCGCCTTTCTCGAACAGGGACTCGGTGACGTATTTGCGTGTCTGGCCGACGAAGTCGGCCCGAAACGGCGCGAGGTGCCGGTCGATCTCCTGCTGCCGCATCGCGGGGAGTCCGATCGACTTGAGCGAGTCGACCGCGATGATGCCGATGACGCGATCGCCTATGCGGCGTGACGCCTCGAGCGCGACGTCCGCGCCCATGGCGTGGCCGACTAGCACGACCTGCCGGTTCGGAAGCTGCCGCACGACCGTCGCGACATCCTCGCCGTAGTTGCCCATGGACCAGTCGGTGCGATTCTTCTCGGAAGCGCCGTGCCCCGCGAGATTCACCGCCACTACGGTGTAGCTCGATTTGAGCGCGTCGATCTGCGCGTTCCAGTAGTTCGCATCGCAGGCCCAGCCATGTACGAGCACGATGGCGGGCTCGCCAGTTCCCCAGACCCGATAGTCGATGTGTACATTATCCGGGGCCATCGCGATCTGCGGAGTGCCATCTACGTGCGCCGGGGGAGGAGCGGCAAAAGCGGTGTTGTCGGTAGCCGGCGACGGAGGCGCGGTTCCTTTGTTGCACGCTGTCAGTGTCAATGCGAGCAGTGCGCAGATCACTGGCCGTGGGTAATGCATGAGCTCTCTCCCTGCGCGCCCAGTGCACGCAAGCAATCGCTCATCATAACCGCAACGGTTTGGGACTAGCGGAGGACCTTGCCGGGATTGAGAACGCCGTTCGGGTCGAACGCCCGTTTCACGGCGCGCATGAGATCGAGCTCCGCGGTGGAGGCATAACGCTCGAGCTCACCCACTTTGAGTCTGCCGATGCCATGCTCGGCGCTGAAGCTGCCGCCGAACTCGCGCACGAGATCGTGAATCGCGCGTTTGAGCGGCGCTTCGCGCGCCAGGAATGCGTGGCGCTCGGAGGCGGGAGCCTGATTGAGGTTGAAGTGCAGATTGCCGTCGCCGACGTGGCCGTAGACAACGAGGCGTCCGTCCGGCACGTTTTCGTGCGCCCACTGCGAGGCGCGCTCCACGAACCGGGGGAGCGCGGAGACGGCAATGGAGATGTCATGCTTCAGGCTCGCGCCGTCGAGGCGTTGGGCTTCCGGAATCGTTTCGCGCAGCTTCCAGAGCGCAATCCGGTCGCGCTCGCTCCGCGCGAGCACGGCATCGAGTACGAGCCCGTCTTCCAGAGCAGTGGTGAGCGCTTCTTCGATCAAACTGTCGAGCGGGTCGGCGGCACGCGAAGACGTCAGCTCACAAAGGACGTACCAGGAATACGGTTGCGCGAGCGGATCGGTCACGCCCGGTATGTGTCGGGTCGTGAGCTCGACTGCAATGCGCGGGATGAGCTCGAACGAACTGACACGATCGCCGCTCGCGTCGCGCAGCCGAGCCAGGAGATCGACCGCGGAACGCACGTCCGGCACGGAAGCGAACGCCGTCGCGGACGAGCGCACCTTGGGAAAAAGTTTGATACTGGCCGCGGTGATGATTCCCAGCGTGCCTTCCGCTCCGAGGAACAGCGACTTGATGTCGTAACCGGTGTTGTCCTTGCGAAGCGCGGTCAGCGAGGACAACACCCGCCCATCGGCGAGTACCACCTCGAGTCCCAGTACGAGATCACGCATCATCCCATAGCGCAGCACGCTCGTTCCGCCCGCATTGGTCGAGAGATTGCCGCCGATCTGGCAGGTGCCCTCCGAGCCGAGACTCAGCGGAAAGAAGCGCTCAGCATCGTCGGCGGCGCGCTGTACCTCCGCCAGGATGCAACCGGCTTCAGCGACGAGGGAGTAGTTGAGTGGATCGGTGCTGCGGATGCGGTTGAGTCGCTTGAGCGAGACAACGACCTGATTCCCGGACTCATCCGGCGTGGCACCGCCGCAATAACCGGTGTTGCCACCCTGAGGCACCACGCCGATACGCCGTTCATTGCAGAACGCGAGCACTCTCGAGACGTGCTCGACCGAGCGTGGGAAGATTACCGCCAGCGCGCGCCCCTGGTAAAGACGCCGGTGGTCCGTCAGGAACGGCGCCGTTTCAGCAGGGTCGGTTAGAACCCCATCCGCGCCTAGAATTTCCCCAAGCGCTTGCAGGCTTTCGCCGCCGCTTTGATCAGGCACGTTTGCGCCGGTGCAGCTGGCCTGCCGGCTCCATTCGGGCCGCGAACATTTTAGCGAAAGCCCAGGTTCTGCAGGGCGGCGATGCGCTCATCGAGCGGCGGATGGCTCATGAAGAGGCGCACGATTCCCCGGCGTGCGGGCCCGCTCGCAATGCCGAACGCCTCGAATTGCTGCGCGGGAAGCGGTTCGTGGGCGCTCTTCAGTCTCTCGAGCGCGGCGATCATCTTCCCCGTACCCGCGAGTTGTGCACCGCCTCGATCGGCGCGGAATTCACGCCACCGCGAGAACCACATGACGATCATGTTGGCGAGAATGCCCAGCAGCAGTTGCGTCACGATCACGGTGATGAAATAGGCCGGTCCGCGTCCGTCGTCCGACCGAAACAGCGTCCGGTCGACAATGTTACCGATGATGCGTGAGAGGAAGATCACGAACGTGTTGACGACGCCCTGAATCAGCGTGAGCGTCACCATGTCGCCGTTCGCAACATGGGTGATCTCGTGTGCCAGAACAGCTTCGGCTTCCTGCTCGTTCATCCGCTGCAGGAGCCCGGTGCTGACGGCAACGAGCGCGGCGTTACGGCGCGCGCCGGTCGCGAACGCATTGGGTTCGGGCGAATCGAAAATACCGACTTCCGGCATGCCGATGCCTACGGCTCGGGCATGGTGGGCCACGGTGGTGACCAGCCATTGTTCCGTGGCGTTGTTGGGCTGCTGGATGACACGCACGCCCATGGACGTTTTTGCCATCCACTTCGAGAGCGCCAGGGAAATGAATGAACCGGCGAAGCCGAAGAACGCGGCAAACACCAGGAGTCCCGTGAGGCTGCTGCCGCGGACGGCCAGCCATTGGTCCAATCCGGTCAACCTGGCCACGATCGACAGCACGAAGAGGATGGCGAGGTTGGTCGCGAGGAACAGGACGATGCGCTTCATGGAGAGTCTTTTGGAACCTCGGTGACATTGTGGCACAGGCGCCGGGGTGGGCGACGCCGCGGGGTTGCGCAACTGCAGGCCACCTAGGCGGACCCCGGTGCCCAACATCTGAGGCCAGAGGACGTGTTTTCAAGGTCTACGGCCCAGCACCACAGGCGGCGGGCTCGTTCGGCAGCCGGGTCTGGCCGGCCGCGCCTGGCCGGCGGCGTCTAGCCGCCCGCGCCCAAGGCGACCCCGAGCGCCCTTCCCACCAGAAAGCTAACGACCCCGGCCCCCGCGCCAATGAGCACCATGCGCAAGGCCCCCTTCAACGCGTGCCGGCCAGTGAACAGGCTCAAGGCGAGGCCTACCCCGAACAGCCCGGTGCACGTCAGTACCGCCGTTAGCACAAGTGCGGAGGTGCCTGTAGCGCGGGCAAAGAATGGCACCAGCGGCACCGTGGCCCCGACCGCGAATGATATGAAGGAGGAGATGGAGGCCCCCCAGGGCGAACCCAGATCGTCCGGGTTCAGCCCCAGTTCTTCACGTGCGAGAACATCGAGTGCCTGCTCAGGATGCGCCAGCAGTGCGCGGCTGACTTCCCGGGCCTGCTGCAGCTCGACGCCGCGTGCCTGATAAATGAGGGCCAGCTCCTCTGCTTCCTCTTCCGGGTACTCGGCGACTTCTTCGCGCTCGAGCGCAATCTGGTATTCGTACATCTCCCGCTGAGAGCGTACCGAGACATATTCTCCCGCCGCCATCGAGAGGGCTCCGGCGAGCATCCCCGCCGTTCCCGTCAGCAGAACATAACCGCTCGCGGCGCCAGCTCCGGCAACTCCGAGCACGAGACTCGCGTTCGAAACGAGGCCGTCGCTTACGCCGAATACGGATGCGCGCAGGTTGCTGCCGAGTCCGCCGCGATGGCGCACGCCGACATCGGAAAGAGAGGTCGGCATCGCGTGCCCCGCAATGCTGACCGGCGCGCTATAGATCGATAGTCCGCGCAGCTTCATCGCAGCGAGCACCGAGCGCAGGGCCCGTGGACCGAGCTGGCGTAAGAGTCGCGCCACGATCCGGGCGCGGAGTGAAGGAATGAAAACGCGCTTAGGTGCGTTCGGCACCGCGCTTTGGCGGGAGGGGGAGAGCTCCCATTTTGTCGCCTGTTCCTCGGCGGCAGCGGCGAGCTGCAGGAACAAGCGGCTCTTGTGCGGATCGGGCTCGGCCGCGGCGACCCGATGATAGAGCCACGCCGACTCTTTCTCGTGATACCAGCTGTCGATTGTGGTCATTCGCTGCGCGCGAGACGATCAGGGCGCGCGCGTCGGAATGCTCATGCCCCGCGCCGAGACCGCGATGCCGTGCGGGATTCGAGGGCCCGGAAAAGAATCACGCGAGCCCGGCACAGCCGGCGCGATCAGCGCTCTTCTTCGGCCTCGTCCTCGTCTTCATCGAGGTCGTCATCGTCCTCATCGTCGTCGTCATCCTCATCGAAGTCTTCGTCCTCGTCCTCGTCGTCTTCCTCTTCGGCCTCGGGCTCGGACCAGCCCTCCGGCACCTGAGTGCGCTCGAGGTCCATTTCGTGCCACGCTTCGATGTCGATCTCCTCGATATCCCCGTCAAGATACTCAATCTCGACGAGCTCCGAGTCCTCATCGACGGACAGCACGCGGAACGACTCTTCTTCTTCCTGGTTCTCGTACCATTGGCCCGGAACCGGCTCGTAATCTCTGCTCACCGCTCGCATCCCTCTTGGGGTCATCAAATCTTTCGGCTCTTTCGGCGGCGCTAAGTTTAGGGGCTGCGGTCGGGTTGGGCAACGAGTGTGTCGCTTCCTGGGCGACGGCGTGCCGCGCAACGGCGTCACGCCTCAGGCTCGCGGCAGCCATAGCGGCCGTTGCGGCTGCGCTTCGGTCCCTGGCGCGCCACTTGCCGGACAGCGGCGCCGGGCCGTACGCCCCCGCGCAGTGCAACGGCCGATTGCGTATAGTTTTCGCACCATGGCCCCTCGATCACCCGATTCCAAATCACCTCTCTCGCAGGCACGGCGCATCGTCGTGAAGGTGGGCTCCGCGCTGCTGGTCGACGCCGGGACGGGGCGGATCAGAAGGGCCTGGCTCGAGACCCTTATCGAAGATCTGCTCCGGCTGCGCAAGCGCAACCAGCAGGTCATCCTCGTTTCGTCCGGCGCGATCGCCCTCGGACGGCGGCAACTCGGGCTTGCCAAGGGGCCGTTGCGGCTCGAGGAGAGCCAGGCCGCTGCGGCCGTCGGGCAGATTCGTCTCGCCCATGCGTACAAGGAGCTGCTCGAGAGCCGGGACGTTACCGTGGCGCAGGTGCTGCTCACTCTCGAGGATAGCGAGCGCCGCCGTCGGTATCTCAATGCTCGCGCCACCCTTGAGTCGCTGCTCGCCCTCGGCGCGCTGCCGGTCATCAACGAGAACGATACGGTGGCTACCGCTGAAATCCGCTACGGTGACAACGACCGGCTCGCGGCACGGGTTGCGCAGATGTCGGGTGCGGACTGCCTCGTGTTGTTGTCCGATGTCGAAGGACTCTTCACCGCCGATCCGAACAGGGACCCGAACGCACAGTTCATCCACGAAGTGCGGCAGATCACTCCCGATATCGAGTCCATGGCGGGACGTTCCGCCTCGGACGTGGGTTCCGGAGGGATGACGACGAAGATCCTCGCCGCAAAGATCGCCGTGTCGGCGGGATGCCATATGTGCATCGCCGCGGGCCATCACGATCATCCCGTCGGCCGAATCGAAGCCGGTGCCCGCTGCACCTGGTTCGTTCCGACGGCATCGCCCGCCGCGGCTCGCAAACAGTGGATTGCCGGAACCCTGCGCCCGGCCGGCGCGATCACGATCGATGCGGGCGCCTTGCGCGCCTTGCTCGAAGGCAAGAGCCTGTTGCCGGCGGGCATCGTAAAGGCCCGCGGACGCTTCGAGCGCGGCGATACCGTGAGCGTGTTGACAGTGGATGGCGCCGAGATCGCACGCGGCATCATCGCCTACTCGGATGCCGATGCAGCCCGGATCATGGGTCGGAAGTCTTCGCAGATCGAGGGCATTCTCGGCTTCAGAGGGCGGGACGAAATGATTCATCGCGACGATCTGGTGCTCTTCCGCCAGGACGCAGTACCGGTCGCCGCACCTTTACAGGCGGCACCATGAATGCTCACCTGCAGACGCAGAACATCGGCGAGCTGATGGAAAAGCTCGGCAAGGCCGCATTGAGCGCGGCGAACGAGCTGGCACTGACCGACAACGATAAAAAGAACGCTGCGATGTCGGTTGCCGCGCAGACCATCC
>JAQGOC010000184.1 GCA_028293805.1 Gammaproteobacteria bacterium
TCCATCACTGAAGACGAGCGGTCAGCTACTTGGGCGAGGCGACACGGTCGAAGACGAGCGCAGCCGCCTGGAAATCACCTGCGAGCTGCAGATCAATGCCCCGCGACATCCAGTAAGCGCCGCTGGCCTCCTCGAGCGAACCCTCCTGGAGTTTGCCGGCAATGGCACGTAGGCGATAGCGCGCATCCGGTTCGAGGCCTCGAAGCTGAATGCGCGGATACGGGTAGAGCATGCTGCTCGAGTGCAGAAATGCAAACAACACGGCCTGCTGGCCGTCCGCCGACACGGATTCGGTTGCGGAATACTCGCTTCCGCCGCGCGGCGAGAGCAGGCGGAACAGACGTCCCTGCTGCACGGTCGTGCGGATCGTCTTGTATGCGGCGACGAGCCGGCCAGCTGTTTCGAAGTCCTGTGGATTCCAGCGCGTCAGGTCAGCGCCGATGCCCAGCGACCCCTGCATGGCGGAGAGGAAGCGATACTCGAGAGAGGTGCTGCGTTGATTGACCCAGTTCGGCGAGTCGGTCACCCAGGCCATCATCACGGCCGGCGTATAGGCGTGGGTGAAGCCGTCCTGGATGGTGAGGCGATCGAACGGATCCGTGTTGTCGGAAGGCCAGACCTCGTCGGTGAGACTCATGATGCCGAGGTCTACGCGCCCGCCCCCGCCGGAGCAGGACTCGATTTCCAGCTTCGGATGCCGCTCGCGCAAGCGTCGCATGATCCAGTACAGATTCTCGACATAATCGACATAGACTTTTTGCTGGTCTTCCGGTCTTTGCTCGGGCCAGCCGGGCTCCGACCAGTTGCGGTTGTAGTCCCATTTGAGAAAGGCGATGTCATTCTGCGTCAGCAGCTGGTCGAGCGCGCGGAAGAGGTGGTCGCGCACGTCCTGGCGCGCGAGATTGAGCACGAGCTGGTTGCGCGCCTCGGTACGCGGGCGCCCCGGAAAATTCAGCACCCAATCCGGATGCTGGCGATACAGATCGCTGTCGGGGTTCACCATCTCCGGCTCCACCCACAGCCCGAAGTCCATGCCGAGCGCATGGACTTTGTCGATCAGCGGCTGCAAGCCGTTCGGAAATTTCCGCCGGTTCACCGTCCAGTCACCGAGGCCCGCCTTGTCGTTGTCGCGCGCGCCAAACCAGCCGTCGTCCACGACGAAGCGCTCGACGCCGATCTTCGCGGCCATCTGCGCTAGCCGGACCTGCCCCGCTTCGTTGACGTTGAATTCAGTCGCCTCCCAGGAGTTGTATAACACCGGCCGTGGGCGCGGCTGAGGTGCCTGCGGCAGAATGTGTGCAAGCTGGAATCGATGCATCAGACGCGAGGCCTCACCCAGGCCGCCCGCGGTGTAACCGGCGTAGAACACCGGTGTTTGCAGCGCCGCACCCGGGGCAAGCCGATAGGAAAAGTCGAACGGGTTGTAGCCGCCGGTGATGCGCACTCTGTGCTTGTCGTCCTGTTCCACCGTGATGCGCCACGAGCCGCTCCACGCGAGCTCTCCGAACCACACGGGGCCGGATTCCTCGGTGGCTTCCCCGCGCGACAGCGCAAACCAGGGGTTGTTCTGGTGACCTGTCGAGCCGCGCCGGCTTTCCAGGACTGTCTGACCGGGAACCACCGCCCTTTGGTCGAGAGTCGTCTCGGCTCCCCAGCGCCCGGAGAGCGAATACAGCATGTAGTCCGTGGCGGCCGGTAAAGTCCACGTCGCGGCGGCTGCCTGCACCACCACGAGCTCCTTGCCGGTGTGGTTCTCGATGCGCGCGGAACGCGCCACGATGCCCGTTTCCGCATCGACCTCGTAAGCCAGCTCCACCCGCACATCCCGGGAGAGATCCTTCAGTTGCACGAGCAGGCGCTTGCCGTCGACCCGATAGGAGTCGTAGTGCAGCACCAGATCGCGATTCCCGTCCGGGAAGCTCACCTTGAGCGCCGGTTCAACGAACAGCCCGGCGCCCCAGCCGGGGTACTCCTGCGGTGTCGTCGTGGAAAGATCGAACGAAGCGTGCCGCTTCTGTGCCTTGACCGGCGGCAGGACATCGCCGTTGGCGAGCCGGCCACCCCAGTGCACGGACTCCAACTCACCGCGCTCGTTGACGCCAAAGGCGTAGGTTACGCTCGGTGAGTTCAGCTCGAATACGCGGGCTGCTTCCTCCACGCGGACAGCATCGCCGGGCGATGCTGCCTGCGCGGTGGGAAACGATGCCAGCACGAAGATCAGACAGACGCGGGCACGGATCACGGTGTCATTCTCCCCGGAATGGCCAGGAGCGAGAGTCTACTCACGCCCGGCCCGAGTCTGCTGCAGTTCAGAAGTCCATGCGCACGCCGAGCGCGTAACGCCGTCCGTAGTTCTCGAAATCGACGAACTCGTTGCCGTAGCGGTCGTACTGCTGCTTGACGGCGTCGGTCAGATTGGAGCCCTCGAGCACCACCAGCACATTGTCGGTAACCTTGTAGCTCGCCTGCGCATCGAGCTGGCCGTAGGCTTTCGTGTGCACCGTCGGTGCGGTCGAGGCGAGGAAGGTATCGCGATGGTTGTAGGCAACGCGCAGCCCGAGCGGCCCCTTGTCGTAAAACACGATGAGGTTCTGTGAATTGCCGAGGCCCGTGAGGGCAAACGTCTGCGTCGTATTCGCCGCGTCCATGACGGCGTTACTGTGCATGAAGGTCGCATTGGCATTGAAGCCCAGCCCGTCGAAGGGCGCCGGCAGCCAGGTGAAGGTGTGCTGGATCGCGGCCTCGAGTCCTTCCGCATAGGCCGATTTCGCATTGGTCGGCGTGTTGAAGAGGAAGGTCCCGGTGTTGTTCGGAAAGGCCGTTGAACCCGAGGAGTTGGCCACCGGCACCGGGAGCGAGACGTACTCGCTGACGACGAAGTCGCTGATGTTCTTGCGGAAGGCGCCGAGGGAGACGTAGCCAGCCTTATCGTAGTACCACTCCAGCGACAGATCGTAATTGTCAGACCGATACGGCTTCAGGTTCGGGTTGCCGCCGCTCGCCTGCAGCTCGCCCGGCCGCAGCACGTCGTAGTTGATCGTCGGGCGCATGTCGCTCAGATTTGGACGCGTCAGCGAACGCGATGCCGCCACGCGCGCGATCAACTCGTCTGTCAGATTGATCTTGAAGTTGAAGCTGGGCAGGAAGTTGTTGTAGCTGTGTGAAGCCGAGACGAACAACTGCTGCCCGTTGTCGGCATAGATGGGATTGTAAATCGTCGGGTCGTTCGCCACCGGCAGCAGGTCCAGCAGAACCTTCGAGTACCCGAAGGCGTTCTCCTGCGTGTGCACATAGCGGCCGCCGAGGTTTCCGGACCAGGGCCTGTCGGCGAGCGTACCGCGGAAGTCCATCTGCACGTAGAAGGCGGAGATCTTCTCTTTGTTCTGGTAGGAGCTGGAGTTGGGAACCGGCAGAAACCCGTTGGCTCCCCCGGAGGTGAGGTTGGCGGCCGCGGTTCCCGGCGGACTGCCCGTCGCCGCATCCTCGGCGGCGAGGGCCGCCGGGCTCGAGAGGAACGCGAAGTACTGGCCCGGGTTGTAGGACAGCCACTGAGTGGGGAAGCTGCCGCCGTAACCCGCACCGAAGCTGCTGCCCCCGTTATAGACACTGAACAAGCTGGCCGGAATCGGGACGTTGTAGCCGCAGTAGGTGCCGTACGCGTTGCCGCCCGTCTGCACGTCGATCGCTTTCAGGTTGCGATCCTGATACGACAGGCCGAAGCGCAGATCCTGCACGACCTACATGTGGACTTTCCAGATGCCGTCGATCCGGCCCTCGTTGATCGTGTCTGTGTCATCGTGCGCTTCCTGCTTGACGAAGTGCGTCATCGCCAGATTCGGGTCCGTAAAGGTGTCGGCGGGAATGCCCAGGCTGGGAATGCCCGAGGTCGACAGACTCGGCAGGCCGATTCCGCCGTTGCCCGTGTAATTTACGACGTTGCGGAAGCCGGCAACTGTGAAGTAGCGCGGATCGAGGCTCCCGGCCGCGACGTTCGTCGCGCTCGAGGCGTCGAATGTCAGGTTCAGGCGGTCGTCCTTGCTGCTCCAGTTCGCGTTGAGCCCGATGGCCTTGAGCGTGTCCGGCGTGCGCAGGCTGTCGTTCCCGTGCTCGGAGATGAAATCGGTGTGCGCCTGGTTCGTGGTCGTGAAGCTCGTCAGGACGCCGTTCGGATCGAGCGCACCGCTGGCGATCTGTTGGTTGTCGAAGTAGAAGCCGACGGCTTTGGTCTCGGAATGGATCTTGTAGCTGTCGTACAGGCCATCCAGGGTCATCAGCAGCTGATCGTTCGGCCGCCACTGCAGGACGCCAGTCGCGCCCAGCCGCTTGCGCACGCTGTCGATCGTCTGCACGTCGAGCTGCTGCGGCATGTAACCATGGGGATCGCCGGGGAGCAGCGGGAAGTCCGTGGTCACCCAGTTGCCGGTCGTAACCTGGTTCGTGCGCGCGTGGCGCTCCTGCATGGACAGTGAGGCGAGGGCGCCGAAGGTGCCGTCGGCGAACGTATCGCTCAACAGCAGGAATACCTCTGGCGCCGTCTTTCCGGACAGTTCGTCGTACTGCGCTTTGGCGCTCGCAATGCCCTTGAAGTGCTTCAGGTCCAGGGGGCGCGGCGTATGCAGATTCATCAACCCGCCGATGCCGCCGTCGACCTGTGAGGCCGCGGAGGTCTTATACACATCGGCGCCGTTGATCAGCTCCGCCGGCAGGACGTCGAAATCGAAGGAGCGGTCGCCGGTCTGGGTGGGCAGCGTGCGGCCATTCACCAGCACGGTATTGAATGTCGGCCCGAAGCCGCGGATGGTGACCGTCTGGCCTTCGCCGACCTGGTT
>JAQGOC010000208.1 GCA_028293805.1 Gammaproteobacteria bacterium
GGTAAAAACGAGACGCTCCGGCTTCACGATCTCGCGATAGACGCCTCCGACCCAATGATCAACACCTTCAGGCGAACGCAGGCACGCTCGATACTTGCCACCCACGCGGAAGTCCATCGTGTGATGGTGGGCGGTAAAACCGCGCGGACCCGGCCAGCGCGCCAGATGTTTCGGGTCACTCCAACACTCGAAGACGAGCGTGCGTGGTGCATCGAACACGCGCGTAATCACCAGCTCGTGTGCGGCCGAACTCGAGGCAGCATCACCTTTTCTTGCGGACATGCTTCTTCTCCTGTCGCTGCAGTTCAATCAGGTAGCCCCCGAGCCGATCGAAGCTCTGCTCCCAAAAATGCCGGTAGCGCTCCGCCCATTCCGAGATTTCCTTGAGCGGAGCTGCCTCGAGCCTGCAGGGCCGGGACTGAGCTTTGCGGCTGCGGACAATCAGCCCTGCCTGCTCGAGCACCCTCAGGTGTCTGGAAACGGCGGGTTGGCTGATGTCGAAGGGCTTCGCCAGCTCCATCACATTCGCTTCACCGGACGCCAGCTTCGCCAGGATGGCCCGCCGGGTAGGGTCTGCGAGTGCCGCAAAGGTTGCGCTGAGTCGATCGGTGCGCATTGGATAATGTAATCGTTATATAACGGAGAGGTTTTATAAGGCGCGAGCGCAGATCTGTCAAGAGGCGCGCAGGCCGCGACATACCGGCATCATCTTTGGGGCGCCGGCCTGCGGGCTTGGTGGCGAACGTCAGGGGCTGCTGCTGGCCGCTGTGGAGGCGCCTGTTGCCACTTCGCTGCCATTCGCCATCTGCTTCTGTATGTCGATGGAACCGTGCAACGTGTTGTTGGCGCGTTCTACCGCCGCATTGCCCATCGATTCGAACAACGCCGCGGTATCGGCAAGCCGTGATGCGCGCGCGCGAACGTGCTGGACACGTGCGCTCTGACATTGCTGTCCTGCCGTCAGTTTCGCGTAGAACGGTGTGGCACCGAGCTTGTAGCGCGAGTCTGTGTCGCGCTGCGTGTCACAGGCTGCAGTCGCGGCACGGTCCGTCTGTACAAGCGTGTTCGCATCCTCATCCAGCGACACCAGAATATCGGCAACGTTCTGAAACGCGGCCAGCACGGTCTGCTTGTACTGCGCGACAGCGGCGTCGTGGGCTGCCTCGTACTGATGCTTGCGAGCGATGAGAGCGCCGCCGTGGAACAGCGGCTGCGTCAACGAAGCGCCGGCGCTCCAAATCGCGCCAGCCGGAGACGTGAAGGTCGACCAGTCAAAGCCGCCCCGTCCGTAGGACGCGGACAGCGTCAAAGATGGAAACATCGATGCAGTCGCCGCGCCGGCTTCGTCCGCGGTCGCTCGGACGGCAGCCTCTGCGGCGAGAATGTCAGGACGCTGGTGCAACAGGTCGGAAGGCACTGCGACCGGCACGGCTTCCGGAACATGCAAGGCGTCGAGGGACAACGGTGTGGGTGCCTGGTCCGGCGTCCGGCCCAGCAGGACCGCTTGGGCATGACGCACGGCAAGCGCCTGCGCCCGTAGTGCCGGGAGCGTCGCAGCCGCATTGGCCGCATCCTGCTCGGCCGCCAGCATCTCGTCGTGAGATGCGCTGCCGAGCTTGTAACGCGCGGCGATCTGCTGGGCACGTTGCTCGCCGAGCGCGACGAGTTGTTCCGTCGCAGAGACCTGCTCCTGCAGCGAGGCGGCGTTGATCGTCCCCGTGACGATGTTGACTGCGAGGGCACGCCGGGTCGACTCGAGTTGGAACACCTGCTGCCGCACCTGGCTGGCCAGCGCGCGGTCGGCAAGAAATGCCGCGCCGAAGAAATCGAACGTGTACGACGTTTGAACCCGCGCCGCAAAAATGTTTTCCAGGAAAGTCTGCTGCGGCAGAATCGGAATGCCGAGCGCCCGTTGACGCGTCGCACTGGTCTCGATGTCGACGCTCGGTAACATCGAGTTGCCGATCTGTGAGCGCAAAGCTTCGCGTGCGGACCTGAGTGCGCTCTGTGCGGCTGCCAGCGAAGGGCTGTGATTCAGCCCCTCTTCCACGAGTGCATTCAGCGCATCCGACTCATAGGCCTGCCACCACTCGGGCACTGGCCGTGCGCCGATTGCCACGTGCTGCGCGATGCCACCGGCGGTTGGCAGCTGTACAGGCTGCCCTTCAACCGAATAATGCGCAGGCGACGGCATCTGCGGTGGATTGCGGTCGGGGCCGAATGCGGTGCACGCGGACACGCCCAAAGTGAGCCCAGCCATTAGAGTGCGTGCTCTCATCGGGCTGCCTCCATTTGCGGGGATGGCCCTTGCCATGCAGGCATCGCACGCTGCGGCCCTTCGTCCCGCCGGACGCGGAACCACAACGCATACAGTGCCGGTAGATAAACGAGCGTCAACACCGTGGCCACCGTGATTCCGCCCATTAGCGCGGTCGCCATCGGACCGAAGAAGTTACTGCGCAGCAATGGAATCAGCGCCAGCACCGCCGCAGCCGCGGTCAGGGTAATAGGTCGGAAACGTCGGACCGTGGCACCGATGACGGCCTCGAAGCGACTGTGCCCTGCCAGAATGTCCTGCTCGATCTGGTCGACCAGGATCACCGAGTTACGCATGATGATTCCGAACATCGCAATCGTCCCGAGCAACGCTACGAAGCCGAACGGCATATGGAACAGCAACAAGGCGCCGACCACTCCGATCAGCCCGAGCGGCGCGGTGAGCACCACCAGCAGGACCCGGCTGAAACTCTGCAACTGAACCATCAACAGCACCAGCACGGCTACCAGGAGCACCGGCATTTGTACGTTGATCGAGGCCTGCGCCTTCGCGTTTTCTTCGACCGCGCCCCCGATGTCGATCCGGTACCCGACCGGCAACTGCTTGCGCAAGCTGGCAAGAGCCGCATCGACCCGGTTGGTCACGTCGATGCCCTGAGCGTTGTGTTGCACGTCCGCTTGTACGGTAATGGTCGGTTGTCGGTCGCGCTCCCAGACCACGCCGTATTCGAGGCCATAGATAAAGTGACCCAGCGCAGCCAGCGGTACCGCCGTGCCGCTAGGCGACGGGATCGCCAGACGCTCGATCTGCGACGGATCGACACGGTCGCGTTCCGGCGCCCGCAGATCGACACCGATGAGCTTGTCGCGCTCGCGGAACTCCGTGACCGTATAGCCGGTCAGCGACATCTGCAGATAGTTCGCGATGTCCTGCGACGAGATATTGAGTTGACGCGCCCTGGTCTGATCCACTTCGAAGTGAACCGAGCGTTCGGCCGGCTCATCCCAGTCGTACTGCACGTTGGCCGTATCCGGGTTGACGCGCATCACCTTTGCAACCTGCTCGGACCATTGACGGACGGTGCCGATCTCGGGCCCGCTGACGCGAAACTGCACCGGGAAGCCGATCGGAGGACCGTTCTCGAGCCGGCTGATCCGGGTGCGAACCGACGCATAGTCGATGCGCAGCACGCCAGCCAGATCGTGAGCCAGCTTCTCGCGATCCTTGACGCTCTTCGCCGTCACGACGAACTGAGCAAAGTTCGGTGCCGCCAGCTGCTGGTCGAGCGGCAGGTAAAAGCGCGGTGCCCCGGCGCCGACGAAGTCGATGAAGTGATCGATCTCGGGCCGTTTGGCGAGCGTAGCTTCGAAACGTTGCGCCTCACGCAGGGTCGCCGCAAGCGAGGCTCCTTCCGGCAAGCGGAAGTCGACCATCAACTCGGGTCGGTCCGAGCTCGGAAAGAACTGCTGGGGCACGAGTTTGAATGCCGCGAGTGCCACTACGAACACCGCCAGCGTGATAACCAGCACCAGGCGGCGGCGGTCGACGCACCATGCGATCCAGCCACGCAGGCGGCGGTAGAATTTCGTGTCGTACACGTCGTGGTGCTCGGCGTGGGCCGGGTCGGAGCCCTGGCCCGCGTCGTCGGCATGGCCGAATGCGCGGCGGGTCGGGTGCTCGGAGAGAATCCGGTAGCCGAGCAACGGGATCACGATCACCGCCGCGAGCCAGGACAGCAACAGCGCGATTGCCGAGACTTCGAAGATGGAGCGCGTGTATTCGCCGGTTGCCGATTTCGCCAGCGCAATCGGCAGGAAGCCAGAGACCGTGACCAGCGTCCCGGTGAGCATCGGGAATGCAGTACTGGTGTAAGCGAATGCCGCCGCACGCAGCCGGTCGTAACCCTGTTCGAGTTTCACAGCCATGGTCTCGACCGCGATGATGGCGTCGTCGACCAGCAACCCGAGCGCCAGGATCAGCGTGCCGAGCGAGACCTTATGCAGCCCGATATTGAACAGGTACATGAAGAGGGCAGTCGCGGCCAGCACCAATGGGATCGAAATGACCACCACCATCCCGGTGCGAAAGCCGAGGCTCAGCAGACTGACCACCAGCACGATCCCGATCGCCTCGGCGACCGCCTCGACAAAATCATCGACCGAGCGCCCGACCGCCTGGGGCATGCTCGCCACTTGCACCAGTTTGAGTCCCGCGGGGAGCGCCGCACGCAGTGTCGCGGTTTCGGCGTCGAGCGCTTTGCCCAGCGCGATCACATCCCCCGACGGCGCCATCGTGATACCGATCCCGAGTACCGGCTTATTGCCGAAACGCATGTAGTCGGACGGCGGATCCGTATACCCACGCTCGATGGTCGCAATGTCGCCGAGCCGGAGCACACGGCCGTTGACTCGAATCAAGGTATCGCCGAGCGTCCCGACATCCGGGAGCTGGCCGCTCGGCCGGACGTAGACGCGGTCGGCTGCGGTGGTGAAGACGCCAGAGCCGGCTACGGCGTTTTGCGCGTTGACTGCGTCGGCAATCTGCTGCGGAGTGAGGCCGAGCTTCGCGAGTTGCGCATTGGCGATCTCGACATAGACACGCTGCTCCTGATCGCCGATGAAGTCGACCTTGTTGACATGCGGCACGCGCAGCAACTCGGTGCGCAGGCGTTCCGCATAGTCGTGCAATTGCGCGAACGAGAAGCCGTCGCCTTCGAAAGCGTAGAGGTTCGTGTAGACATCACCGAATTCGTCATTGAAGTACGGCCCCTTAACACCGGCCGGTAGGGCGTTGGCCATGTCCCCCACTTTCTTCCGCACCTGGTACCACGTGTCCGGCACGCGGGATGGCGGCGCTGCATCCTTGATGGTGAAGAACAGTGTAGATTCTCCAGGGCGCGAATAGCTCCGCAGGAAGTCGACGTCAGCGGTCTCCTGCAGCTTACGGGCGATCCGGTCGGTCACTTCCTCCTGGACCTGCCTCGCGGTCGCACCGGCCCAGAGCGTACGGATCACCATCACCTTGAAGGTGAATGGAGGATCCTCGGACTGCGCCAGCTTGCCGTATGAGAGCACGCCAAACAGCGTCACGAGCACGAGAAGAAAGATCACCAAGGGCTGATGCCGCAGGCTCCAACTGGAAAGGTTGAAGCGATGATTGACCTCAGGCGGCGTGGGAGCCCGGCCCGGCGTGCCCCGCGGACTGCCTTGCTGCTCCTCGCTCACTGCGCGCTACCAGGGTTGGCTGCGACCCGCGCACCTACCAGGCCGCCCGTACTCGCCGAGACTCCAGCTCTGGCCGGGCCTTCAGCGCTTGGCTGTCCAGGGTGCGAGACACTTGCGCTGCGCGCCGCGGCCGGGCCTTCGACGTTGCCATCGCCATCGAACAAGGGCTTCACCGGGTTCACACGTTGACCCGCGTAGACGGTGTGCACGCCGGCCAGCACAACCGTGTCGCCATCCTTCAAGCCTTCGGTAACGATCGACGAGTGGCCGGTGTAACTACGCACCGCAACAGGTCGCAATTCGAGGGCGGAGTTAGTTGCACCAATGACCCAGACCGCGGGGGCATTCCCCTCGTGGAAAATGGCGGTCGCAGGCACCGTGAACGTAGGCGTGGTGGCCGCGGTGGTGCCCGGGAGTGCCACGGGCCAGAGCGTCGCGTCTCCCGTCATGCCGAGACGAACCGCCTGACCGGGCTGAGTTAGCGTCAGTTTCACCCGATAGGTCCGGCTTTGCGCATCGGCTACGGGCGAGACCTCACGCACCTGCGCATCGAAGCGGCGGTCCGGCAGGGCCGGGAACGTGACGCTCGCGATCTGTCCCACCGCGATCCGGCCAAGGTCGCTCGCGGCGGCGTCGAGAGTGACGTCGGTATCGCCCGACCAGGCAAGTCCGTAGACCGGCTGCCCGGCTGACACCACCTGCCCGGTATCGGCGCTTTCGCTCGTGATCACACCGTCATGGTCGACGACCAGCGTGTTGTATTGGAGGGTATTGCGCGCGACGACCAGCGCGGCGGCCGACTGCTCGCGGCCGGCCTGCGCCGCGCTGAAGGCGTCCTGCGTCTGCTCGAGTTGGTTCGGAGCGATCAGATTTTGCGCCGACTGGGCCTTGTCGCGGTCGAGCTGCTGCTGCGCGAACAGCAGCCGGTGCTCGGCGGCATCGAGCGCGGCCTGGGCGCTCGCCGCCTGTTTCTGCGCGTCGATGGGGTCCAGCCGGGCAACCACTTGTCCCTTTCTGACGCTGTCGCCCAGTCGCACGCTGCGTTCGATCAGCTTGCCCGGCACTCGGAACGACATCGCGTTCGAGTACCTTGCGGCGACTTCGATCGGATAGCGAATCCATTCGCCGCCACCGCTGCCGCCGCTACCAGCGTCGGGATGTACAGGCAGTGCCAGCACCACCGCAGGCGGTGCCGGAGGTGCTTCCGCTCGATGGCATGCGCTGACCGCAAACAGTGCTGTGGCGGCTAACGCCAACGAAGTCGCGGGTCTGGTGCGGCCGGCAGCGGCACGGTAGTTCACGGCAATATTCACGGCGACTCCTCCCATCTATGCGGCTATCGGGTGCTGCGGACCCGAGGCGACTTCTATTGCGGCGCGGCAAAAACCGCCCCGCGGCTGCCTCTCATACATTCATCTTAGAACCCAGATACATCTGTGTATCTGTATACGATGATGAATTCAAATATTGCTCCGCATGTGCTAGCATGGGCGGCATGACCCGCAGACGCCTGACCCGAGAAGACAGCCGCGAGCAGACGACCCGCCGGCTGCTGGAAGCCGCGCAGAAGCTGATCGCCAAAAAAGGCCTGACGGCCGCCAGTGTCGAGGACATTGCCGCCGCCGCGGGCTACACACGCGGCGCGTTCTACTCGAATTTCAACAGCAAGGGCGACCTGTTTATCGAGCTCCTGCGCCGCGACCACCAAAGAAGCACGGCGGAGCTCGAGGCGTTGCGCAGCGACGCGCTGCCCCTCGAGCACATTCAAGAGCGCACGCGCGAGATCTATGCCCAGTTGTACCGCGACAACGAGTCTCTCCTGAATTGGACCGAAGCGCGCATGCTGGCGGCGCGGGATGCGAAGTTCCGCGCCAAGCTCAATGCACTGATAACCGAGAAGCGCGCCCAGATCGCCGGCTTCATCGCGTACTTTTACCAGCGCGCCGGGGTTGTGCCGCCCTCACCGCCGGAAGCGATGGCGGTGGGCTTCATGAGCCTGATCGAAGGCGTGAAGCTGTTCATGCTCTCGAGCCCGATGGATATGACTCCTGATGCCGTCGAAGGCGTGCTGGCATTGTTCGTCAACTCGATCATGGAGTTGGCGCGTCTGCAGGGCGCCGCACGCCCCAAGCCCTGAGCTCCTGCCAGTGTCAACCGGGCGGCACGACTGCGTAGCGCGGCCTTGCAGCACGCCTGCGCATCATTCCGGTTCATAGATCAAAATAAGAACGCCGGGATGCCCAGAATGTATTTGTGATCCAGGGCAGTCGGGTCTAGTTTGAGTGCTGCCGGGCACGTCCGGCGCGGCCAATGGAAGAGCAACCCATGATGCCGGTCCTCTCTGCCGTCCTTTCAGGAAGGGTCCTGGGGTCAGCGCTCCGGCGCCCAACCCAGTCAGCGCGTGAACCGGCCCGTGTTCCCCTGAGTTGAAGGAGATCTCATGAAACGATCGATCTCGAACTTGCCCGGGTTGTCGCGGCGGAATTTCCTCGCGGGCGCGGGCGGACTCAGTGTGGGGGGGCTGCTCGGCGCTTTCAGTCCGCCGGCGCGGGCCGGCGCGCTCATCGAGCTTCCCTTCGCCAATGGCCGGCGTGAGCTGGTGACGGACTTTCCGCAGAAAAGCGCGATGATCCTGCAGCGGACGCGTCCGCCGTTGCTCGAGACTCCGTTTGAAGTATTCGATCAGGGCGTCTTCACGCCCAATGACCGCTTCTATGTCCGCTGGCACCTGGCCAACATTCCCACGGCCATCGACCCGGGCGATTTCCGGCTGAAAGTCCGGGGACACGTGCGCAAACCGATCTCGTTGACGCTGCACGATCTGGTACATGACTTCCCGCCGTTCGAGCTCGCCGCGGTCAATCAGTGTTCCGGCAATTCGCGCGGATTCTTCAGCCCGCGCGTCACCGGCGGCCAATGGGCGCACGGTGCGATGGGCAACGCACTTTGGCGAGGGGTACGCCTGAAGGATGTGCTCGACCGTGCGGGTGTCGCGCCCGGGGCGGTTCAAGTGCGCTTCCAAGGCCTCGACACCGGGGTGCTGCCGCAGACCCCGACTTTCTTGAAGTCGCTCGACGTGGATCATGCCCGCGATGGTGAGGTCATGATCGCCTACGAGATGAACGGCGAGCCGTTGCCTGTGTTGAACGGATTCCCGCTGCGGCTCGTCGTGCCGGGTTGGTTCGCTACCTACTGGGTGAAGATGCTCGAGGACATCGAAGTCCTCGACAAGCCCGATGACAACTACTGGATGAGCAAGGCGTACCTGATTCCCGATACCCCTGGCGCCAGCGTCACGCCGGACCAAAAAGGTGTGAAGATGGTTCCGATCAATCGGATGCCGCCGCGCTCGTTTTTTACCAGTCACATGGACGGTGCTGCCGTCAAGCGCGGGCAAACGCTGAACGTGCGTGGAATCGCCTTTGGCGGCGACACAGGCGTCGCAAAAGTGCTGGTATCGGAGCAGGGCGGGCAGTGGCATGAGGCGCGGCTCGGCGCGAATCATGGCAAGTACAGCTTTCGCCAGTGGGAATTTCCCCTGCGGCTTGCCACCACCGGTCAACAAAGGCTGAGAGTCAGGGTGGTCAACGCTGCGGGCGTGACGCAGCCCGACCATCCAAACTGGAATCCAAGCGGATTCATGCGCAACGTGATCGAGTCGCTTGCCGTGCAGGTGTCATGAGCATCTGAAGGAGTATCCGTGGAATCCAAATTGCGAAAACCCGCTGTAATCCGGGCGACGCCGGCCGTGCTCGCCGGACTGCTGCTCGCCGCGGTCGCGCCGCAGCTGCGGGCGGAAAATACCGCGAGCTCGCAGGCTAAGCCTGCCAGGCAGCCTGAGGTCCGATGGACGAAGGTCAACGTGCAGCTGCCCACGAGTCTGGCCGTGTTTCCTGCCGGACGGGGCGCCGATATCGCCAATTCGCAATGCCTCATGTGCCACTCCGCGGACATGGTGTTGCACCAACCGACCCGCACTCAGGAACAATGGAAAGACACCATCAACAAAATGCGCACCGCTTACGGCGCGCCGCTGCCCGCCGAGCAGGTCGATGCACTGGCCGCTTATCTGTCGGGATTGAACCCTCCGGCCAAGGCTGGCTCCTGAGAATTCGGGCGAGGGTCTCGTGGCGGCCGCAGGCGCCACAGCATGGCGCGCGCGTCGAATCTGCGTTGCTTCGTGAAATGGGGCGCTCGGCGCTCCTGATGAGCTCACGCGCGAGCATTACGCCAGTCGCTGTTCAAAGCCTGTAACGAGGCCAGTCGCGCCCCTGCCAGTGCAGTGTGCAGCGGTGCGCTCGAGCATGAGCTGAACGGTTGCAATGGCACAAGACTGCCCCGCTTCAGCCCGCGCCAGCATCGCGATATGCTGCGTCGCGGGGTTGCTTGGGCGGGGCCGCTAAGCTGGGGGCAGTGGCTTCATGATCGAAGCTCGCTCGGTTAGACTGCAGTCACCTCTCGGGCGCCTGACAAGGACAAGAATCAAGATGGCGGGAAGTGGCTGCCGATAACGAGCGAATCGCGGTATCTCACGCACTCCCATTTCTCGCCGGCAACGGAGAAATGGCATGCCTGATGCGTGCGTATGACTGGGCATCCACCACGCTCGGTCCCATCTCCTGCTGGCCGCAAAGCCTGAAGACCATCACCGCATTCCTGATGGATTCGCCGCTCCCGATTGTCCTGCTGTGGGGACCAGACGGGGTGATGCTTTACAACGAGGCCTACTCGGTGTTCGCAGGCGGAACCGACAAGCTCGGCAAGGCAGTGTGCGACGGCTGGCCCGAGGTCGCGGACTTCAACGCCAACGTGATGCGGGTGGGCCTGTCCGGCCGCACCCTGGCGTACCGGGACCAGGAGTTCACACTTTACCGCAATGGCCGGGCCGAACAGGTCTGGATGAACCTCGACTACTCCCCCGTGCGCGACGACACCGGCCGGCCGGCCGGCGTCATCGCCATTGTCGTCGAAACCACGGAGCGCGTTTTGGCCGACCGCCGCGCCGCGGCCGAGCAGGAACGGCAACGGCAGATGCTGCAGCAGATGCCCGGCTTCGTCGGAATGCTTTCGGGTCCGGACTTGGTTTACGAGTATGTGAACGACGCTTATGTCGCAATCTCCGAGCGGACCGAGTTCATCGGTCGCCGGTTTCGGGACGTCTTCGCCGACATCGCCGGCCAGGGATTTCATGAACTGTTCGAGGGCGTCTTCCGCAGCGGTGAGGGTGTCGTCACGCGCGGCATGGCGCTGCGACTGCACGGCCGCGAAGAGACCCAGTATGTTGACTTCGTCCTGGAGCCGATCCGCGACGCGACGGGTACTGTCATCGGAGTGTTCGTCGGCGGGTATGAGACCACCGAGGTCCATCGTGCCACCGAAGCCCTGCGTGCCGGCGAAGCGCGCCTGCGCGAACTGAACGCCAACCTGGAACGCGAGGTCATCGAGCGGACGCAGGCGCGGGGCTTGGCTTGGCAAGTCACGCCCGACCTGATGGGCGCGCTCAACTCAAAAGGGTATTTCGAAACATCAAACCCGGCCTGGGAGACTGTGCTGGGTTGGTCGGAAGAAGAGGTCGCCAGCCGGTCGATCTTCGAATTGCTCCACCCCGATGATGTTGAGACGACGCGGGCTGGCTTCAATCTGACCCAGATCGGCAAGCCCGCCATCCGCTTCCCCAATCGCTATCGATGCAAGGACGGAAACTACCGCTGGATCTCCTGGGTCGGGGTGCCGGAAGACGGCATGGTCTATTGCACCGGCCGCGACATTACTGAGGAAGTCGCCGCCGCGGCCGAGCGGGATCATCTTTGGACACTATCAGAGGACATGCTGGCACGCGGCGACTACAGCGGCGCCATCTCTGCCGTAAACCCGGCGTGGACGCAAGTGTTGGGCTGGTCCGAGCACAAGCTGCTGACCAATCCCTACGTTGACATCATAAATCCGGAGGACGTCGGCCACACGGTCACCGCGTTGCAGTCAATGCGCCAGACGGGCCAACCGACCCGGTTCGAAAACCGCGTTCTGGCGTCCAACAGCGAGTGGAAGCCGATCGGATGGACGGTGTCGCCCGAACCTGATGGGGTGAACTTCATCGCCATCGGGCGGGACCTGTCCGACTACAAGGCCCGCGAGCGGGAGCTCCTCGTTGCGCAGGAAGCCCTGCGCCAGTCTCAGAAAATGGAAGCGGTGGGCCAGCTCACCGGTGGCATTGCCCACGACTTCAACAACCTGCTGGCTGGAATCAGCGGCAGCGTGGAAGTCATCAGTGCGCTGCTGAAGCGAGGACGCCTGAATGACGTCGAGCGGTACATCGTCGCCGCGCAGAACTCGACGCGGCGGGCCGCGGCCCTGACCCAGCGATTGCTTGCATTCTCCCGGCGACAGACCCTCGATCCAAAGCCCACGGACGTCAACCGGCTGATCAACGGCATGGAGGAGCTGATCCGTCGCACTGTTGGACCGGCGGTCGAGTTGGAAGTGGTCGGGGCAGGCGGGCTCTGGCCGACAAAAATAGATCCGTCGCAGCTGGAGAATGCGCTCCTGAACTTGTGCATCAACGCACGCGACGCGATGGCACCGGACGGCGGACGACTCACCATTGAAACCGCAAACAAGTGGCTCGACAAGCGCGCAGCCCAGGAGCGGGATCTTCCGGCGGGACAGTACATCTCTTTATGCGTGACCGACACCGGCACCGGGATGTCGCCGGTCGTCATCGAACGCGCCTTCGATCCTTTCTTCACCACCAAACCTCTCGGTGAAGGAACCGGACTCGGCTTGTCCATGGTCTATGGCTTCGCGCGTCAGTCCGGCGGCCAGGTGCGGATCTACTCGGAGCTCGGCCGCGGCACGACGATGTGCCTCTACCTGCCCCGCCATCCGGGCGCGATCGACGAACAGGGGGCAGACGAAACTCCGCATTTGGCGCAGCGCGGGGATGGCGAAACCGTGCTCGTGGTCGACGATGAGCCGACCATCCGCATGCTCATCCGCGACGTCCTGCTCGAAAACGGCTATGTCCCGCTCGAGGCGGCGGACGGGCCCACGGCGCTCAGGCTCCTGCAATCCAACATGCGCATCGATCTGTTGATAACCGACGTCGGACTGCCCGGCGGCGTAAATGGTCGCCAGGTCGCCGACGCTGCGCGTGTTTCCCGACCCACCCTGAAGGTTCTTTTCATTACGGGGTATGCCGAAAACGCCGTGGTCGGCAACGGCCACCTGGAGCCAGGCATGGAATTGCTCACCAAGCCATTTGTCATGGCAACGCTCGGCAATCGAATTCGGGAACTGATCGCCCGCCCGCCTTCTGCAAAATGACTGTCGGGCTGCCAGAGCTCACGACCCGTAGCCTCCAGGTCCCCCCCTGCAGGTGACGGGACAATACACGTTCCGTTTACCTGGCTGCCGCGAACAAGGCGGGGTAACTCGGAATCTTCCTCATCAAGCCGTCCCGCAGGCGGGTTGAGGCGAGAAAGAAGTCCTCCTCGGTCTTGCCGCTGTCCGGAGGATTCTTGTAGGCGATGACAATCTCGCCAACATTTTCACCGGATACGTCCCGCAGCGGCAGCATCATCACGAACTTCTTCACAGTATCGTTTGTGCGGTGCCAGCGAGGATCGACAATGGTGATGCCCTTCTTGCTGATGTCGACGTCGTCCGGATCGTCCACGTTTCCGATGCGATCCGGGAGCGATCCGGCAAACATCGTGTAGGCGTCGGTTTGGCCCGGGGGAATGCCATGGAAGGTTACGCTGATCAATTCAGGGTGCGCGGCCATGATCTCGTCGGCGAGTTTCTGCGCATAGATTTTTGTAGCCGGCGGTGTCCAGTTCTTTGGATGTGCGGGCGCCGCCGCCGGTGCGACCGACGGCCCCATGAAGGCCCCGGTGGCCAGGACCGCAACACACGCGAATCTCACAAGTGTTCCCATGGATTTCCCCCTCGTCAGATGGATCGAAGTCATGCGGCGCAAGCGCGCAATCCTAGATCACGAACCTTAAATACAACTGAATTCTGGATGAAATTCCGCTTACTCCCGGTGCGCCGCGCACCATCCTGTTTTCGCTGCGTGTTCCCGTATACTACTGGCTCACTTCATCAATGCGACTGGCTATGCGTCAATGAGAGCACACACCGAAGCGTCCGATCGCGATGGTCCGAACGCGGCTGTAAGCAAAGCATCGCGCGCGTGGCCGCAGGCCTGGTGGCGGATAATGGAAGTGCGCATCGGTATCGTGCCGCTGCCCGTACACCTGCTGTTGCTCGCGGTACTGGCCTATTTCGTGGCCAGCGGCAAGGTGCCAACCGAGATCAACATGATGATCGGGGTTCTGGCCGTGCTCGGCTTTACCTGCGCCGAGCTCGGCCAGCGCATTCCGGTCGTGAATCAGATCGGGGGCGCGGCGATTTTCGCCACCTTCGTTCCTTCGTACCTGGTGTTCCATCACCTGATACCCGGCACGGTCGTCACCGCCGTCACCGAGTTCACGAAGGCGACGAATTTCCTGTATCTGTTCATCGCCGCAGTGATCGTCGGCAGCATCCTCAGCATGGACCGTACCGTCCTGATCAAGGGTTTTCTCAAGTTGTTCGTGCCGATGGCGGCCGCTTCCATCGCCGCCATGCTGGTCGGCACGGCGGTGGGCGCCGCGCTGGGACTCGGTGCGCGGCATACGCTGTTGATGATTGTGATTCCGGTGATGGCGGGCGGAGTCGGCGAAGGCGCGATCCCCCTGTCCATCGGCTATGGACAGCTCTGGCACCAGCCCCAGGGCGAAGTGTTCGCGCAGGTGTTGCCTCCCGTCATGTTTGGCAGCCTGACAGCCATTCTGCTTGCCGGCATACTGAATTTCCTGGGCCGCCGCTTTCCCCACCTGTCCGGCGATGGCCGGCTGCAACCGGGCGGAAACGACGACCTCACGACGCAAGCGGAGGACGCGCCGATACAGGTCGATGTGACGCACATCGCCGGGGCCGGGCTGCTCGTGATTACGTTGTATCTGCTGGGTCTGATCTGCTTCCAGACATTCCGGCTGCCTGCGCCGGTGGCGATGCTGCTGCTCGCGGTGCTGGTCAAACTCGCCCAAGCCGTGCCACCCCAGCTGCAACAGGGCGCCTATGTTGTCTACCAGTTCTTCCGCCGCGGCGTTACGTATCCGCTGCTGTTCGCGATCGGCGTGGCGCTGACGCCGTGGGAGAGACTCGTAGCCGCCTTTGCGCTACCGAATCTCCTGACCATCGTGGCTACCGTGGTCACGCTCGTAGGCACGGGTTTCTTCGTGGGCCGCTGGATCAAGCTCTATCCGATCGACACGGCCATCGTAATCGCCTGTCGTGCCGGACAGGGCGGCACCGGCGATGTCGCGATCCTGACTGCCGCGAATCGCATGCAACTGATGCCGTTTGCACAGATTGCGACTCGCATCGGCGGGGCGATCACGATCACGCTGACGCTGTTGTGGCTGGCGCATTCAGGCTGAGCGGGGCGTGTGCCGCGGCCGGCTCGGCCGGAATTTCGAACACCACGCGCAGGCCGCGTCCATCGCTGCCCGCCTCTGCGAAGATCCGGCCATCATGCAGGCCGATGATGCCCCGGCAGATCGCCAGTCCCAGGCCGCTGCCCTCCTGACTCGCAGCGGCGCTTGATTTCAGGCGCATGAAGCGATCGAAAATGCGCTCGCGCTCCGCGAGGGGAACCCCGGTTCCCTCATCCTCGAGACTGACTCGCCACCGCGAGCCGTCCAGTGTGGAGCGCAAGCGGATTTGCCCGCCAGGAGGCGAGGCATTGACCGCATTGCTCAGAAGGTTGAGTAACACGCGACGCAGCCAGCGAGGCTCATAGATCGCTTTCCCCTGGCCTGCGTGCGATGCAGAAAAACGCAGGCCGCGCGCTTCCGTCAGCACCTGCGCATCGATGCTGAAAGTGGCCAGGAGTGCTGTAGGGTCATGCGGCGCGAGCTCCAGCGTAATGCTGCGCGCCTCGATGCGCGACAGGAACAGCAACTCATCGATGGTGGCGTTGAGGCGGGTGACTTCCTCGAGAATGGTCAGCAGTTCCTCCTCGTTCTCGCAATCGAGAGCGCCGGAGGCGAGCAGTTTCTCGGCGTGCAGGCGGACGAGCGACAGAGGAGTCTTCAGCTCGTGAGAGGCATCGGCAGCGAAGCGCCGCACGTGCTTGAACGAATCCTCCAGCCGGTCGAACATGGCGTTGAGCAGCAACGCCAGCTCGGAGATCTCATCATGAACCTGCGGCACGGCGATGCGCTCGCTCAGATTATCGGAGCCGATGCGGCTCGCGGTTTCGCGGATGAGCCGCACGGGCCGCAGCGCGAGCCGACTCAACCCGAGACCGATGACGACGCTCATGACCAACATGATCGCCAGCAGACCGGCGCCGACCTCGGCATAACCCTCCATGACGTCCTGAACCTGAGTTTCCGAGGTGGCAATCATCACATCGTAGGGAGACAGGAGAAACTCACCGACGCGCAACAGACCGATGCTGCCCCAATCGAGGTCGTACTTGCGTTCGCCCTTGACGTCCGGGATCGATTTTCCATGCAGATTGGTGGAATAGAAGATCGTGCCGGTGTCGCGTCCGTGGATGTCGATGTAGAACAGTACGGAGGCGTATTCGGTCGTCTCGCGAATGCGCTGGTCGATGACGGCAGGGCTCAAGAGCCGGTAATCCGGGCCCAGGCGCGCCTTGATCTGGTTGAACTCGGACTGGTTCAGCAGGTCCAGGCCGTGGATCAGGTAGGTTTCGAGCAGGTAGTAGCCGGCTATGAACAGTATGGCAAGAGTCGTCGTGGCAGCGGCCGCATACCAGAGCGAAAGTCTGGCGCCGATGGATCTCATCGCAGCTGATAGCCCACGCCGCGTATGGTCTTGAACAGCGCCTTGCCGTCCGTGGGCTCGAACTTCGCCCGCAGCTTGCTCATGTACACATCGAGCAGGTTGGCATCCATCTCGTACGGGGATGACCAGACCTTCTCGCAGATCAGCATGCGCGTGAGTATGCGGCCCGCGTTGTGCATGAAGATCTCGAGAAGGGCGAACTCGCGGCTGGTCAAATTGACCGGCACGCCGTTGAATTGCGCCGTCCGGCCTGCCAGATCGACACGAATGCCACGGTGTTCGAGCACCGTGTCCTTGACGCTCGACTGCCGCCGCAGCAGCGAGCGCAGGCGTGCCAACAGCTCGTCCAGGCTGAATGGTTTTGGCAGATAGTCATCGGCGCCGACATCGAGGCCCTTGATGCGGTCCTGTACGGTATCGCGTGCGCTGAGAATGATGACGGGCTCGTTGAAACCGCTCTTGCGCCATTCGTGGAGCAGGTCCAGCCCGTCACCGTCGGGCAGACCAAGGTCGAGAACGATGGCATCGTAGCTGGCCTCGCAGAGCGCATCCCGTGCGTCGCTGCAGCTGCCAACACAGCCGACGGTATAACCGGCATCGGTCAAACCCCGCTTCAGGAGCAGGCCGAGACGCGCCAGGTCTTCCACCACCAGAATTTTCATCGTACCTCAAGGTTCTCGCTCCCGCGTCGGGCCGCATCATCGCGCGATATCGGATTGGCGGCAATGAAGAGGCTGCCGGCCGCAATTCCTAAAGGGCGGCGAGTCTTTTCCAACTCGCGAATGGATGCGCCGCGCAATGAACCGTCCGGGCACGCGGCACGCGCAGGCTCATCAACGGGCTCTCAAAGTGCGAAACGTAATCGAGTATCGAAGTGCGGGCACCGCCGGCACGCTGTGCTGCCAGTCCCAGCGAGCCGCGCCCTGGAGCCGGTAAATCGAACGCGGCTCGATCTCGATGGCGAGCGACTTCTCGCGAACCTTCGGCGGGTAGCGTCGGAAACGCATGCGGCACGCGTTCAGCAGGGATATTCCGGCGACGACCTCGAAGTCGGATACGTCGCGGTGCCACCCGAGTTGCGTGCCGGGCGCGTATTCGGCCACGAGGATGTGCGTGAAGCTCTCGGCGGCGCAGCCGCTCCAGGCAGCCACCTGAGCGCGCAGCGGAAGCAGGAATGGAGGGATGGGCTCACCCGAGTCCAGCCGGCGCGCCGAATAGTCGTACCGTCCGCCGTAGCTGACTATGCGCCTCTTGGCGAGGTACTGCCGGTACTGTGCCTGGGCCAACGGCAGGCGTTCGATCTCGTGAACGAGGACTGCCTCGTCCGCTGCAGAAATGAAATCGGATTCGTAGGCGTAGCCGTTCGCGAATGCCTGACCGGCCGCCGAAAAAAGCGCACGTTGAGCCATTCGGTAGATATGAGGGCCGCGAGCCTCCTCACAATGCAGCGCCCGCGGCGGCACGAAACGTGCGAACGACGGTTCAACCAGGAGGAACCTCAATGTCCAACGAATCCGCAGCTTTCCCCGGCGACAGCTTCGCCGGTCTGGGTCGGCGTGACATGTTGAAATCGGCGGGCGCGCTGTTGGCCGCCTCCGGCGCGGGACTGTCGGCCGTAAGCGAGGCAGCGGTGGGCAGTGGCGGCGGGGTAGCGGCGGGTGCCGGTGGCGCCGGCCCCGCAAGCGTTGCGGGCGCAGCATCCACGACACACCATTCCGCATCGCTGCGTCGGGGCATGGTTGCCTTCATGTTGGCCCATGAGCAGTTTCCGGTTACGGAATTAGTCCGCCTGGGAGCCTCTGCGGAGCAGGCCGGCTTTGATCTTCTGGCCACGAGCGATCACTTCCAGCCTTGGCAGGCAAACGAGCGGCACGCCGGAGAGGCATGGATCACGCTTGGCGCGCTGGGACAGCAGACTCACCGCGCCTGGATGGGGCCGACCGTCACGTGCCCCACCTTGCGCTATCACCCGGCAGTGGTCGCCGAGGCGTTCGCGACCTTGAGCCAGCTTTATCCGGGTCGCATTTTTCTCGGCCTCGGCTCGGGTGAGGCGTTGAATGAGCAGGCCGCGACCGGACAATGGCCGGCCTGGCGCGAACGCTGGGATCGGCTCATCGAGGCCGTGACCATCATTCGGCAGCTCTGGACCGGGAATCCGTTACAACACAAAGGCACGCACTACACGGTGAGCGGCAGGCTGTACGACCCGCCGGCAAAGCCGATTCCGCTGCTGCTCGCCGCGAATGGTCCGAAGGCGATGAAGCTTGCCGGCCAGCACGGCGATGGCCTCATTACCGATCCGCAGACCTGGAAGGAATCCAAGAGCGAGTGGCAAAGCGGAGCGCGCGCCGCCGGGAAGAACCCCGACGAAATGCCCGTGCTCGTGGAAGCATTCGTGGTGGTCGGCGAGCAGGCTGACGCTCAGACAGCAGCCAAACTCTGGAACTTCATCCCCAAGGCCTTCAAGGGCTACCACAACATCCCGGACCCGGCGCAGATCGAGCGCCAGGCCCAGGCGGAGCTGCCATTACCGAAGGTCTACGGGGACTGGACCGTCAGTACGGATCCGGCCGCACACGTTCAAGCGATCAGGAAGCTGTTCGACAGTGGCGCCACCATCGTCAACATCCACTCTGGCCAGCCCGACCAACAGAAGGTGCTGGAGTTTTACGGCAAGGAGGTGCTGCCGCGAATCAGAGGCGCGTCCGCGCCCGCTCCAGGCGGCGCGAGCCCTCATTGAGACCGCAGGCGTTCCCGGGCCCGTTGCACTCTCGGGCCTGCGGCCGAGCGCTCACCGACGTCGCGGGTCGATCCGCCGCCATGCGCGGGAACTTCTGACCAACGGGCCTCAGGCCCGTTGCAACACGACCACCGGAATCTGCCGATCGGTCTTCTTCTGGTAGTCCGCATAGGGCGCGTAGATCTCCACCATTTTTGGCCACAGTGTCGCCCGCTCGGCACCAGTCGCGGTATGCGCGCGCGCCGTGAACTTGTCGGCCTTGACCTGCACCTGCACTTCCGGGTTGGCCTCGAGGTTGAGGTACCAGGCGGGGTGCGCCGGTGCTCCGCCCTTGGAGGCGACCACGACATAGTCGGGGCCCGATTGGCCGAAGATCAGCGGCAGAGTCAGGACTCGTCCGGACTTGCGGCCGACAGTGCTGAGCAACAGGGTTGGCACCATTCCGGTGCCGCCGCCGAGGCTGGCGTCCCAGAGATACCCGTCTTCGCCGTTGGTGGCGAGATAACGCGACAAGTGATCTTTGATCCAACCCGGAAGCTCGCTGGAGCTACTCGATTCCGCCATGATGTCCTCCACTTCGTACGAACCCGGCCCTGACCGCAGAAGGCCTACAGTACGCCCGTGATCGTGATTACGCGACAAGTGTATCGGCAGCTCTCAGCACCGTGCGAGCGAGCTCGCGGCGGTCCTCGACCGTGCTCATGAGTGTTGCGGCGCTGAAGAACGTGATGCCCGGCAGAGGCGCCGGAACCGGATCCGCCCGATCGATGACAAAGCCATCGATGAGGTCCGCATAACGCTGGGCGACCGCTGCCCCGCTCACGTCGAGTCCCAGCTCCGCCATCATTTTGGCCGCCGGGCCCTTGATCGCCTTGCCGCCAATGATGGGCGTGACGGCAACCACGGGTGCGTGGGATCGTCGCATGGCGGACCGGATGCCCGGTACGGCGAGAATCGGCTCGACACTCACGAAAGGGTTGGAGGGACAGATGATGATGGCCCGCAGATCGCGGCGCTCGAGGGCCGCCAGCGCATCCGGCTGCGCGCGCGCCAGCTCGGCCCCGGCGAACATGAAGTCCCGCACGGCCGGCCGGCATTGCTGATGAACAAAGTATTCCTGGAAGTCCAACCATCCCTCCGCAGTCAGCACGCGCGTGCCCACTGGGTCGTCACTCATCGGCAGCACTCGTGCAGTGATGGCAAGAGCCCTGCACAGGTGAGCCGTGACTTCGCTCAATGTCGCACCGCGGGCGAGCCGCCAGCTGCGCTCCACGTGCACGGCCAGGTCGCCGTCGCCGAGCTGAAACCAACTCTCCCCACCGAGGCCCCTGAGCGCCTCCATGAAAGTCCAGGTCTCCTTGCGCCGTCCCCAGCCTCTGACCGGATCGGATAATCCCGCCAAGGCGTACATCACGGAATCCAGATCGGGCGCGATGCTGAGGCCCAGATGCTGGAAGTCATCGCCGGTGTTGACGATTATCGAGAGCTCCTCCGGTGGCAGCGCGCTTGCCAGGCCGTGTGCGAGCTTGGCGCCGCCGACGCCCCCGCATAGGGCCACGACATGTCCGGTCATCGGAAAAGATCCTGTTGTTGTGGGCGAATGAGAGCGGCGGCGGGCTGATGCGGTGCTCGCGACGCGAGTCCCCGGACCAGAATGACCGGGCGTGCCTCGCTCGCTTGTCCCATGACTAACGAGGCGGCGGACGCGATTTCATCGGCGCGACCGACGACGGTGACCCGCAGAGGACGCCCGAACAGATCCGCTTGACCACGCAGGTCGAGAGTTGCGGGCAACCCCGCGCAACCGATCGCCACGCCAACGGTGCCCATGCGCCACGGACGACCGAAGCTGTCACTGATCACGATCGCCGGCTCGCAGCCGGTCAGGGCACGAAGCCGGTCACGCAAGCGGACGGCGCTCGCATCCGGGTCTTCGGGTAGCAGCAAAGCAAATTCACCGTCGGCGGGCGCGGCGACGTTGGATTGATCGATCCCTGCGTTGGCCATGATCAGCCCCAGCCGGTGCTCGACGATCAGGACATCCCGGGCTGCGCGGACTATGCGGCGCGATTCGCGCAGGATCAGCTCCACGAGTCGCGGATCCTTCTGCACGGTCTGGGCCAACTCGAGCGCTCTCCCACTGGGCGCGACCTGGGCGAGATCGATGCGCCGCCCTTCCGCCTTGGAGATCACCTTCTGCGCAAAAACCAACACATCGTCCGGCCGCAACTGCAAACCGCCGCGTGTCAACGCCGCCAGGGTGAAAGCGGCCAGATCGTCGCCGCTGCCCACCTGCGGAAAATCGGGTAATGCGACGAGGCGCAGCTCGGGTGCGCAACTCAGCGCCAAAGGCGTGGCAGGCTCAGGCAAACGCCGCACGCAGTCTGGGCAGGACCTCGTCGGCGTACAGATTCAGGAAGCGCGCCTGGTCGGGCCCCGGAGCGTGAAACACGAGATGCCGGAAGCCCATCTCGATGTACGGCCGAAGCTGCTCCACGTGCTCATCCGGGTCGGTACCGACGAGCCAACGCTTGGCCGCGCGCTCCGCCGGAATCTGATCAGCGAGACGTTCCATCTCGAGCGGATCCTCGACCGAGCTTTTTTCCTCCGGCGAGAGCGCCAACGCCGCCCAATGCCGGGTGTCCTCCAGCGCGCGCTGCCGATCCTTGTCGAAGGACACCTTCATCTCGATCATCATCCCGACGTCCTCCGGCTTGCGGCCGGCCGCCTGGACGCCTGCCGCCACGTTGGGCAGCAGGGTATCTCGATACAACTCGGGCGCCTTACCGCTGGTGCAGATGAACCCGTCCGCGAACTGACCGGCATATTTGGCCATTACCGGTCCCGCGCCCGCGACGTAGAGCGGCGGCATCACCTTGGGCCTGTCGTAGATAGTCGCTTTCTCGGTGCGATAGTACTGGCCTTGGAAGCTCACTCGCTGTTCGCTCCAGAGCTGCCGGATGAGCGCCAATGCCTCCTTGAGGCGCGCCGTACGTTCCTTCGGTTCGGGCCACGCCATGCCTAGCGGGGGCACTTCGTTGAGCGATTCTCCCGTGCCCACACCGAGAATCACACGCTCGGGAAACATCGCGCCCAGCGTAGCAAAGGCCTGTGCAACCACGGAGGGGTGATAGCGGAAAGTCGGGGTGAGCACGCTCGTGCCCATGATGATGCGCGCTGTGCGCGCGCCAAGCGCACCCAGCCAAGCGATCGAAAACGGTGCATGGCCGCCTGAGTGGCGCCACGGCTGAAAATGATCACTGATGAAAACGGAATCGAAGCCCCGCCGTTCGGCGAGAATCGCGAAGTCGAGCAGCTCGGTCGGCCCGAATTGCTCCGCGGAAGCCTTGTAACCTAATTGCAGCAACGCGCTTGTCCTCTTTGCGGCTCGCCAATCAGTTGGCCGTTGCCAACGCGGACGCTGCGGGCGAGGGTTGCAAGCCGTTCACCCGCATTGCCGATACCTCGCCGAGGGTCCCGTAGAGCGTCGTGCGCTGACGTGTTGGTCGGCCGATCCCGCGCGCCAACGTTTGCAGTTGTGCGGCATCGAGCTCCTGCCCGTGTACACCGCCGGCCGCCCGGGTAATCGACTCATTCATAAGTGTTCCGCCCAGATCGTTGGCCCCCGCGTCCAGGCACACCGCGGCACCCGACGCACCCATTTTCACCCAGGACGTCTGGATGTTGGTGATCAGTGGATGCAACACGAGCCTGGGTACGGCGTGCATGAGCACGGCTTCGCGAAAAGTAGGACCGGAGCGCGTCCGTCCCTTACGCCACAACGGTGCTTCCATATGCACATAGCCCAGGGGCACGAATTCACTGATTCCCGCTGTCCGGGCCTGGAGCGAGCGCAGGCGGTGCAGATGCCGGGCCCAGTGAACAGGCTGCTCCACGTGCCCGAACATTATGGTGGACGTCGTGCGCAGGCCTACTTCATGGGCCGTGCCGATCACTTCCAACCATTCGTCCGTACCTAGCTTATCCGGACAGATGATGGCGCGGATCTCATCGTCCAGAATCTCGGCGGCAGTACCCGGTAAAGTCGAGAGGCCTGCGTCCCGCAGCTTTTCCAGATAAACGGCAAGCGGAAGGCCGAGAGTGCTCGCGCCATGTTTGACTTCCAATGGCGAGAAGGCGTGCACGTGCATCCACGGCACCGCCTCCTTGACGGCGCGGACAATATTCAAGTAGGTCTCGCCCGTGAAGCTCGGATGAATGCCGCCTTGCAGGCACACCTCGGTCGCGCCGGCGGCCGCCGCCTCGGCCGTGCGGCGCGCCACCTCGTCGAGGTCGAGGTTGTAGGCGGGGCCACGCAGATCCGCGGACCCGCGGCCCTTCGAAAACGCACAGAAGCCGCAGTGGTACAGACAGATATTCGTGTAGTTGATGTTCCGGTTTATGACGTAGGTAACCGTGTCGCCGCTCGATTCGCGACGCAGCTGGTCCGCCGCTGAAATCACGGCATCCAGGTCGCGGCCTTCAGCATTAAAGAGGCACACAATGTCCGCCTCGCCCAACGCGTGCCCCGCGCGCGCTGCGTTGATGATCGCGTCCATTCGCGAGGTGTGCCTGGGGCGCTTCAACGCCACGTGGCTGTAGCCAGGAGCGGTCGAACTGTCAGCCTTCACTGCCTGAGCGTTCGATGACCAGCGCGCCGCAATCGCGGGCAACTCGGAGCCTGAGCCGGCGTACCAGCGGTCCGGCCGCGCGAAGCCACGACTGTCGCTCAATCGGCGCACACGCGGCGTGATGGCGGGATCTGTCCAAAACTCGGGCCGCGCTGCGTAAGCCGGCACCAGGGCCAGGCGCTCGATCAAATTCCTTCCGGCGGCGTTAGTGGAGCGCGCAAGATCCGAAAGATGTGGCCAGGGCGCCTCAGGGTTCACGTGGTCGGGTGTCACCGGCGATACGCCGCCCCAGTCGTTGATGCCGGCGCGCACCAGGCTGCTCAGCTCCCCGGACTGCAGGTTCGGCGGCGCCTGAATCGACATGTGCGGACCAAACACCAGCCGCGCCACCGCTATCGTCCACAGATGCTCTTCCAGGGCCGGCTCGGGCGCCGCGGCCATTTTGGTGCCGGGCTTGGCTCTGAAATTCTGGATGATGAGTTCCTGCAGATGGCCGTGCGCGTCCTGGATCTCGCGCAGGGCGAGCAGCGACTCGATGCGCTCGCGACGCGTTTCGCCAATGCCTATCAGCAGGCCCGTCGTCATCGGAACACCCAGCTCGCCCGCTGCCCGGAGCGTCGCTAGCCGCCGGGCCGGTAGCTTGTCGGGAGAACCGAAGTGCGGACCCCCTCGCTCGCACAGGCGGTCCGAAGCGCTTTCGAGCATCAATCCCATCGACGCGCTTACCGGCCGGAGCCGCTGCAAATCCACAGTGTCCATGATGCCGGGGTTCAGATGGGGGAGCAGCCCAGTCTGCTCCAGTACGAGCTTGGCCATGCGCTCCAGGTACTGCAGCGTGCTCTCCGCCCCCGCGGCATCGAGAGCGGTACGCGCCGCTTTGTAGCGCTCTTCGGGTCTGTCACCGAGAGTGAACAGTGCTTCCTTACAGTCTGCCGCACTGCCCGCACGCGCTATCGCGAGCACCTCATCCGCCGTGAGGTAGGCCGCTCGGAGGTGTCGAGGCGCTTTCGCGAAAGTGCAGTAGTGGCAGACGTCCCGACACAGCTGCGTTAGCGGAACGAACACTTTGCGGGAGTAGGTGACCGCTTCCGCGAAGCCGGCCAGGGTGAGTGACTCGGCGGCCGGCAGGAGCTCGGCAGCCGGCACCTGCGGCAGCGATGCCAGCGCCACGGCCGGATCGGGCCGGCGGCCCGCCGCGGCGGCGCTCAGCAGGGAGCTCAGGCCCGAAGTCGCGCGAGCCATTGTTGTCCTTGGAGCAGGTTGAGGTCTGCCGGCGAATCCAGATCGAATTCCAGCCCGGGGAGGCGGACCACTTGCGGACTCAAGCCCATGCGTTGTGCCTCCCGCAAATGCAATCGATGGCTGTCGGGACCGAACTGAAAACGAAAGGGAAGCGTCGTTGCGAGGCACAGCGCGTTGGTCCCTGCTCCGGCGGCATCAGGCGCAATCGCAAAGCCGCCGGTCCGGCCGGCCCGCACCAGATCGTCGATTTCCGCTGCGGTGACCTTCGGCAGATCTGCCGGCAATACCACCACTTCTGCGCAACCGAATTCGCGCAGCAACGTATGAGCCTGTAACAGCGCACTGTTGAGGGACTCGCCCGTGTCCGCCAGCACCGGGAACTCGGCGGGAACCAGGTCTCGCTCCGGGCTGATCACCATGATTTGATGCACCGTCTGCGCACCACCCGCGGCAGCGAGCACGGCCGTAAGCATCGATCGTACGAGCTCGATGCGTGCCCCCGGCGGAAGCACTTCCGCAAGTCGTGTTTTGCAGTGCGCGCGTTCCTTGATCGCGATCAGGAGGCACGCGCCCCGCCGCCGATCGAGGCGGCGTCTCAGGTCGCTAAGCACAGGCTCATCCGGGTTTCCTGGGGAGTGCCAGAACTAACGTCCACAATACTCATGCGGGCTCACTTCGGCCAGTCAAATGCCGCCGCCCCGACCCGGCGCCAGCAGACCGAGTAGACGCTCATCGGGCAGTCCGTTGGGACCGATAGCTTGCACACAGACGTGGTCCGCGCCCGCCTGCCAATGCTCGTCGATGCGCGCGCGGATCGCCTTCTCGTCACCCCAGACGAGCACCCCGTCGATCAATCGATCCGATCCGCCGCCTGCAAAGTCCGTCTCCGTGTAACCCAGGCGCCTCCAATTGTTGACGTAATTGGGCAGGCCCAGATAGATGGACAGAAACTTTCGGCCGAGGGCACGCGCCTGGGCAGGGTCCGTTTCGAGTATGGCTCCCTGCTCGACGCACAGAAGCTTGTCCGCGGCCAGGATGGTACGTGCCTGCCGCGTGTGCTCCGGTGTGGTGTTGTAGGGATGAGCGCCGTCGGCCAGTTCCGCGGAGAGCTCGAGCATCTTGGGCCCAAGCGCGGCGAGGACGGTCTTCGGCGGGGACGCGGGCGGAACCGCCTTGTAGGGAGCACCTGCCATTGCGTGCAGATAGGCACGCATGGTGGTGACGGGCTTTCCATACTCATGCTGACGCAGGTCTCGCACGAGAGGCACGTGCGAGACACCCAGGCCCAGCAGAAACCTGCCGCCGGACTGCTCGTTGAGTCCCTTCTGCGCGGCTGCCGCGCAGAACGCATCGCGCGCGTAGATGTTGGCGATCCCGCTGGCGACGATCAGACTGCTCGTGTTAGCTAAGAGCCAGGCGGCCGCGGAAAATACCTCGCGTCCCACCGCCTCCGGAGTCCACAGTGCGCCATAGCCCAAGGTTTCGATGCGCTTGGCGAAGGCGGACGCCTCCGCCGCGGAGAAGCCGTCGGTTGCGGCCCAGACGCCGAGCTTTGTAACTTCCATCGGATACTCCGGATTCGTGTGCGCAGGCTTTTATTATCGTAGCACTCCGGTATGCAGCGATGCGCCAGGTGACGTGACAAGAACAGTCTGAAGCAGCTCGCCGTAGAGGAGCGCAACGCCACATTTGCGGGTATCGGTAAGCGCGTCGGAGTTCGTATTGGCAGGAAAGTCCGAGCGCGGCCCGGCACGACTGTTTAGGCCCCGCGCGCTCGCGCTGAGGTCGACTCGAAGTCGACCTCAGGCACGCTCAGGAGCGGGTTGGAGCGCGCCCATGACGCTGGACCTGTCGACATCGACGACGGGTCCAGCGCTCTGCCCGTCAGCCGGTCACTTCTGGCTGTTGGTTTTGAGCTGCTGCTTGCAGCTTTTTCTGGCGTCGGCCATCGACATGCCGGTGTGGTCCGCCTGCTCTCGGGTCATGCAGTCTTTCATCGCCTGCTTATGGCCGGCCTTGCCGCTGGTTGTCTGCTGCTGGTGCGGTGTGGAAGCCGCTGTCGGTTCAGCGCCATTGGCGGGCGGAGCCTCCGGAGCCTGCGTCTGCGTACTCTGTCGCTGATGTGGGCTCGAGGCCGCGGCGGGGGAAGTATCCGGCGGGGGCGGTGCCTGGGCGACTGCAACTGCTATGGATGCGATCGATGTCGCGACGGCTAACAGGGCTTTTCGACGGAGATTCATGAGCCTCTCCTTGGAGGATGTTCAATCGTAGAAACAGTGAGGCTTCGCGCTGCATCTCACCAGCAGCGCCTCCCCCGCGGGCGCGTCGGATTGTTCCTACGGCCGGCGCGAAAGCTTCACCGGAGCTGGCTATCCTTGCTGCCGCGCCGGTTGTACCCGCTGAACTGCGCCTCTTCGCGATCATGGGCCTGCTGGCAGGACAGGCACAGCCGAACACCGGGGACGGCATTCCTGCGCGCGTCCGGAATCGGGTTGCCGCATTCCGCACAGTGAGTCAGGCCGGGACCCTGAGGCAGACGGTTCTGCACACGGCTGATCCCATCCTTTACGGTTGCGTCGATCTGATCTTGTACCGCGCCGTCACCGGCCCAGCCTGTCGCCATGGTTCTCTCTTGGGGCCACTCATGATTACTTTAAAGAGGGCTCATGCGCCCGGCAACTCAAAGTGGTGCTCTGGCGAAATGTTCGATAAATTGCAGGCTTACGAATGCATTGCGGTGACCGCCTTGGATCTTGCCTAAATGTCTCGCAGGCGCTCCGCGAGACACCCGCGCCGGCTGCTTTTTGCGCTGTCGCTCTTCGCCTCCTCTTTGGTTTCAGTCGTTCCCGTCCGTGCGCAAACGGGAACGGAGCGTATGGGATGCCAGGCGCAGGCCGCGCGGGTGACGATCACGCGCGACGATTGGGGCATCGCGCATGTCCATGGCAAAGCCGACGCGGATGCTGTGTTCGGCATGATCTATGCCCAGGCCGAAGACGACTTCAACCGGGTCGAAAGCAACTATCTGGTCAGTCTCGGGCGCCTCGCCGAAGCGGAAGGAGACAGTGCGCTCTGGAAGGATTTGCGGCAGCGGCTGTTCATCGATCCGCAGACGCTGCAAGACGACTATGCCGGCAGCCCTGCCTGGCTCAAGACGCTGATGCAGGCTTGGGCGAATGGCCTGAATTGCTATCTCGCAATCCACCCGAGCGTCCACCCCCGCGTGCTTACGCGGTTCGAGCCCTGGATGGCGTTGAGCTTCACGGAGGGCAGCATCGGCGGCGACATCGAAGAGGTGCCGCTCACGCAGTTACAGGCTTTTTACGACAAGCGGCCGATCGCGATGACACGCGACGAGAAGGGCCTGCTGTTCCGGGAGCCCCCCGGATCGAACGGTTTTGCCATCGCGCCTGCGCACACGAAGGATGGCCACGCGCTGTTGCTCATCAACCCGCATACCAGTTTCTTTTTTCGCTCCGAGCTGCAAGTCACGAGCGAGGCAGGCTTGAACGCCTATGGTGCCGCGACCTGGGGGCAGTTCTTCATCTACCAGGGCTTCAACGCGAAGGCGGGTTGGATGCACACTTCGAGTGGTGTGGACAACGTCGACGAGTTCGCTGAAACGATCCTCACCACGCCTAATGGAGCCCGCTCCTATCGGTATGGCAACGAGGTACGCCCTCTTATCACCAAGACCGTGACGCTGTCCTACCGCACGGCCGCTGGTAAAATGACCGCGCGCAACTTTACAACCTATGCCACGCATCACGGGCCGATCGTGCGGGAGGCCGACGGCAAGTGGATTGCTGTTGCGCTGATGAACCGCCCCGTGGCGGCGCTTGAACAATCTTACCTGCGCACCAAGGCGACCGACTATGCCGCTTTCCTGGCAGTCGCGCAGCTTCGGGCCAACTCATCCAACAACACCCTATTCGCCGATTCCAAGGGCGAGATCGCCTATCTCCACCCGCAGTTCGTGCCGCTGCGCGCCGACCGCTTCGATTATCGAAAGCCGGTGGACGGCAGCGATCCGGCGACCGACTGGAAGGGATTGCACGCGCTGGCGAGCCTGCCGCAGGTGGTGAGCCCCGCGAACGGTTGGGTCATGAACACCAATGACTGGCCCTGGACCGCCGCGGGCGCCGACAGTCCCAAGGCGGCCGATTTTCCACGCTATATGGACGCGGCAGGCGAGAATCCGCGCGGACAACATGCAGTGCTCGTGCTCACCGCACGGCGTGACTTCACGCCGCAGACCCTGATTGCGGCGGCGTACGATCCCTATCTCACTGCCTTCGCGCGGCTGGTGCCGCTCCTGGTGGATTCCTATGATCGCCTGGCGCAAAACGATCCAACGAAAGCAAGGCTTGCCGGACCGATCGAACTGTTGCGCGCCTGGGATGATCGCTGGGGCCTGGACTCGGTCCCCACTTCGCTGGCCGTGTTTTGGGGCGAGGCGCTGTGGGCACTGGCGTCGCAGCCGGCAAAAGATGCCGGGATTTCCGTGTGGGACTTTATGGCCGGGCGGACCACTGATGTGCAGAAGTTGCTGGCGCTCGTCGAGGCGGCCGCCAGGCTCACCAGGGACTTTGGGAGCTGGAGAGTGCCGTGGAGCGAGATCAATCGCTTCCAACGCAATGACGGTGCCATCGTCCAGACATTCGACGACTCGAAGCCCAGCATCCCGGTACCCTTCACCTCCGCCCAATGGGGCTCGCTCGCGGCGTTCGGAGCGAAACGCTATTCCGGAACCAAACGCTACTACGGCACGCTGGGCAATAGCTTCGTGGCGGCAGTCGAGTTCGGTCCGACAGTCCGGGCCTGGGCGGTGAGTGCGGGCGGGGAAAGTGGGGATCCCGCATCGAGACATTTCCTCGACCAGGCCCAACGCTACGCGGGCGGCAATCTCCGCCAGATCTATTTCTATCCCGCCGAGCTCGAAGGGCATATCGAGACAACCTATCGACCGGGGGAGTAGTGAGCGGGACAGCAAGGAATATAGACGCGCACCGTACTAGCTAAAGCGCCGGTGCCAGGCGCGCAAGACACTTGCGCAGGACCTCAGTCGCGAGTCATCCGTCGAGCTTGCATAGCAGCGCTCGCTGGTCCGCCGATCCCGGCAAACTACGAGCCTCTTGCCGCCGTGCGCACGCCGGCTTGCGGCCTAGGGGAGACGTCAACCGTCCGGCCGCACGGCAACGAGATGTGTCGTTCTGGGGGCGCCATCCACTAAAAATCGGCGGACGATCTGCTCCTGCACACGGTCGGCATTGGTCACGCGTTCATGGGCACGCAGGTGCTCGAGCCAGGAGTCCGTGAGGAACGTTTCGACGAAGCGGCCATCCTGGGCGGGATCTTCGAACAGGGCCCAGTCGTAGGCGCCGTCACGGCGACGCTCGTGCGCATATCGTCCTAAGGCCCGTAGGAACGGCGTGCGATTGTTGGGATCGATACGATATTCCACGGTCACCAACACGGGACCGCGATCCTGCTCCACTTCATGAGTGGTGATGGGAGCCGCCCAATGCAGGGACGGGGAGAAATCCACGCCCGCGCCGGTCTGCAGTTTCCAGCGCCACGTCAGCGGGATCGCGATCAACGCGCCGGCGGCCGCGATGAACAGCGTGGGCGACACTCCAGCCAGCGTGGCAACCTCGCCCCAGAGAATGCTGCCGAGACTCATGGAGCCGAAGAGCACTGTCACGAAAACCGCAAGCCCACGTCCCCGCACCCATTCGGGTAGCGCGACCTGTGCGGAGACATTGAGGCTCGACAGAGACGCAAGCCAAGCTACACCGGCAATGAAGCTGGCCGTAACGGCGATCGCCGGCTGGTGCGAAGCGCCGAACAATAGCATCGCGAGCGCGGTGCCGATGGAGCCCGCGGCCAGAAGCCGGTCCGCGCCCAGTCTGCCTTTGATCCACGGAAGCGTGAACGCTCCGCTCACCGCGCCGGCACCGATCGCGCCCAGCAGGATTCCATAGAGTGCCGGTCCGCTATCGGCCTGGCTGCGCGCAACAAGCGGCAGCAGTGCCCAATAAGCGCTGGCGAACAAGAAGAACCCGGCAGCGCGTAGCAGCGTCGCGGTCAGATGTGGGTTGTAGCGTGCATGGCGCAGACCGGCACGCATCGCATTTCCGAAGCGTTCCGGCGGCAGACGCATTCGCCCCTTCGGCGGCGGATGCCATGCCAGGAGCGCTGCTATCACGCCGGCATTGCTGAAGGCGTCGATCCAAAAAGGCGCGGCGATTCCCCAGGCGCCAACGATGATGCCGCCGAGCGCGGGGCCGACCGCGCGGCTGACATTGATGCCGGCGCTGTTCAGGGCGATTGCCGGCGGCAGGTCGGATTTCGGAACCAACTCATTCACTATGGCCTGCCACGCGGGCGCGGTCACGGCAGAGCCGGCACTCACGATGAATGTCATGACGAGTAGACTCGCGGGCGTGATCAGATGTCGTGTCACCAGTACGGCGAACACGACAGCGGCTACCATGATGGACAATTCGCCTAGGACGAGAAATTTCCGCCGGTCGACAATATCGCTCAGAGCTCCCGCGGGAATCGCCAACAGAAACAGGGGCAGGCTGGTGGCAACCTGCACCATCGATACGACGAACGGGCTGGAGTCGAGGCTCGTCATCAGCCAGCCGGAAGCCGCCGCGGACATCCACCCGCCGATGTTCGACACAACCGTACCGATCCAGATGACCGTAAATGTCCTGTGACGGAACGGGCTCCACCCGGATACGGGCGAGCGATAGACGGCGGAGTGGGCCATCAGAAGCGGCGCACCAGGGATGTTCCTGAAAGCTTGACTGGAAAGCCGGCGCATTGCCATACACATTGCGCGCAGGGCTCACGGCAGCGCAGCAGCAATGCAGCGCGCCATACTGCGCCGGATCTGGCGCACTTTGTCCCGCATCGCCCTTCAGGAGCGCCGCAGCAAAGTAACCCCCAAGCCCGGCTGCTCCTTTGTCGGCGGAAAACAACGCTCCCGCCGCAATTGCGGGCACGGTGAAGGGTTGCGCGCGTGCCCCACAGAAGTCTATTGTCGCGCTGCAGCTGAGACATTGGATTGTCGCCGACGTACGTCCATGCCGTGAAGGCCGCGGAAGCATACGGAGGCCGCCAGATGAGTACTCATGATCAAGACGGGAAGCAGCCTCGAGCCGCTGCCCTCCAGAACGGCGAGCGCACCCCGCCTGCGCTTCAAGAGGCCGAGCGCGACCTCATCGCGACGAAGCATGTCCTCGAGAAGAGGACACTGGAGCTGACCCTTGCGCTGGCCGCGAAACAACAGCTCGAAGCCGAGCTTCGCCAACAGCGCGAGTGGTATCAGATCGAGCTCGAAAGCCGGGAGAGTGCGGAAGCGGCGCTGCGCGATGCGGACCGCCGCAAGGACGAGTTCCTGGCGACGCTCGCACACGAGCTGCGCAATCCGCTCGCCCCGATCCGGCAGGCCGCCCTGATCTCGAAGGCACCCGGGGCGACGGAGGCGCAGAAGCGCTGGAGCCATGATGTGATCGACCGTCAGGTTCAGCACATGTCGTTGCTGCTCGATGACCTGCTCGACATTTCGAGGGTCACGCGTGGGACGCTGGCGCTGCGCATGCAGCCTACGGAGCTCGCCTCCGTGATCGATGCGGCTGTCGAAACTGCGCGGCCCACGATCGATGGCAAACGCCACGTACTTTCGGTCGAAATACCGCAGGAGCCCGTGCGGTTCACGGCCGATCCGCTGCGCGTGGCTCAGGTGCTTTCGAATCTGCTCACGAACGCGGCGAAGTACACGGATCCCGAAGGCCAGATCCGGCTCACCGCGGCGTGCGAGGCGGACGATGTCATCATTCGCGTGGCGGATACCGGCATCGGTATAAGTGCCGCGACGCTGCCGAGAGTCTTCAACATGTTCTCGCAGGTACACTCCACTACGGACCGGTCGGAGGGTGGTTTGGGAATCGGTCTTGCCCTCGCGCAGGGCTTGATCGAGCTCCACGGCGGCAAGATAGAGGCCGGCAGCGCCGGGTTGGGTTGCGGAAGCGAGTTTACCGTTCGTCTGCCGCGCACGGCGCTGGTGGAAGCGCCGCAAGGCGTATCCAACAGCGCGGAGCGCGCGCCTGCGATCTTGAGCCGCCGGATTCTGATCGCGGACGACAATCGCGACTCTGCCGAGACCCTTGCCGCACTCCTGCGTCTGGACGGCCACGAGGTGACTACGGTGCATGACGGGCCTGTGGCGCTCTCGGCATTTGGAGAGTTCAAGCCGGAAGTGGCGCTTCTCGATATCGGCATGCCGGGGCTGACCGGCTACGACGTGGCGCGCAAGATGCGTCAGTCCGCTTCCGGAGCGGCGCTGACGCTCATCGCCATTACCGGCTGGGGACAAGATGTTGACAAGCAGCGCGCGCACGCCGCGGGCTTCGACCATCATCTGACCAAGCCGGTCGATCCGCACCGCCTCGCCGACCTCCTGCGCTTCTGAGCGGCGCTTCGCGCAGCGGCGCCTCCACCCCGCTTCCAACGCTCTTATGGTGCCTGTAGCGGTTGCGAGTCGGTGTAACCGGTTCGTGAATCGAGCTCGAGATGCATTGCGATGAGACGCTGCTCGAGCGTGACACGCAACGCCTCCGCCTGAGCGGCGTCGAGGTGCGGCGGTATGTCCATCGGTTTGCCGATGAGGATGCGGATCTCGGCGCGCGGCTTGGGAATGACGGTGCGGTCCCACGACCGAGTATTTACCCAGCAGGTCGACGTCGATGCCGCAACCGGTAGCAACACCCCGTTCGTCTTTCGGGCAAGCGTGAGAATGCCGAGCTGCGCCACTCCGCGCGGACCACGCGACCCGTCTACCGCGAGGCAGGAGTTGAGGTGGCGATCCTCCCGCTGTGCCTTGATCATTTCCGCGAGCGCGCGTGCGCCACCGCTTCCCGAGGAGCCGCGGGCAACGCGATAGCCGAGGCCTTCCTCGACGCTCGTCATCAGGTCGCCGTCCTTGCTCTTCGAGCACATCAGCATCCAGCGGCCGCGTTCCGGTTGGCTGAAGTAGTGCAGAAGTTGGAAGGTGCGGGCGTGGAGGAAGGCGCCGACCACGGGCCGATCGCCCATTAGAAGATCGGTGAGCCCGGCTTCGTTCTCCGTCACATAGCGCCATGAGCCGCCAAGCAGGCTGTAGGCGCAGCGCGCCAGCGGGGGAGCGAACCAGCGTACGGCGAATTCGCGTACGGGCCGCCGTTTCCGGGGAGCCGTGGCTGTCGCAGTCGCGCTGGTCGACGTCATGCGCCATTTCCTCTGTTCGAAGAAGTGATGCCTTTGCGTCCGCCAGCCGCATGCGCGCTGGCGAACTGGCCGCCGGACATCGCTCCGATAATGGCGAGCTCGCCGGCCAAGGCAACAACCGCGCAGATCTCCGCGAATTTTCGGGCATGGCCCGCACCGGCGCAGCCGAGCATCGAGAGGCATTCGAGCGCGGTAGGTAGGTAGGTGCCGCCACCCACCGTGCCGACGATCAGATTGGGGAGCGTGATCGACGCGTAGACCTCGCCCGCCTGTGTGCGCTCGACTCGCGTGAGCGCCGTAGTCGCTTCCGCTACACAAGCCACATCCTGGCCACAGGCGATGAACAAGGCTGCGAGCGCGTTGGCGACATTGCCCTGCAGGCCCACGGCTCCAGTTTGCGCGGCACCGTTAATGCCATGGCGCCACGTATGTTCCATTTTTTCGGCGTCGGTTCGCCAGTAGCGCTCGACTTGCCTCGATGGGAGCAGCACTTCCGCGCTGACGTTGCGGCCACGGGCCCCACGAAACGCCATCGGGGTGGCGCGCTTGTCGCCCGAGAGCATGGACTCGACCAGCCACGAGCGAGGCTTCTTCGGCATATCCACGAGAAGCCGGTCGCAGATGGCCTGCGTGGACAACGTGACCATGTTCTGCCCCGCTGCATCCCCCGTGGAGAATTCGAATAGCGTGTAGACAGTGTTTCCGACGACCGACGCGTGGCAGGTTCGCAGGCGGCAGTAGCGAGACGTTCCCGCGGTGGTCTCCTGGAGAATCGACAGCCGTGACGGCAGCCAGCGGGCGAACTCCCCGGCCTCTGCGAGACTGGCAAATTCGAAGCACGGTGCGCGGCCTACCTGCTCATCGGTACACAGTGCCGCAGCGCCTCCGCAGCGGTTCATGGCGTTGAAAGCGTGCTGAAAGGATGCGACGAGCGTGCCTTCACTGGTCGCGAACGGAACGAAGAAATCCCCTTGCGCCGCACTGCCGTGGACGCGAACGGGACCCGCAACACCCAGAGGCACTTTCGCGAAACCGACGAAACCTTCGATGCTGCCGGCGAGCAGGGCCGGCTCGATTTCCGTTCCCGCGCCGCTGATCTGATCGATGCAGTAGCCCGCTTCCCGCAGGCGACGCCGCCGCTCGTCCAGCGCTTCGCGCGAGGCATCCGTGGTAGCCGGCAAACGGAGGCGGGGTGGCGCCTCCTGCTTGGAGCTTGCGCACGGTGCACCGTTCGGCGGCTGGATGCTACCGCTGCCGCAATCGTCAATTTCCAATGTCGTACTTTTCATTCGCAATTCGGAGCGAATGAAGCCTCTTCAATGCATCTTATCGCGGGATCGCGCCATTGTGGCGGCAATTGGGCTTCGCCCTGAGCAGGCAATGAGCTGCGTCACGGATTTTTGCAAAAGCAGGCCCCTCGCGAGGACTTGCG